>NZ_JBHVWT010000012.1:76365-208024 GCF_042882135.1 Streptomyces sp. NPDC058240
AAAACCCGGAGCCGGACCCGGTGTCGCTGGAACGACGGGCAGCGCGAACGCGCCGGTGCCCGCCGTCTGATCTTCCGGGTCGGGGTGGTCGGAGCCCGCTCGCTACGCGAGCCCGGCCACCAGGTCTGCAACCGACTTCCTGCGCCCCGTGTAGAACGGGACCTCCTCGCGGACGTGCATCCGCGCCTCGGAGGCCCGCAGGTGACGCATCAGGTCGACGATGCGGTAGAGCTCGTCGGCCTCGAAGGCGAGAATCCACTCGTAGTCGCCGAGCGAGAAGGAGGCGACGGTGTTGGCCCGGACGTCGGGGTAGCCGCGGGCCATCTTGCCGTGGTCCGCGAGCATGCGACGACGGTCCTCGTCGGGCAGCAGGTACCAGTCGTAGGAGCGCACGAAGGGGTACACGCTGATGTAGTTGCGCGGCGTCTCGTCGGCCAGGAACGCCGGGATGTGCGACTTGTTGAACTCGGCGGGGCGGTGCAGCGCCATGTTCGACCAGACCGGCTCCAGCGCCAGGCCCAGCCTGGTGCGCCGGAAGAGGTTGTACGCCTCCTGCAGCTCGTCGGCCGTCTCGGCGTGCCACCAGATCATGACGTCGGCGTCGGCACG
The DNA here is from genome assembly GCF_042882135.1 of Streptomyces sp. NPDC058240. NCBI lineage: Bacteria > Bacillati > Actinomycetota > Actinomycetes > Kitasatosporales > Streptomycetaceae > Streptomyces > Streptomyces sp. NPDC058240. The sequence continues at coordinate 76,975 of NZ_JBHVWT010000012.1, forward strand.
CAGGCCGGAGACGTCGTAGGTGCCGCGGACGGTGATGTCCTTGGCCGCGAGCTGGTCGAACAGCTCCTGGACCTCGTCGGCGTATCCGGCCCGGTCCGCGGGCAGGACGTCGCGCAGCTTGAAGACGGACCACAGCGTGTAGCGGATGACCTCGTTGAGGTCCTTGGCCTTCTTACCCGCGTTGGGGCCCTTGCTTGATTTCACAGTCTCAGGCGCACTCATACGGCTATTGTCCCGCCTCGCTCCGTGTGCCCTTGACCAGGGTCGACGTGGCGATGATCTCTTCCCCGGAACCGCCGGTGAGCTCGGCCGCGATTTCGTCCGCGGCGCGGTGGGCGCTCGCGATGCACGCCGGGATGCCGACGCCGTCGTAGACCGCGCCGCAGACCCGCAGCGCGGGCAGCTTGCCGACCTCGTCGCGGATCCGGGCGACCCGGGAGAGATGGCCGACGGGGTACTGGGGCAGTCCGCCGATCCACCGGGTGACCTCGGTGTCCACGGGCTTCGCGGTCAGTCCGGTCGCCTCGGCGAGGTCGCGCAGCGACACATCGACGAGCTCGCCGTCCTCGCGGTGGATGTGGTCCTCCTCGCCGTAGCGGCCGACGGAGGTACGCAGCACGAAGAGGTCCGGGGCGGATTCGGCGACCCAGTTCCACTTGTGGGAGGAGAAGGTGGACGCCTTGATGGTGCGGCCGTCGACCGGGGGGACGAGGAAGCCGGAACGGCCGTCGAGCGCGGTCGTGGCGGCGACGTCGGAGCGGCGGAACGCCATGGTGACGAGCGCCATCGACGCGTACTCGACACCGGCGAGCTCGGCGGAGGCCGCGGGGGACTCGGCGGCGAGCAGCGTGGAGGCGGACCAGGCCGGGGCGGCGAGCACGATGCCGTCGGCGGTGATCACCCGGGCGTCCGTGCGGACGTCCCAGCCCTCGGCGGTACGGGTCAGGCCGAGGACGGGGGTGGCGGTCAGGATCTCCCCGCCCGCCGCGCGCACGGCGTCGGCGACCGCGCCGGGCAGGGTGCCGATGCCGCCGTCGATGCCCTGGAAGACCGGTCCGGTCTGCTGCCGGGCCGCGGCCCGCTCCTGGATGCGCCGGACACCGTCGAGCAGCGAGCCGCCCTCCCGGGCCGCCTCGAAGAGCTGCGGTACGGCGGCGCGCATCGAGATCCGGTAGGCGTCGCCCGCGTACACACCGCCGAGCAGCGGCTCCACGAGCCGGTCGACGACCTCGCGGCCCAGGCGGTCGGCGACGTACGCGCCGACGGCGACGTCGTCACCGACGGTGGTCGGGGTGAGGTCGCGCTCCTGCGCGATGCGGGCGAGGCCCTCCGGGGAGAGCAGTTCGCCGAGCGCCGCCGGGTCGCCCGGTACGCCCATCACATGGCCCTTGGGCATGGGCCGCAGGGCGTCGCGCGTCCAGACCGACGCGGAGGCCGTGGCGGGCGGCTGGAGCCGCTCGCCGAGCCCGACGTCGCGTGCCAGCCCGACCGCCTCCGGGCGCCGGGCGAGCATCGACTCGGCGCCCAGGTCGACCCGGGTCCCGGCGATCTCACCGGTCATGAGCTTGCCGCCGAGCCGCTCGGTGGCTTCGAGCAGGGTGACGCGCAGTCCGGCCCCGAGGAGCCGGTGGGCGGCGGCGAGTCCGGCGATGCCTCCGCCGATGACGACGACATGTCCGGTGCCCGGGACCGCGCGGTTGAGTGAACGCTGCATGCCCCCACTCTCTCAAACCCTGTCCGAGTCCTGAACGTGACTGCTTCGAAACCGGCATTCGGCAACCCGCACCCGTGTCCGATACGTCGAACCGGCATCGTCAACGACCCGCCTTGGGGGGCAGTCATGCAGACCTACCGACATCCTGGCCGTTCATCCGTCCGTCGTCCGCGCATGGTCCTGGCGGCCGGCCTGGTCGCCGGCCTCCTCGCGCTGAGCGGCTGCGGCGCCGGAGACAGTGCGAGCGACGCGAGTTCCGGCGACAGCAAGAGGGCGATCGGCGCGGACGAGCGGGGCGCCGCGGACTCCGCCGCCGGAAAGGCGGAGCAGGGGACGGGCGGTTCGCCGTCGCAGCAGAAGAAGTCCGATGCCGTGCCTTCCGGCACCCATGTCATCCGTACCGCCGCGCTCTCGGTGGCGGTGAGGAACGTGCCGAAGGCGGCCGCGGTCGCCCGTTCGGCCGCGGAGAGTTCGGGCGGTCTGGTGTCCAAGGAGGAGACCGAGCGGATCGACGACACACACGACATGTCACACCTCGTGCTGCGCGTTCCGCAGGGCGAGTACGACGCGGTGCTGAAGCAACTCGCGGGCACCGGAAAGCTGCTGTCGCGCACCTCGTCGGCGAAGGACGTCACCGACCAGGTGGTCGACGTGGAGAGCCGGATCGCCACCCAGCGGGCGAGCGTGGCGCGCGTACGGAAGCTGATGGAACGGGCCGGGAAGCTCAGCGACGTGGTCACGCTGGAAGGCGAACTGAGCAGCCGTCAGGCGTCCTTGGAGTCGCTGCTCGCCCAGCAGGCGTCGCTGGAGGACCGCACCACGCTCGCCACGATCACCCTCGACCTCTCGGAGCCGGAGACGGCGGCGAAGGACGGCGGTGACGACGACCCCGGCTTCCTGGACGCGCTCGGCGGCGGCTGGCACGCGTTCGTGACGGTGCTGCTGTGGCTTGCGATGGCGGTGGGCGCCGCGGCCCCGTTCCTGGCCGCGCTCGCCGTGCTCCTGCTGCTGTGGCGGCTGCTGCGCCACCGGCTGCCCGGACGCCGAAAGCCCCGGACGCCCGAGCCCGCCGGGTCCTCGCCCGCTCCCCCGGCGTCGTAGCGTGGTCCCTTCGGACTCGGTGTCGAAGGGACCAGGCATGACGGCGGAGCGACTGGTGGTCATCGGTGGGGACGCGGCGGGCATGTCCGCCGCGTCCCAGGCCCGCAGGCTCAAGAGCCCCGACGAGCTGAGCATCGTCGCCTTCGAGCGGGGGAACTTCACCTCGTACTCCGCCTGCGGCATCCCGTACTGGGTCGGCGGCGACGTCGCGGGGCCGGACGAGCTCATCGCGCGTACCCCGAAGGAGCACCGGGCCCGCGACATCGACGTCAGGATGCGCACCGAGGTCACGGAGATCGATGTCGCCGGGCAGCGGGTGCGGGCCCTGGACCTCGGCACCGGCGAGGCGTACTGGACGGGCTTCGACAAGCTGGTGATCGCGACGGGGGCCCGCCCGGTGCGTCCGGCGCTGCCCGGCATGGAAGCGCCCGGGGTGCACGGCGTGCAGACGCTGGACGACGGACAGGCGCTGCTGGAGTCGCTGGACCGGGCGCCGGGCAGCAGGCGTGCGGTCGTCGTCGGGGCCGGCTACATCGGCGTGGAGATGGCGGAGGCGATGCTGAAGCACGGCTTCGACGTGACCGTGCTCAACCGCGGCGAGCAGCCGATGGCGACGCTCGACCCCGACATGGGGCGGCTGGTGCACGACGCGATGGACGGTCTGGGCATCACCACGGTCAACCGGGCCGAGGTCACCGCGATCCGCACCGGCTCGGACGGCCGGGTCCGCGCGGTCGCCACGGGCGACGCCTCCTACCCTGCGGACGTGGTGGTGCTCGGTATCGGTGTGGAGCCGGAGACGACGCTGGCGCGCGCCGTCGGCCTGCCGCTGGGCCCCCACGGCGGGCTGCTGACCGATCTGTCGATGCGGGTCGTCGGGCACGACAACATCTGGGCGGGCGGCGACTGCGTCGAGGTCCTCGACCTGGTGGCGGGACGTACCCGCCACATCGCGCTGGGCACCCATGCCAACAAGCACGGCCAGATCATCGGGTCCAATGTCGGCGGCGGCTACGGGACGTTCCCGGGCGTGGTCGGCACGGCGGTGAGCAAGGTGTGCGATCTGGAGATCGCCCGCACCGGCCTGCGCGAGAAGGACGCCCGCGCGGTGGGCCTGCGGTTCGTCACGGCGACGATCGAGTCGACGGGCCGGGCGGGCTACTACCCGGGGGCGCGGCCCATGACGGTGAAGATGCTCGCGGAGTACCGCACGGGCCGGCTGCTCGGTGTGCAGATCGTGGGCCGGGACGGGGCGGCCAAGCGCGTGGACATCGCGGCCGTGGCGCTCACGGCCGGGATGACGGTGGAGCAGATGACCGCCCTGGACCTGGGCTACGCCCCGCCGTTCTCGCCGGTCTGGGACCCGGTCCTGGTGGCGGCCCGCAAGGCGGTGACCACGGTACGCCGGGCGGGCACCGCCTAGGGCCGGGCAGGCCCTGAGTGCCCGCCCCGGCGGCTCAGCGCTCGGTGCTGGTGTGCACGTACTCGACGAGCCGGCTCAGCGCGTCCGGGTCCATCGTCGGCATCACGCCGTGGCCCAGGTTGAAGACATGGCCTTCGAGGCCGGCGGCGGCGTCCAGCACCTCCTGGGTCTTCTCCTCCACCGTCGCCGTCGGTGCGAACAGCACCGCGGGGTCGAGGTTGCCCTGGAGCGCCTTGCCGGGGCCGACCCGGCGTACGGCCTCGTCCAGCGGGACGCGCCAGTCGACGCCGACGACGTCCGCGCCCGCCTCGCCCATCAGTCCGAGGAGTTCGCCGGTGCCGACACCGAAGTGGATGCGCGGGACGCCGTAGTGGGCGACGGCCTCGAAGACCTTCGCCGAGGCGGGCAGCACCGAGCGCCGGTAGTCGGCGGGGGCCAGCGCGCCCACCCAGGAGTCGAAGAGCTGGACGGCCGAGGCACCCGCCTCGATCTGCACCTTGAGGAAGGCGCCGGTGATCTCCGCGAGCCGGTCCAGCAGATCCGCCCAGAGCTGCGGGTCGCCGTACATCAGGGCCTTGGTGTGCTCGTGGTTGCGGGACGGGCCGCCCTCCACGAGGTAGCTGGCGAGAGTGAAGGGCGCCCCGGCGAAACCGATGAGCGGGGTGGCGCCCAGCTCGGCGGTGAGCAGGCCGATGGCCTCGGTGACGTAGCCGACGTCCTCGGGCGTGAGGTCGCGCAGCCGGGCCAGATCCGCGCGGGTACGGATCGGGTCGGCGATAACCGGGCCGACACCGGGCTTGATGTCGAGGTCGATCCCGATGGCCTTGAGCGGTACGACGATGTCGCTGAAGTAGATCGCGGCGTCGACCTTGTGACGGCGGACGGGTTGCATCGTGATCTCGGCGACCAGCTCCGGCATCATGCAGGAGTCGAGCATCGGGATGCCTTCGCGCACCTTCAGGTACTCCGGCAGCGAGCGCCCCGCCTGGCGCATGAACCAGACCGGCGTGTGCGGCACGGGCTCGCGCCGGCACGCCTTCAGGAACGCCGACTCATGGGCGGCGGAGGTCTTCGTCTGCTGGCCCATGGGGCGATCGTTGGCACTCACACCAGGAATCTTCGCACGAAGCCCTAAGCAGCCGGGCCCGCCCGGGTGTCCCTCCCTGCGCGAAGCGCCGGTTCCGCCTACTCTTCCCCGCATGGCTCCGGCTCAGGGACAGTTCTCCGATCAAACCGATGGCGCTGACAGCAAGGACAGCGAGGAGGGTGGTTCCGTCCCGCCCGCGTTCCGGTCGGCGGTGGACGCGTTGCATGCGGCGCGGCTCCGCCCCGAGCTGGAGGTGGAGTCGATGAGGCCGCCCAAGCGGCTCGCTCCGTACGCGTACGCCCTGGAGGCGGCGGTCGTCGACGGCGAGGACGATCTCGCCGACGGCCGCCTCGTGCTGCTCCATGACCCGGCCGGGCACGACGCCTGGCAGGGCACCTTCCGCCTGGTGACGCTGGTGCGGGCCGAGCTGGAGCCGGAGATGGCTTCCGACCCACTGCTGCCGGAGGTGTGCTGGTCCTGGCTGACCGGTGCGCTGGAGGCGCGGGGTCTGTCGTACGGGGAGGCAGGCGGCACGGTGACCCGGGCGGGGTCGCACTACTTCGGCACGCTGGGCACGAGACGGCCGGCGACCCAGATCGAGATCCGGGCGTCGTGGACACCGCGCGAGGGCCGCGACGGGGTGCCGGACACGGGGGCGCATCTCATGGCGTGGGGCGACCTGCTGTGCCAGATCGCCGGCCTGCCTCCGTCGGGCCCCGCCGACGCGGCGGTGGTGACCCTCCCCCAGCGGCGCGGCCCACAAGTCTCCTGAACTCCCTCTCCGACCTCTTTCCCGAACTTTCTTTCCTGCCTCTTCCCTGAACTTCTTCGCTGAACTTCTTCGCTGAACTTCTCCTCTGGCCGAAACCTATCCCTCGCCGGTAACTATGCGTGATATTCGCCGCGCAGCTACCGGCGTTCTTTTCGTACAATCGATCGCATGTCCGATTTGCCCGAATTGTTACTCATCAATTCGCGATCTTCCCCTAAAGGAGCACGGGTCTGCTGCCGAAGAGGTCAATGACCCTTCAAGCACGGTTCGCCCCGGCTTCATCCCCGAGCCGGCCCGTCCCGCCACTCCCCAGGAGGCCTGGTGTCCGTTCTCCTAGAGCAGCCCGCAAGCCTGGTCGCCTACCGCCCGAACAAGCCGACGGCCATGGTCGTCGTGGCCGACCCGCGCGTCCGTTCCACCGTCACCCGCCATCTGTGGGCACTCGGAGTACGTGACGTCATCGAGGCGTCGTCCATCGCGGAGGCTCGTCCCCGCGTCGGCAATCCGCGCGACATCTGCGTAGCCGACGTCCACCTGCCCGACGGTTCCGGGCTGACCCTGTTGTCCGAGACCCGAGCAGCCGGCTGGCCGAACGGCCTCGCCCTTTCCGCCGCCGATGACATCGGCGCCGTACGCAACGCCCTCGCGGGCGGCGTGAAGGGCTATGTCGTCACCGGCACACGAACCAATATCGGCCACCCCACCCGTCCCGGCGTCGCCCCCATCGGCGCCAACGCCGCCCGTATGCACCGCCGGCCCCCCGGCACCCCGAGCCACCCGGGCGGCTACCGCGAACTGTCCGGCCGCGAGGTCGAGGTCCTCCGCCTCGTCGCCGAGGGCCAGTCCAACAAGGCCATCGGTGTCTCCATGGGCCTGTCCGCCCTGACCGTCAAGAGCCATCTCGCCCGAATCGCCCGCAAGCTCGGCACCGGAGACCGCGCAGGAATGGTCGCCGTCGCCCTGCGAACGGGAATCATCCACTGACGCCCGCACCCCGGCGGGTCCGCACAGGAACGGACCGGCTGGTTTGCATTCATCGGCGCCCGTCGACGGAACGTTCCGTCGACGGGCGCCGTACATACACAGATACCCTTGACACGTGACCGACGCCCAAGAGACCGCAGCAGACACTTCACTGCGAACCACCGGGGGCGCCCCCCCGGACGACGTCGCCCCGGCGCCGACCCCCTTGCTCGAACCTCGCGAGGGCATTCCCCCGGTGGTGGCGTCCGACGACGCCCTCGCCCGGGTGATCGCCGCCTTCGCCGCCGGCTCCGGCCCAGTGGCCGTCGATGCCGAGCGGGCCTCCGGCTACCGCTACGGCCAGCGCGCCTACCTCGTGCAGCTGCGCCGTGACGGCGCGGGCAGCGCGCTGATCGACCCCGTCGGCTGCCCCGACCTGTCGGGCCTCGGCGAAGTCCTGAGCGGCAGCGAGTGGATCCTGCACGCCGCCACCCAGGACCTGCCCTGTCTGCGCGAAATAGGGATGACCCCCACCGGGCTCTTCGACACGGAGCTGGCCGGGCGGCTGGCCGGCTTCCCGCGCGTCGGCCTCGGCGCCATGGTCGAGAACGTGCTCGGCTACTCGCTGGAGAAGGGCCACTCCGCCGTCGACTGGTCCACCCGCCCGCTGCCCGACCCCTGGCTGCGCTACGCGGCGCTCGATGTCGAGCTGCTGATCGATCTGCGCAACGCCCTGGAGGGCGAGCTCGACCGGCAGGGCAAGCTGGAATGGGCCCGCGAGGAGTTCGACGCGATCGCCTCGGCGCCGCCCGCTCCCCCGCGCAAGGACCCCTGGCGCCGCACGTCCGGCATGCACAAGGTCCGCCGCCGCCGCCAGATGGCGGTGGTACGGGAGCTGTGGACCGCTCGTGACCAGGTCGCCCAACGCCGCGACATCTCGCCCGGCAAGGTCCTGGGCGACGCCGCGATCGTCGAGGCGGCACTCGCGCTCCCGCCGAACGCGCAGGCGCTGACCGCGCTGCCCGGGTTCGGCCACCGCATGGGCCGGCGCCAGCTGGAGCAGTGGCAGGCGGCCATCGACCGGGCCAAGGCACTGCCGGACGCCGAGCTCCCCCAGCCCGGCCAGACCCTCGCCGGTCCGCCGCCGCCCCGTGCGTGGGCGGACAAGGACCCCGCGGCGGCGGCCCGGCTCTCGGCCGCCCGTGCCGCGGTGTCGGAGCTCGCCGAGCGGCTGCACATGCCGCAGGAGAACCTGATCACCCCGGACACGGTGCGCCGGGTCTGCTGGGAGCCGCCCAAGAACCCGACCCCGGACGCGGTCGAGACCGCACTCTTCGGGTACGGGGCGCGCCGCTGGCAGATCGAGCAGGTGGCACCGCTGCTGGTCCGTGCGCTGACACCGGCGGCCTGAGGGGCCGCTGCCGGAGGGCTTGCCGAGGGGCGTAATCGCGCCAGGTTGTGGCGCTGCGGCCACGTCGTGTTCCCGATCGCCGGACGGGCTGATTTCAGCCCGTCCGGCGATCGGCGTTCCGGGGCCGGCCCCGGTGCACCGGCGCCGTGGCCGCGGACGGAGCGGCCCCCCGCACCCGGCCCGCCCGCATGTGACCTTCGCCGCTCCCGACGTGGGGGGTGGGCAGTCTGGTTACCCGCAAGTAGCATGATGGTGGCGGCGCGCTTCCGGGCGTGCCGCGCAGCAGTGCCATCCCGCACCCTGGAGGAGAGCCACCGTGCCTCGTACCATCCGGGACGTCGTCTTCGTCGACGGCGTCCGCACCCCGTTCGGCAAAGCGGGCCCGAAGGGCATCTACCACGAGACCCGCGCCGACGATCTCGTCGTGAAGGCCATCCGGGAGCTGCTGCGCCGCAACCCGGGCCTGGACCCCGCGAAGATCGACGAGGTCGCCATCGCCGCGACCACCCAGATCGGCGACCAGGGCCTGACGCTGGGCCGTACCGCCGGAATCCTGGCCGGGCTGCCGCAGTCCGTCCCCGGTTACTCCATCGACCGCATGTGCGCGGGCGCCCTGACCGCCGTCACGTCGACGGCCGGCTCCATCGCCTTCGGTGCGTACGACGTCGTCGTCGCCGGTGGTGTCGAGCACATGGGCCGCCACCCGATGGGCGAGGGCGTGGACCCGAACCCGCGCTTCGTGTCGGAGAAGCTGGTCGACGAGTCCGCCCTGTTCATGGGCATGACCGCGGAGAACCTGCACGACCGGTACCCGCAGATCACCAAGCTCCGGGCCGACGAGTACGCGGTCCGCTCGCAGGAGAAGGCCGCCAAGGCGTACGCCAACGGCAAGATCCAGCAGGACCTGGTGCCGATCTCGGTGCGCCGCACCGCTGTAGCCGATGGCGGCTCCGCCGCGGGCTCGGCCGGCGAGACCGGCTGGGGCCTGGTCACCGCCGACGAGCCGATGCGCCCGGGTACGACCCTGGAGTCGCTCGCCGGTCTGAAGACCCCGTTCCGTGCCCACGGCCGGGTCACCGCCGGCAACGCCGCCGGTCTCAACGACGGCGCCACCGCCTCGCTGCTCGCCGCCGAGGACGTCGCCCGCGAGCTGGGCCTCCCGGTCAAGATGCGCCTCGTCTCGTACGCCTTCGCGGGCGTCGAGCCGGAGGTCATGGGCTACGGTCCGATCCCGTCGACCGAGAAGGCCCTGGCCAAGGCCGGGCTGACGATCGATGACATCGGTCTGTTCGAGATCAACGAGGCGTTCGCCGTCCAGGTGCTCGCCTTCCTCGACCACTACGGCATCGCCGACGACGACGCGCGCGTCAACCAGTACGGCGGCGCCATCGCCTACGGCCACCCGCTGGCCTCCTCCGGTGTGCGTCTGATGACGCAGCTGGCCCGCCAGTTCGAGGAGCAGCCGGAGGTCCGCTACGGCCTCACCACCATGTGCGTCGGCTTCGGCATGGGCGCCACGGTCGTCTGGGAGAACCCGCACTTCGACAAGGCAGACGGAGGCAACAAGTGAGCTCCACCACTGAGCTTCTGAAGGGTGCGGCCGAGCTGTTCCCCGGCGAGGTAGTCACCCAGGCGCACGTTCGTCACCTGGACCTGCCGGCCGGTGCGGGCCGCTTCGCCCTCATCACGCTGGACAACGGCCTGGACCACACCAAGCCGACCACCTTCGGACCGCAGTCGCTGGCGAACCTGGACGCCGCCATCGACCAGGTCGAGAAGGAGGCCGCCGAGGGTGCGATCACCGGTATCGGCATCACCGGCAAGCCGTTCATCTTCGCGGTCGGCGCCGACCTCAAGGGCGTCGAGCTGCTGAAGAACCACGACGACGCGCTGGCCATCGGCAAGGGAGGCCACGACGTCTTCCGGCGCCTGACCGGCCTCGCGGTCCCGACGTTCGCGTACTACAACGGCGCGGCGATGGGCGGCGGTGTCGAGGTCGGTCTGCACTGCTCGCACCGCACCGTCTCCAAGGCGCTGCCCGCCTTCTCGCTGCCCGAGGTCTTCCTCGGCCTGGTGCCGGGCTGGGGCGGCTGCGCGCTGCTTCCCAACCTGATCGGTGCCGACCGCGCGGTCTCGGTCATCATCGAGAACTCGCTGAACCAGAACCGTCAGCTCAAGGGCAAGCAGGTCTTCGAGCTCGGGATCGCCGACGCGCTCTTCGAGGGCGCGGACTTCCTGGAGCAGTCGCTGATCTGGACCGCGAACGTGCTGAACGGCACGGTCGCGGTGGAGCGTCCCGAGGTCGACCGCGGTGACGCCTGGGACCAGGCCGTCGCGCGTGGCAAGGCCATCGCCGACTCCAAGGTGCACGGCGCCGCCCCGGCCGCGTACCGCGCGCTGGAGATCATCGCCGCCGCGAAGGACGGCGACCTGGGCGCCGGCTTCGACCGCGAGGACCAGGCCCTCGCGGACCTGATCATGGGCGGCGAGCTGCGCTCCGGGATCTACTCCTTCAACCTGGTCCAGAAGCGCGCCAAGCGCCCGGCCGGTGCCCCGGACAAGAACCTGGCCCGTCCGGTCACCAAGGTCGGCGTCGTCGGTGCCGGTCTGATGGCCTCGCAGCTGGCGCTGCTGTTCCTGCGCCGCCTGGAGGTGCCGGTCGTGCTGACCGACATCGACCAGGAGCGCGTGGACAAGGGTGTGGGCTATGTCCACGCCGAGATCGAGAAGCTGCTCGGCAAGGGCCGGATCAACCAGGACAAGGCCAATCGCCTGAAGGCCCTGGTCTCCGGTGTGCTGGACAAGGCGGAGGGCTTCTCCGACGCCGACTTCATCATCGAGGCCGTCTTCGAGGAGATCGGCGTCAAGCAGCAGGTGTTCGCGGAGGTCGAGGCGGTCGCCCCGGCGCACGCGATCCTCGCCACCAACACCTCGTCCCTCTCGGTCACCGAGATGGCGTCGAAGCTGAAGCACCCCGAGCGGGTCGTCGGCTTCCACTTCTTCAACCCGGTCGCGATCCTGCCGCTGCTGGAGATCGTCCGCGGCGAGCAGACCGACGACGCCTCGCTGGCCACGGCGTTCGGTGTGGCGCGGAAGCTGAAGAAGACCGCGGTGCTGGTGAAGGACGCCCCGGCGTTCGTCGTCAACCGCATCCTCACCCGCTTCATGGGCGAGATCCAGAACGTCATCGACGAGGGCACCCCGGTCGAGGTCGCCGAGAAGGCCATCGAGCCGCTCGGTCTGCCGATGTCCCCGCTGGTCCTCCTCGAGCTGGTCGGACCGGCGATCGGCCTGCACGTCTCCGAGACCCTGAACCGCGCCTTCCCGGACCGGTTCACCGTCTCCGAGAACCTCGCGGCGGTCGTCAAGGCCGGCAAGCGCGGCTTCTACGTCTACGACTCCGGCAGGCCGGAGCTGGACCCGGAGGTCGCCGCCCTTCTCAAGCAGGGCGATGTCGTCCTGTCCGAGGAGCAGGTCCGCGACCGGGTCCTGGACGCGGTGGCGCAGGAGATCGGTCTGATGCTGGACGAGGGCGTCGTCGCCGAGGCCCAGGACATCGACCTGTGCCTGATCACCGGCGCGGGCTGGCCCTTCCACCTGGGCGGCATCACGCCGTACCTGGACCGTGAGGGCGTCTCGGAGCGGGTGAACGGCACGAAGTTCCTCGCGCAGGGCGTGGCGAGCGTTCCGGCGTAACACCACCTGGTCGGTAGCGACGGCGGGCCGTACGGAGAACTCTCCGTACGGCCCGTCCGGCGTACGCCCGTGATGTGCCGTGCCACGTGCGCGCACGTACGCCCGCGAGGTGCCGTGTCACATGTGCGCACGTAAGCCGAGCACATGTGCCATGTCACATGTGCGCGTCAGAGCGGCAGGACGACCACCGCATCGCCCACGGCGCGTTCCCGTACCGGTGCTCCCTCCGCGCTCCTGGGCCGGTTGCGGAGCCGTCCGTTCACCACCATCGTGGTGGAGCCTCCGCCGTCGAGGTTCATGGCGTCCCGTGCTCCCAGCGAGCGCATCAGTCCGGCGGACTCTGCCAGGGTCGCCCCGATGCTCACCCCGGGATCACGGCCGTCGACGGTCACCAGGAGGAGTGTGCCGTCGGCCGTGCTCCCTGCCAGGGTGCGGGGGTGGCGCTGGGTCAGGGCGGTGGCCGGCACCCCGTTGGCCTCGATGTCGATGTCGACGGCTCCGTCGCGCAGCAAGCGGGGCCCGGCCTGGACGACGGTCGGCCCCTCCCCCGGGATCCGGTGCCCCGTCCCGTCGTACACCCGGGAGGTGATCCGCAGCCGGGTGCCGGTACGGGCGTGGCGGCGCAGCCATGCGGCCCCTTCGCCGATGCCGGTCAGGACGGTGCCGCTCGCGGGTATCGGGCCGCCGCCGGGTGAACGCAACAGGGCGACGCGGCCGTCGGGCCCGAGCACGGCCTCGGTCGAGCCGGGGCCGGTGCGTGCGGTGCCGGTTCCCCATTGCCGCGTGAACAGGACCAGTTCGTCGGGGTCCTCGCACAGTTTGTTGTGGGCGGGAGCGAGCCGCACGCCCCGGGTGCCTCGCAGGACGTCCCCGCCGACACCGCCGCATCCGACGATGCGGCCCGGCATCCGGTTGATCCCGTCGATCCTCCGGCGGGTGCCGTCGGAGGCCACCACACCGCTCACCGACCGCGATTCGGTGATGCGCCCGACTCCACCGCCCTCGCCGAGCACCAGCGCGGTACGGCCGTTGGCCGCTTCGCTGAGCAGCGCGCCGTTCTCCATGTACAGCCCGAGCGGATCCCCGTCGTACCCGCTGAACACCGCGCTGGTGGCGATGTCGAAGAAGGAGCCGTTGACGGCGGCCACCGCCCGGACACGGTCCGCCATGGCGCGCACGGTCTCCGCCGTGTCGAGCCGGGCTCCGTGGGCCGCGCCCACGCGCACCCGTGCGGCCGGCGAGACGGACAGCGCCTGAAGGCGCACGGGGCCCGCGGCCGACAGCCGGCCGGTGTGCTGGTGATATGTCACACCCTCGGGCAGTCGGCCGACGGGTTCCGGCGAGCGGGGCGGTGCGTATGCCGGTGCCGACGTCCGGCCGCCGCCGGTGCCGTCCACCGGGTCGCATCCGGCCAGGGCCCAGGCCCCGGTCACGGCTCCCGCGGCTCCCACGGTGAGGAACCGCCGGCGTCTCATCTCGTGAGGGCTCCGGGCAGCAGCCCGGGAGTGCTGGCGACGTCGCCCGCGTACACGGTCACCTCGGACCAGTTGCGGTGGCCCGCCTGGTTCTCGTAGCAGACGGAGAACCGGTCGTACCCGGTCGCTCCCGGAACTCCCGTGTAGGTGATGCTTCCGTCCGGCACCGCGCTGACCGTGCCGTACTGGGCGAGCCCCACTCCCACGACGCGCAGGCCGGCCCCGGCGGCATCGGGGTCCGGGCCGAGGACCGCGTAGCCGCCGGGCGGAATGGCCAGGCTGCGGCCCGGCACCCAGGCCCGCCTCACCCGGTAGCCCGCGTCGGTGATCTGCGCGGACGACACCAGCTTCTCGCCGGCGTACGACATCACACCGACGCACACCCTGGGCAGCAGGACCGCCCCTTCCGGTGCGTCTTCGGCGACCTTGAGCACCGCGGTCACGGAGCGTTGTTCGTCTCCGCGGGCGTAGGTCGCGTAACGACCGTTGGGCAGGTGTCCCAGGCCCTGGAGATCGGTCATCGTGGCGTGCTCGGCGGCGATGTCGTCGAATATGTAGCCGTACGCACGGTAGGGCCCGCCGGTGGGCACCACGCTCAGATGCAGCGCGATCTCCTGGCCGGGCAGGACCGCGAGCACCGGGTCCGCGTCGGCGTGCAGTTCCAGGACCGCCGACACGGCGGTGCGTTCGGGGTGCACGACCTGAATGCGCGCCAACAGATACCAGTCGCTCATTCGACCACCTCCAGGGTCCGGATTCTCGTCAGTTCGTCGAACATGCGGTCATCGAGCCATTCGACTCCGTCCTCGGGGAACCGGGCGCGTTCGAGATCGGCGAAGCGGCCGGGCTCCAGCATCGAGCGCTCCCGCATCTCGGCGGCGACGAAGCGCGCGCACTCGATCGCTCCGGCCGCCCTGAGGTGGGTGTTGTCGGCGGCCCCGTCGGGATAGTTGGGATGCTCCCCGGGGTCGAGGTGGAGGAAGATCTCACGCGTTCCCCGGGGCCCCGCCCGGCGCCACCACCGCACGCTCCACTCGTTGAGGTCGATCAGCGGTACGCACTTCTCGGCCGCGATCTCCTTCATCGCCAGCGGATAGACACCGAGCAGCCGGCGGAGATTGCCCTGGGCGTCGAAGACCCGGCGCTCATGGCTGGTGACCAGGACCGGATGGGCGCCCCGGTCGCGCACGCCGTCCACGCAGCCGCGGAGGAAGCCCTGGTACTCCTTGAAGGGTTCCGTGTAGCGGCCCTCGTCCGGCTTCATGTCGATGAGCCCGAAGGAGAACAGCACCAGATCGCCCGGCCGGGCCTCGCGCAGAATCCAGGCGAGCCTGCCCCGGTCCACGAAACTCCGCGAACTCGCCCCGGCGCGGGCGCAGTTGATGATGTCGGCACCATGGATGAAGAGCGGCAGAGCCTGGCCCCAGCCCGCCATCGGCGCGAAGCTCCGCTGACGGCTGGTCACGCTGGAGTCCCCGGCCAGGAACACCCTGCGCATCGCGCGCCCCGTCACGCCCACTCCTTGCGGGAGTTCCGGTCGCGGATGTCCTGGCCCGGACCGCTCATGGTCTGCCGGACCGCGGGTACGTCGGACGTCCGGCTGCTGCCCACGGACGCGTCCAGTGCGTCGATGGCACGGAACACGCGCTCCGAGTTGCCGGTGTCACGGCGGCCGAAGAACGCGTCGACCCGGGCCCGGTACTGCGGCTCCACCGCGAAGTTCCGCTGCACGGTGTCGATGATCTCCCGCACCGTCGAATCGACGTCACGGCAGACCGGCCCGAACCCGTCCCGCTCGAACTCGTAGTAGCCGCGCTTGTAGTGGTTGCCGTAGAAGTCCTCCTCGTCGAACGGCGTGTACACGATGGGCGTGCCCATGTACGCGACGTCGAAGAAGACGGACGAGTAGTCGGTGACCAGCAGGGAGCACTCGCGCATCGCCAGCTGCACATCGCGGCCGTCGCCGGTCACGGTGACCGAGGGGTGGTCGATGCGGAAGTGGTGCAGATACGGGCGGATCTCGTAGTGCGGCATGAACTCCAGGTCCACTCCGCACTGTTCGAGCACGGTCAGCAGTCGCTCGTCGCGCAGGAGGGTGGAGAAGAAGCGGAAGTACTCCGACGCCGCGAACGGGATCTTCGCCTTGGCCGCCTTGTCGTAGGAGGGCGCCACGATGTCCCGCCGCCAGGTGGGCATCAGCAGGATCCTGGGCCGCTCTGAGCGCACCGGCTTCAGCGCGTCGAACCGGGGGAAGCCGGCCGCGGCGACCCGCGCGTAACCGTAGCCGCAGTGCTCGGCGAAGTAGGACCGCTCGGCCTCGCCCACCGTCAGCAGCAGGTCCACGCTGGTCACCTGGTGATGCACGGAGGGTGCCACGTCGTTGTAGGTGACACCGTGCTGGAGGAAGACCCGCCGGTAGTTCAGCAGATCTCCGTAGCCGCGCAGGAAGGAGCTCTTGCTCAGCTCAGGGAAGCCGAGGTAGGCCTCCAGGTCGTACGGGTCGATGAGCCGCTTGGCGTGCAGCAGGTACATCCGGTACCTGCGCGACGTCCGGTCGAGGACGTGCCCGTACGGGGCCACCTTGGCGCGGTCCTTGGCGTCGCCGTCGATGGCGTAGTAGACCTTGCGGCTCGGGTGGTTCTCCCGGATCCAGCGGAACAGGTGGTAGGCGTTGTCCTGCGCCGTGTCGGCCCGTTCGCCGATGATCCAGATGTTCTTGCGGTGCAGTCGCGGATAGCTCAGCAGGTACGCGAGCCGGGTGCGCCATCCCGGGCGGCCGGGCAGCGCGGCCCGTGCCTGGCGCAGCAGATGCCACAGCAGGCCGCGCAGCTTCTGGCCGGCGCCGGTGAAGTACCGCAGGACCACGGAGTCGTCATCGCGGACGCTGAGCCACAGCCGGTCCTTGCCGATGCGGCGCATGCCCTTGAAGCGGTGCAGCATCAGGCGCGCGCCGACCGGGGCGTCCACGTGGCGGTCGTCGTCGTGGAAGCGCAGGGCCACCGTGAGGTCGCGGCCGGAAAGCGGGGCCAGGACCTTGGGGTCCGCCGACGCCCGCCAGCCGCCGTACCAGTCGCGCTCCTTGCGGACGCGCCAGCGGTCGCGCCGGTACACCTGCTCGGCCGGGATTGCGACGGTCCGCTTCCCGTCGGTGCAGATCAGCTCGACCCGGTTGGTGAACAGCTGCCCGATGTCGACGCCGGTCAAGGTGAGCACACCTTCGAACTGGAGCTCTCCGTCCCGGTGGCGGACGCTTTCGAGCACGGCCCGCTGCCGCTCCACGCGCAGCAGCCGGGACTCCACCGGGTCGTTCGCCAGCTGCCGGTACATGCCCTGCTCGTCCAGGCGGACCCGCGGTTCGTACTCGGGGCTGTCGAACGGGTCGCAGAAGAGCCCGAAGTCACGGGTACGGACGGCGTGGTGCTGCACCCGGGAGACCGGGTGGGTGACGTACTGGAGCAGCAGCTCCTCGGGGATCCTGGAGTAGACGTCGCAGAGCTCGCCGAACACCTCGGCGATCTCCCGCCGGTTCATGATGCGGTGGTAGTTGCGCAGATAGGGCTGGTACGAACGCACCACGAACCGGTGGATCAGCCGGGCCGACGCCGCCTCGATCCGGTCGCCGAAGTCGAGCAGGTACCGGTTGAGCCGGAGCCGTTGCCGGACCTTGACCGGGTCGTTCCAGTCGACGTCGAAGAGCGAGTCGTTCTGCGCGGGGTCGCGGTCGAAGTACACGTAGCGGTCGACCAGGCTGAAGCTCCGGGCGGCCAGCAGCGCCATCACGCTCACCCAGGTCTCTGCGAATGGGCCGCCGTCCGCCGGGCGCAGCCGCTGGGCGTTGAGGAAGGAGACGCGGAAGAGCTTGTTGCCGAGGTCGGTCGAGAAGACCATGTGGGGTGCCTTCCTGACCATGTCGGTCAGGCCCTTCGCACCCTTGCCGAAGTACCGCTTCCACGGCTCGTCGCCATTGCGCCGCGGCCCCGGGAACGTGTCGTAGTTGCCGACGGCCACGTCGACGTCGTGCTGGACGGCGGATTCGGTGAGCTGGCGCAGGCAGTCGGCCCCGAGGATGTCCCGTCCCCGGGCGAACAGCACATAGGGCGCCACGACCCGGGCGAGACCCTGCTGATGCGCGGCTCCGATGCCCTGGGCGGGGATCCGCAGCACGCTCGTGTTGCGGTAGAAGGAGGCGAAGTTGTCCAGCAGCTGGGCCGTACGGTCGGTGGAGCCGTCGTCGACGAACACGACCTGCGTCTCGGGGAACAGGCTCTGTGCCGCCAGGGAGTGCAGGAACTCGAAGAGGTGGTGCTCGTCGTTGCGGCAGTGCACGACGACGGCCGCACGGTAGGTGCCGGTGTCCGGCAGTGGTGCGGGATCCTCGCTTCCCGCCCACCAGTGCCAGGGGGTACCCCGGCGGGTGTCCAGCTCGGTGCGCTCGCTCGTCTCGGGCCGCAGGGCGACATTGCCGCTGACCGTCTGGTACATCTCGTACGGCCCGAGGGGGCCGTCGTAGCGCTCGCGGCCGATGTCGACGCCGTGGACCGCCAGTGTCGTCGTCGCCCGCTCGCCCGCGTGCCGTACCTGGACGAAGAGGTTCCAGACCCCGTCGCCGGTGGCCGCGCCGACGCTGGAGGCGAGGTCGAGGACCGACTGGTAGTGGACCCGGTGGTCGTCCGTCTCGATCGCGTTCACCGGGAAGACGTGGTCGCTCTTGGTGCTGCGCAGACGCAGCACGGCCTTGAGCTCCACCTTGCCGCCCGAGGAGAACCGTCCGAGCTGGTTGAGTATGTGTCCCGAGATGTGGAGTTCGCTGCCCCTGATCTCCACCTCGGTCGCCTGGTTGAACAGGCGGGCCTCGCCGAGCGGCTTGTCCAGGAGGTCGAGGTCGGTGACATCGAGGAAACGTTTCGCCTGGGGAAGGCGCAGCAGCGACTCGGACCAGTAGACACGTCCGTCGCGCTCGACGAGATCGGAGCTGAGCACGCTGCGACGCTGCGAGTAGTCGGAGACGGACAGCGCGAGATCCACCCGCTCGTGGATGAGGCAGAAGGCCCGCACGCGCTCCATGACGCCGCACAGCTCGTAGACGGAGAGGTCCAGCGACCGCAGATACGGCGCGACGGCGGCGGCGAAGCCCTGGCGGTACCGCTCGTCGCCGGAGCGCAGCTCGCGGGCGTACAGATGCAGGTCGTGGGAGAGGAACTTCACCGCCTTGTGGGCGAGCAGCTCGTGCTCCCCGACCTGTCGCAGGAAGGAATCGGTGTACTGGTGGACGGCGACCCGGTCCTGGATGCTGCGCAGCTCGCCGCGGCGGTTGGTGATGGAGGGCGCCGCGGATTCCCGCTCCCACATCCAGCGGTACACGGGGGCGGTGAGGAAGGTGATCGAGCGGGCCCGGTAGTTGGCGAGCGTCGAGAAGTACGTGTCCTCGTAGTACACGCCCTCGGGGAACCGGACGCCGTTGTTGTGCAGGAAGTCCAGCCGGTACAGCTTGCCGGCCGCGATCGGGTCGTCGAAGAGCTGGGGCAGAGCGCGCAGCCCCGCCACGGTGCGCTCCGCGGTGTACAGCTGGGGCTGCCAGACGGTGGTCTCCTCGGTGTTGAGGTTGACCCGCACCGTCCGGCCCGCGGTGACGTCCGAGCCGGTGTTCACCGCCGAGGCGAGCAGTTCCTCACAGGCCTTGAGCGGCAGTTCGTCGTCCGCGTCGAGGAACATGACGTACTGCCCAGCGGCGGCCATGATGCCGTTGTTGCGCGGGGCGCCGACCCCGCCGCTGTTCTGCGGGCGCTCCATGATCCGTACGCGGCTGTCGCGGGCGGCGAACTCCCCGGCCACGCCGAGGGTCCCGTCGCCGGACGCGTCGTCGACGACAATGACCTCGATGTTCCGGTGCGTCTGGGCGAGCGCCGATCGCAGGGCCCGGCCGAGGGTCGCGCTCGCGTTGAAGGCGGGGACGACGATCGAGACCAGATAGGCCGACGGGTCGACAGGGGCACTCATCGTACGGAACCTTCGTTCTCCACCCAGTAGGGCAGCGCCCTCAGCTGCTGCGTCTCTGTGTCCTGGGCGTGCTGCGAATAGGGCTGCGGGTAGGGCTGGAAGCCCAGATCGTCGTCCTGTTCGGGGACGGGGAAGTGCTGGACCAGAACGGCACCGCGGTCCTCGTCGAGTTCGGCCCCGCGTCGGTGACGGCCGCGGTGGAGGTTCTCGGCGATGGTGCCGGCCGTGGACGGTGCGGGGGCGAGCTTCTCCATGAGCCGGGTGAAGTCCCGGGTGGAGAGCCAGAACTTGTACATGATCACAAGCTCGAAGAGGCCCAGCGCCAGGGCGGATATCGCGGTGGTCCACAGGATCTGCCCGATCAGCGGCGCCACGATGAAGATGAACATCTGGAACTCGATGCCGCTGATGAGGTGCGGCCTGATCCGGCTGCGCAGCAGGGCCTGGCGGAATCGGGTGTACCAGGGGAAGCGGTGCCGGAACTGGGCGTGCAGGTCGACGACATCGCCGCTCTGCTGCTTGAGCACCTCGGCCTCGACGCCGGGGTTCTCCCTCAGCAGGTCCTCGATGAAGACCACCTTGGGCCCCTGCTCGGGCTCGACGGCGTCCCGTGCTTCCGGCTTCGCCTGCTGCTCCTCGGCCGCCTTGCGTTCCAGGGTGACCTTTTCGATCTTCATGCGCATGGACATGCGCATCTTGTAGATCTGGAGGGCGTCGACGTACCTGAGCATGTCCAGGAAGACGACGGCCAGGGCGGCGAGCAGGTAGAGCTCGTTGTGGGTGCGCAGGTACTGGCCGCCCATGAGGGCGAGTGCGCAGAAGAGCACCCTGATGCGGTCGAAGACGTAGTCGAGCCAGCCGCCGAAGACGGTGCCGTTGCCCTTGAGCCGGGCGAGCTTGCCGTCGATGCAGTCGAGGATGAAGCTCAGGTGGTAGAGGCCTGCCCCGACGGCGAGGGACCAGGCGTCACCCTTGAGGAAGAAGTAGGCGGAGCCGAGGCCGACGAAGAGCGCGCTCCAGGTGACCCGGTTCGGGGTGATGAACTTGAACTTGGCCATCCCGATCAGCATCCGGGTGGCCACGGGATCGACCAGCAGGACCGTCCACCAGGCGTCACGCTTCTTGCACGTCAGCTTCTGCACGGCTCGTAGTGACAGCTTCCCCATGACCCCTCGCCCTGGCATACCGATGAGCAACACGGCCCCAGCGGCTTGCACGAACACGCGTGATCAAGGGGGCTTTCACCTCATGTGCACGTACGGTTCACCTTTGAGCCGTATGTGGTTCCCATAAAGGCAAGGCCAGACCCTAACAAAGTCAAAGTTAATCCGAAACTGTCAAACCTTGCACCAATCGCAGCCATGCCACGGAATGAGGCCGTATGCCCCATTTATGCGCTGATGATGGTCCATGAGCTGAACGCCAGACCGCTCGCGCCCGGCTCCTGACGCGCGATCCGCAACCGGCCGTCGGTCGCCACCACGGCGATCACCGCCCGCCCCTGCCCGTCGATGACCACCGCGGGAGGGACCATCGAGGACTCGCCCGCGTCGAACCACCACACGCCGGTCTCGGGCCGGCCGTCCTGATGGGCGCCCACGGCGCACGTCCCGTCGGACCCCGACCTCACCAGCACCGTGCAGCCCCAGCCCTGGATGTCCACACCGGCGACCCCGGCGACCGGGCCCTCGCCGTCCGGGCCGCCGAGGCTGACCGGCGCGGCGCCCGGCATCCCGACGCACACCTCGTTGCTCCCCGCGTACCGGTAGCGGATCGCGCCCGCCTCGGGGGCCGCCGAGAGTGTGCCGGGGTACGGACTCACGGAGGTGGCGGTGTCCTGGGCCCAGGCCTCGTCCGGAGTCTCGCGGTGCCAGCGCACGGCGACCGCGGAATCCCGGCCCCTCGCCCACACCTCGGCACCGCTCCGGCCGGTCACTGCCGCCAGCTCGTCGGCGGCGCTGACCCCTCGCAGATGCTGCCAGGCGCTCCACTTCCCGTCCGGCGCCTGACGTCGGGTGCTGACCCCGTGGCCGAAGTTCCGCACGAAGATGTGCAGATGGCCCTTGGCGTCGAAGACCGCCGAGGGGAAGCCGACCTCGCGCGCCTTGCGCCGGTCGTTGGCGTTCGGATTGCCGGCCGAGTGCCACGGGCCGATGGGGCGTCCGGTCTGGTACTGGGTCGCGTGGACGACCTCGACGTGCTCCGCGCCGTCCGCGCCCTTCCTGCGGCGGAGTCCGATCAGGTGCACATAGCCGAAGGCGTCCTGCACGACCGTGAGGCCGGGCAGCAGCGCGGGCCCGTCCAGCAGCTCGGGACCGCTCCACCCACCGGCGCCGGGTGCCTGTTCCGTCCAGCGGATCACGCCCGCCGCCGAGGGGAGGTACGCCGAGAGCCGCCCATCCCTGCCCCTGGTGATCCAGCGTGCGGGCCGGGGGTAGCGCGTGCACGCCGCCGCGCCCAGTCGCGGATCGGTGCCGGCGCGGTGGCAGTCCACGAAGACCGGGGCGCCGCTCTCCAGCTGGTACTTGCGCGCCGCCGCGACCGTGGCACGCGCCACACTGCCCCGCAGCGGGGGCTCGGCCATCACGGGCCGCTTGGCCTCGGCGTCGAAGGAGACGTGCGCCGGATCCGGATCGAGGGTGCGCACCCGCAGCGGGCGCAGTTCACGCAGGGCGTCGAGCACGAGCGGTGTGATCTTTCCCACCTCGGCGTCGAGGACCCAGGGCTCGCGGTCCACCCGTACACCGCGGCTCCCGCAGTCCGTCACCGCCCGCTCGAACGCCGCCCGTTCGTCCGCCGTGCCCGGCTGGGCGCAGACCACGTCGACGGTCGCACCGCTGCGCTCCGCCGCCAGCAGAGCGGGGGCATCTCCGGGCGTTGCGACCACGATCGCGACAGTTCCGGGACGGGGCGCGTGCCGCTCCCCCGTGCTCTGAGGCGTCGCCTTGCCGCGCCCCCCGCGGCGCTCCCCTCTGCGTGCCATGCGCCCGACGATCCCCTCTGAAGTGGAACCGGGACTCCAGATCCCTCCCGGCTTCCAAGAAGATATGCACTCTCCCTTCCGCTCGGGAAATCTGTCTATAGTGCTCCAGCGTCCGATCCATCAAGAAATGTGCGGCCATTGCGCCCGCCGTGACACCCGCTCAGCGTGCGCCCCACGAGCCGCGAGCGGATCTTCCGTACGACCCCCTTCTGTGACTCCTGCAGTCGCACGGCACAGGAGGGTCCGACTCGCCTCGGTGGTCCCCCACTGACCCAGGGGCCCAGACGATGACGAGCTGTGTGTATGTCTGACGACTCCGATCTGCCTTCCCGTCGCAAGCCCAAGAGCCGCAGGGGCCGCAAGGTCCGTACGCGTGGTCAGCGCATCCGGCGCGGCGTGCTCGTCACCCTGCTGGTGCTCGTACTGGCCGGTGGCGGAACCCTGTACTGGCTGTACAGCAGGCTCGACGGGAACATCACGGGCGTCGACATCGACAAGGCGCTCGGGGACAACCGTCCTCAGAAACTCCCCACCAGCGGCCAGAACCTGCTCGTCCTCGGTTCCGACTCGCGGGCCGGTGCGGAGAACAAGGAGCTCGGCGGTGGCGGCGACGTCAGCGGCGCGCGCTCCGACACCGCGATGGTGGTGCACATACCCGAGGGCCGGAGCAGGGCCGTCGCCGTCTCCATACCGCGCGACACCCTCGTGACCCGGCCCGAGTGCGTCAAGACCGACGGCTCGGCGGTGTCCTCGGCGAACCGTGTGATGTTCAACTCCGTCTACTCCCAGGTCGGCCCGGCCTGTGTGGTCAAGACCGTGGAGAAGATGTCCGGGGTCCGCATCGATCACTACCTGGAGATCAACTTCGCCGGGTTCAAGGACCTCGTCGACGCCATAGGCGGTGTCACCGTGGAAGTCGAGAAGCCCATCCACGACAAGTCGTCGGGGCTCGACCTGTCCGCGGGATCGCACAAGCTCGACGGCACCCAGTCCCTCGCCTACGTCCGGACCCGGCACGGCATCGGCGACGGCAGCGACCTCGGCCGCATCGGTCTCCAGCAGCAGTTCCTGCTGGCCCTGCTGAGCGAGGTCAAGTCCCAGGATCTACTTAGCAGTCCGACGAAGTCCTACAAGGTGGCGAGTTCCGCGACGAAGTCGCTGACCACCGACTCGGGGCTGGCTTCGCTCAAGTCCCTGGCGGAGTTCGCCCGTTCGATGAACGGCGTCGACCCGGGCTCGATGGAGACCATCATGCTTCCGGTGGCGTACGACAAGCAGGACCCGAACCGTGTGGTGGCTGCCGAGCCCCAGGCCGGTGACCTGTGGAAGGCGATCCGCAAGGACGGCACCATTCCCGAGTCGGCGAAGAAGTCACCGGCGACCGGGGGCTGACGCACCGTCCGCTCGCGGACCGGTGACAAGTGACAGGTGACATGGCGATGCCCCGGGAACACGTCCCGGGGCATCGTCGTGTTTCAGGTGTTGCCGGCCGCGTCAGCGCCGCGCCTCGGGGTGGTACAGGCACCAGCCCTCCCAGGCCGATGCGACCATTTCGCGCACGTCGTGCCGCGCGGTCCAGTTCAGTTCGGTGCGCATGCGGTCGGCGGAGGCCACCACCCTGGCCGGGTCCCCGGCCCTGCGGGGCAGCACGGTCGGCTCGGCGTCGGGTCCGTATCCGGTGACCTCGCCGATCAGCGCGATCATCTCGCGCACCGAAACACCTTCGCCCCGGCCGACGTTCACCGTCAGGTCGGTGCCGTCGCCGCGTGCTCCCAGCGCCCGCGCCACGGCGACGTGCGCCGAGGCGAGGTCGTCGACGTGGATGAAGTCGCGGACGCACGTGCCGTCCGGGGTGGCGTAGTCGTCGCCGAAGATCATCGGCGCATGGCCCTGCGTGAGCTTCTCGAAAACCATCGGGATGAGATTGAAGACCCCGGTGTCGGCGAGCTGCGCGGTGGCCGCGCCCGCGACGTTGAAGTACCGCAGGGAGGCCGTCGCCATGCCGTGCGCGGCGCCCGCCGCGCGGACCATCCACTCGCCCGCCAGCTTCGTCTCGCCGTACGGATTGATCGGGGCGCACGGTGTGCTCTCGGTGACCAGGTCCACGTCCGGCAGGCCGTAGACGGCGGCCGACGAGGAGAACAGGAAGCGGCGCGCGCCCGCGGCGGTGACCGCCTCCAGCAGGGTCTGCAGCCCGTGCACGTTCTCCCGGTAGTAGTGGAGCGGGAGGGCGACGGATTCGGCGACCTGCTTCTTGGCCGCCAGGTGCACGACGCCCTCGATGCCGAATTCCGCGAGGGTCCGGTCCAGCATGTCCCGGTCGAGGGTCGAGCCCTTGACGAAGGGCACCCCGGCGGGGACCCGGGCCGGGTCACCGGTCGACAGGTCGTCGTACACCACCGCCTGCTCGCCGGCTTCGAGCATCGCCCGTACGACGTGCGCCCCGATGAAACCCGCACCACCCGTGATCAGCCAAGTCATACGGTCATACTAGCCGCGGTCCCGGACATGCCGGACGAGCGTTCACCGGTCGGATACCTGCTGGTTGATCCTGCTGTGCCCACGCCCGTAAGCGAAGTAGATGATCACGCCGATGGCCATCCAGATGGCGAAACGCAGCCAGGTCTCCGCCGGAAGATTGAGCATCAGCCACACCGACGCGGCCACCGAGAGGATCGGGAGCAGCGGTACCCACGGGGTGCGGAAGGCCCGGTTGAGATCGGGGCGGGTGCGGCGCAGCACCATCACGCCCAGGGCTACCACGACGAACGCGAAGAGTGTGCCGATGTTCACCAGCGTCGCCAGTTCGTTGATGCTGGTGAAGCCGG
The DNA here is from genome assembly GCF_042882135.1 of Streptomyces sp. NPDC058240. NCBI lineage: Bacteria > Bacillati > Actinomycetota > Actinomycetes > Kitasatosporales > Streptomycetaceae > Streptomyces > Streptomyces sp. NPDC058240. The sequence goes on from NZ_JBHVWT010000012.1 coordinate 102,425, forward strand.
CGACGATCGCGATGATCACGCCGAGCAGGATGGTCGGGCGGTACGGGGTGCCGAACTTCGGGTGCGTCTTGGAGAAGAACCGCGGGAGCAGTCCGTCACGGCTCATCGCGAAGAAGACCCGGGTCTGTCCCAGCAGCAGGATCAGGCAGACGGTGGTGAGGCCGATCGCGGCTCCGAAGCTGATGAGTCCGGCGTACACGGGATGGCCGACGGCCTTGAAGGCATCGGCCAGCGGGGCCTCCACCGACAGCTCGGTGTAGTGCTCCATACCCGTGACCACCAGCGATACGGCGACATAGAGCACGGTGCAGATGAAGAGCGAGGCGAGGATGCCACGTGGCATGTCACGTTGCGGAAGCTTCGTCTCCTCGGCGGCGGTGGCCACCACGTCGAAACCGATGAAGGCGAAGAAGACGACGGAGGCGGCGGTGAAGATGCCCATGACGCCGAAGTTGGTGGGCGCGTAACCGAACATCAGCTGGACCAGCGGTGCGGTCAGTCCGGAACCCGAGGTCTGCGGCTGTGCCTCGGGGATGAACGGCGAGTAGTTGGCGGCCTTCACGAAGAACAGTCCGGCGATGATCACGATCAGGACCACCGCGACCTTGATGGCGACCACGACGGTCGTGACCCGGGCGGACAGCTTCATGCCGAGCACCAGCACCACGGTCAGGACGAGCACCAGGGCGAAGGCCAGGATGTCGAAGCCGAATCCTTTCGCCACATCCGTTCCGGAGAGCGCATCGGGCATGTGCCAGCCGAAGTTGTCCAGCAGCGAGCGGACGTAGCCGGACCAGCCGACCGCCACCACCGCCGTGCCCAGCGCGAATTCCAGCACCAGGTCCCAGCCGATGATCCAGGCGACCAGTTCGCCGAGCGAGGCGTACGAGAACGTGTAGGCGGAGCCGGCGACCGGGACGGTGGAGGCGAACTCGGCGTAGCAGAGCGCCGCCAGCGCGCAGACGATGGCCGCGGCCACGAAGGCGAGGGCGGTGGCGGGACCCGCCGTCTCCTTGGCCACCTTGCCGGTGAGGACGAAGATGCCGGTGCCGATGATGACGCCCACTCCGAAGACCGTGAGGTCCAGGGCGGAGAGGGACTTCCTGAGAGCGTGCTCCGGCTCCTCGGTGTCGCGGATGGACTGCTCGACCGTCTTGGTCCTGAACAGTCCGTCACTGCTGGGTGGTGTGTCCTGCTGGGCGGTCACCGGCGTACCTCCACGCACTCGTCGTGTACGCCATGATTGGGACCGCACCGGCAGCGCAGGCCCCCGCACCAGGCGATTTCACGCGAATGGGCCGGTCGGACCACCCGTACAGGGTGACCCGACCGGCCCATCGGCCGTATCGCCGTCCGCCGCGGCGGACCCTTGGGCCTGATCCGAACGCGAAGTCCCAGGTCAGTCCCGGGCGGGCTCGATCACGGAGCGGGTGTCGGCGCCGCTCCCGAAGCGGCCGTCCAGCTTGGCCACGAGGCCGGTGACCTGGCGGGCGATGTCCGGCGCGGTCAGCCCGATCTCGGCCATGACCTCCTTGCGGGAGGCGTGGTCGAGGAAGCGCGGCGGGATTCCGAAGTCACGCAGTGGTACGTCGACCCCGGCGTCGCGCAGTGTCTGGGAGACTGCGGAGCCGACGCCGCCGGCCCGGCTGTTGTCCTCGACGGTGACGACGACCCGGTGCTGCTCGGCGAGCGGGGCCATGGCCTCGTCGACCGGCTTGACCCAGCGCGGGTCGACGACGGTCGTCGAGATGCCCTGGGCCTCCAGCAGTTCGGCGATCTCCAGGCACATCGGGGCGAGCGCACCGACGGAGACCAGGAGGACGTCCGGCCGGGTGGTGCCGGGCTCGCGCAGCACGTCCATGCCGCCGACCCGGCCGAGGGCCTTGACCGCCGGGCCGACCGCGCCCTTGGAGAAGCGGACCACGGTCGGTGCGTCGTCGACCTCGACGGCCTCGCGGAGCTGGGCGCGGACCTGATCGGCGTCGCGCGGGGCGGCGATCCGGAGCGTGGGCACGCACTGCAGGATCGACATGTCCCACATGCCGTTGTGCGAGGCGCCGTCGGTGCCGGTGACTCCGGCCCGGTCCAGGACGAAGGTCACACCGCACTTGTGCAGTGCGACATCCATCAGGACCTGGTCGAAGGCGCGGTTGAGGAAGGTGGCGTACACCGCGAAGACGGGGTGCAGTCCGCCGGTGGCGAGGCCGGCCGCGGAGACCGCGCCGTGCTGCTCGGCGATGCCGACGTCGTAGATCCGGTCCGGGAACGCCTTCTCGAACTTGGTCAGGCCGACCGGCTGGAGCATGGCCGCGGTGATCGCGACGATGTCCTCGCGCTCCTTGCCGAGCTTGACCATCTCCTCGCCGAAGACGGAGGTCCAGTCGAGACCCGAGGTGGCGACCGGAAGGCCGGTGTCGGGGTGGATCTTGCCGACGGCGTGGAAGCGGTCGGCCTCGTCGAGCAGGGCGGGGGTGTAGCCGCGGCCCTTCTCGGTGAGACAGTGCACGATGACGGGTCCGCCGAAGCGCTTGGCGCGCTGGAGCGCCGACTCCAGGGCCTCCATGTCGTGGCCGTCGATCGGGCCGACGTACTTCAGGCCGAGGTCCTCGAACATGCCCTGCGGGGCGATGAAGTCCTTCAGCCCCTTCTTGGCCCCGTGCAGCGTCTCGTACAGCGGCCTCCCGACGACGGGGGTGCGCTCCAGGATGTCCTTGCCGCGGGCCAGGAAACGCTCGTAGCCGTCGGTGGTGCGCAGCGTCGCGAGGTGGTTGGCGAGGCCGCCGATGGTCGGCGCGTAGGAGCGCTCGTTGTCGTTGACGACGATGACGAGCGGGCGGTCCTTGGCGGCGGCGATATTGTTCAGCGCCTCCCAGGCCATGCCGCCGGTGAGGGCGCCGTCACCGATGACCGCGACGACATGGTCGTCCTTGCCCAGCACCTCGTTGGCCTTGGCGAGGCCGTCGGCCCAGCCGAGCACCGTGGAGGCGTGCGAGTTCTCGATGATGTCGTGCTCGGACTCGGCACGGGAGGGGTAGCCGGAGAGGCCGCCCTTGCTCTTGAGCCTCGAGAAGTCCTGGCGGCCGGTGAGGAGCTTGTGCACATAGCTCTGGTGACCGGTGTCGAACAGCACCTTGTCCTTCGGCGAGTCGAAGACCCGGTGCAGGGCGATGGTCAACTCGACCACGCCCAGGTTGGGGCCGAGGTGGCCGCCGGTCTTCGATACGGCGTCGACCAGGAAGGTCCGGATCTCTTCGGCGAGCTGTTCCAGCTGCTCGGGAGTGAGCCGGTCCAGGTCACGCGGTCCACCGATGCGGGTCAGCAGGGCCACCCGTGCCTCCTTGCGTCTTGAGCTGGTCGAGCATGCCGATCCGATGAGTCTAATGTTCCGTCCGGCCGCGTGGGCATCGGGCATGGAGTGGGCTGTCCCACCCCGTGCCCGGCACCCGGAAGTGCCCGGTGCCCGCTTCGGGGCACCGGGCACCGGACCGTGCGGCGTGGTATTTACGCGCGTCCCGCGGTCTTCTGGGTGCGGCGGGAGACCGAGTCGATGACCACGGCGGCCAGCAGCACCGCGCCGGTGATCATGTACTGGATGGCGTTGGCCATGCCGATCATGTTCAGGCCCTGCTGGATCGACTGGATCACGATCATGCCGAGCAGCGCGGACCAGACCTTGCCCCGGCCGCCGAAGAGGCTGGTGCCGCCGATGACGGCGGCCGCGATGACCAGCATCAGAGTGTTTCCGCCGCCGACGCTCTTGGTGGCGCCGCCGGAGAGGCTGGCAATGAAGAGTCCGCCGAAGGCGCCCAGCATTCCGGAGAGCGCGAAGACGGTGATCCGGATCCGGTCGACGTTGATACCGGCGCGGCGCGCGGCCTCCGCGTTGCCGCCCACCGCGAAGACCTGGCGGCCGAAGGTGGTCCGGCGGGCCACGAAGTCCGCGACGACCAGCACGGCGAGGAAGAGCACCAGGGCCAGCGGCAGACCACGGGCGCCGGAGGGCTCGTTCAGGACGTACGCGACGGCGAAGCACAGGATCGCGACGACGCCCGTGCGGAGCAGGACCTCGGTGGTGGGACGGGCCGGCAGGCCCGCGGCCCCGCGACGCCGGCTGTCCATCAGGAGCGACCCGGCGTAGGCGAGGACGGCGACCAGGGCGACACCGTACGCGACGGCCTTGTCCTCGAAGAAGTAGTTGGTGAGGTTCTCGACGATGCTGCCGGACGGCGTGTTGATCGAGCCCTCACCGCCCATCATCCACTCCTGCAGACCGCTCCAGCCGAGGAAACCGGCCAGGGTGACGACGAAGGCCGGCACCCCGATCTTGGCGAAGAAGAAGCCGTGCAGCGCGCCGAGCACCATGCCGGAGAGCACCGCGACGAGGACCGCCGACCAGTCGTTCCAGCCGTGGTTGACGTTGAGCACGGCCCAGACGGCCGCGCCGACACCGGCGACCGAGCCGACGGACAGGTCGATCTCGCCGAGCAGCAGCACGAAGACGATGCCGACCGCCATGATGCCGAGGCCGGAGCTGTAGACGGCGACGTTGGCGATGGAGCTGGCGGAGAGGAAGTTGCTGTTCTGGAGCTGGAAGACGATCGCGATGACGATCAGGCCGACGAGGACCGGCAGTGAGCCGAGCTCGCCGCCGCGCACCTTGCGGGTGAACTCGGACCAGTAGCCCTTGAAGCCCTCCTCGCGGACGAGCAGGCGCGGGTCCACCGCGGGGACGGGGGCCGCCGACGGCTCGGCCGCAGGTGTCGCCGCGGCAGGCTTGCCGGCGGCGGTCTCGGGGGTCTTGGCGAGGTCGCTCACTTCGCGTCCTCCTTCGTGGCTGAACGGGCCTGGCGGCGCGTGACGGCGTTGTCCGTGGCACCGGTGATCGCGGAGATGATCTCCTCGTGGGACGTGGTCGCCACGTCGAAGACTCCGTTGTTGCGGCCCAGCCGCAGCACCGCCACCTTGTCGGCGACGGCGCGCACGTCGGCCATGTTGTGGCTGATGAGGATGACGCCGTGGCCGCGCTCGCGCAGCCGCTCGACGAGGTCGAGGACCTGGGCGGTCTGCTCGACGCCGAGGGCGGCGGTCGGCTCGTCGAGGATGACGACCTTGGGGTCACCGATCAGGGCGCGGGCGATGGCCACGACCTGGCGCTGGCCGCCGGAGAGCGAGGCGACCGGGATACGGACGCTGGGTATCCGGATGGACAGCGTGTCGAGCAGTTCCTTGGCGCGCTTCTCCATCCCGATCTCGTCGAGGACGGAGGCCTTGCGCAGTTCGCTGCCGAGGAAGAGGTTGGCGACGACATCGAGGTTGTCGCAGAGCGCCAAGTCCTGGTAGACGGTGGCGACCCCGAGCTCCTGGGCGTCGTTCGGCCGGTTGATGCGGACCGCTTCGCCCTCCCACTCGATGGCGCCTTCGTCGATCGGGTGGACACCCGAAATGGTCTTGACGAGGGTCGACTTGCCGGCGCCGTTGTCGCCGACCAGGGCGACCACTTCGCCGGAGCGAATCTCCAGGTCTACATCGGTGAGCGCCTGGACGGCGCCGAACCGCTTGGAGATTCCGCGCAACGCCAGCACGGGCGTAGCGGACACGTGAATCATCTCCTTCGCCGCCTGACCGGCGGGGATGGTACTGCTGAGCACAGGGGCGGAGCCGGTCGCCGGACCACCGGGGCGACCGGGGGCCCTCGAAACGCCGTCGCCCGGGGACGACCGCGCGCCGAGGTGCGGAACCGGGGGTCCGGGGTCCGTGAGAAGTCCGGAACCGGTGAGAAGTCCGGCGCCCGCCCCTGCTGCGGGGCATGTGACGGGGCGGGTGCCGGACCGGACCGGGGGGACGCCTGCCGGCGGGTGACTACTTGATGCCGGCGGCGTCGCAGGCCGCCTTGTACTGGGCGGTGCAGATGTCCTCGACCTTGTAGACCTTGTCCGCGACGATCGTGGACGCGATGTTGTCCTTGGTCACGACCGAGGCGTCGTAGAGCTTCGACGGGGTGCCCTTGAACTCGCCGGAGATGCTGTCGACCTTGACCGGGGCCAGGTCGTCGATCTTCTCGCCCTTGAGCAGCCTGACAGCGATCTCGGCAGTGGTCTCGGCCTCCGGCTTGATCTGCTTGTAGATCGAGAAGGCCTGCTCGCCCGTGAGGATGCGCTGCAGACCGGCGAGCTCGGAGTCCTGACCGCCGACCGGGATCTTCACACCCTGCTTCTTCAGGGCCGTGATGATGCCGCCGGCCATGCCGTCGTTGGCGGAGTAGACGCCCTGGAAGCCGTCCTTGCCCAGGGAGTCGATGGCCGCTCCCATCTTCTTGTTGGCCTCGTCGGCCGACCAGTCCGGGATGTCCTGCTCGTAGACGACCTTCTTGACCTGCTTGTCGAGGACGCTGTGCGCGCCCCTCTTGAAGAAGGGGGCGTTCGGGTCGGTCGGCGAGCCGTTGATCATGACAACGTTGCTGTCCTTGGCCTTGGCGCCGAGCGCCTTGACCAGCGCCTCGCCCTGGAGCTGGCCGATCTTCTCGTTGTCGTACGAGACGTAGGCGGAGATCGGGCCCTCGGCCAGACGGTCGTACGCGACGACCTTGACGTCCTTCTTCGCGGCCTGCTGGACCCAGGACTTCGCGGCCTTGTAGTCGACGGTGTCCAGGATGATGACCTTCACGCCCTGCGTGACGAGCGCGTCGAACTGCTTCTTCTGGGTCTCGCTGTCCTGCGCGGCGTTGTTGTACTTGACGTCGCAGTCGGAGCACAGCGCCTTGATCTTCGCCTCCATGATGGGGCGGTCGAAGGTCTCGTAGCGCGTGGTCTTGTTCTCCGGAAGGAGCAGGCCGATGGTCTTGCTGTCGCCGCCGCTGCCGGAGTCCTTGTCGTCGCCGGCCTTGCCACACGCCGCGAGGGAGACGGCCATGGAGAGTGCGGCCGTGCCTATGACGATGCGTCGCGTCGTTGCGTTCATTACGGGTTGCCTCCCTGACGAGGCCGCGACGTCGCGGCCGAGGTGGCTGGAAGTCAACTCGGCCGCGACGCCAGCGTCAAGGAGTAAATCCTTAACGAGATGACAACGGTGCCATCCGTTATCTAAGTGAAGGCAGGAGTGGCTTTCGGCAAGGTGCTTTCCAAAAGGGTTGAATCCCCCATCTCGCTGAGCACGAGGGCCAGTGCGCCCAGCACTTCGGCCCGGCCGCCCAGCGCCCCGGGCAGCACCGAGAGCTGCCGGGCGGCGCTCGGAATGGCGTAGCGGGAGACCGAGTCACGGATCGGTGAGAGCACCAACTCGCCCGCCTCGGCGAGCGATCCGCCGAGGATCACGCGGCTGGGGTTGAGCAGATTGCAGAGATTGGCGACCCCGCTGCCGATGTGCCGCCCGACGTCCCCGATCACCCGGCGGCAGCCCGGATCGCCGTCGCGGGCCAGCTGGACCACCCGCTCCATGGTGAGATCGGACCCGTGGCTGGGCTGGAGCAGCGGCAGCACGTACCGGGCGGCCGTGAAGGTCTCCAGGCACCCGCGGTTGCCGCAGCGGCACACCGGGCCCGATTCGTCGAGCGTGATGTGCCCGATCTCGCCGGCCGTGCCGCCCGGCCCCCGGTAGATGCGCCCGTCGATCACCAGGCCGGCGCCGACACCGCTGGCGACCTTGATGTAGGCGAGGTCCTTGACCCCCCGGCCGCTCCCCCAGACCAGCTCGCCGAGCGCGCCGAGGTTGGCGTCGTTGTCGACGTACACCGGCACACCGAGCCGGCCGGCGAGCTCCTTGCTGGGGTTGATGCCCGTCCAGCCCGGCAGGATCGACGTGGAGCCCAGCGTCCCGGACTCCACGTCGATCGGGCCGGGAACACCGAGGCCCACCCCGATCACCTTGTCCGGACTGATCCCGGTCGTCTCGATCAGCCGCCTGACCAGCTGCTCCGCCCGCCCGAACCCCTGCGCGGAGGAGGCGTCGACGTCCAGCGGCTCGGCCTCCTCGGCCAGCACCTGGTGGGCGAGGTTGCCGACCGCCACCCGCAGATGCGTATGACCGAAGTCGACCCCGATCACGATGCCCGCGTCGCCGCTGAGCGAGACGCTGCGGGCCCGGCGGCCGCCCGCCGAGGTGGGGGTGACCTCGACCGTGCCGCCGCCCTTCAATTCACGAACGATATTGGAGACGGTGGCCGCTGACAGGCCGGTGCTCCGTGCGATCTCCGCCTGGGTGAGCGAACCGGCCATGCGTACCGCGCGCACGACCCGCTCAAGGTTGGCGCGATGCAGAGATGTCTGCGACCCCGGAGTCTCCATCGACTCTCTCACTCCTGCCGTTTTCTCTAACATGTGAACTCTAAGCTGAGCGTTTTGCGGTACTCCCCGTCAAGACCTTGAGCGACCGAAGCCTCGGATGAGCACCTGGGACGGCCGTCCCGTACACGCGAACCGCCCGCCGGCTCATGGCCGGCGGGCGGTTCGTGGGTAGGGGGACGGTGCGGGCCGCTACTTCACCGCACCCGCGGTGAGCCCGGCGACGACCTGGCGCTGGAAGATGATGTAGGCCGCGAGGACCGGCAGCATCGCCATCACCAGACCGGCGAAGAGACCGGACCAGTCACCCTTGTACCCCTGGCTGGTGGCCAGTTCGACCAGGCCCTGGGAGAGCACCCGGTACTTCGGGTCGGTGTTGAGCACCGTTGGCAGCATGTACTGGTTCCACTGCCCCAGGAAGTTGAAGATACCGACGCTGATCAGGCCGGGCTTCGCCATCGGCAGCATCACCTGGAAGAACGTCCGGGTGTGCGAGGCCCCGTCGAGCATCGCCGCTTCCGCCACCGAGCTCGGCAGCGTCCGGAAGAACGAGGTGAGGAAGAAGACGGTGAACGGCAGCGAGTACGCGATGTAGACCAGGATCAGTCCGTGCCGCGTGTTCAGCAGTCCCATGTTGTTCATGACGAAGAACAGCGGGACCAGCGCCAGGATGATCGGGAAGCTCATCCCGCCGATGAACAGGTAGTAGATGAAGCGGTTGCCGGGAAAGTCGAACCGCGCCAGTACGTACGCCGCCATCGACCCCAGCAGCAGGGTGCCGACGAGCGAACAGCCCACCACCACGACGGTGTTGAAGAAGTAGTCGCTCATGTGCGCCTGGCTCCAGGCGCGCGACCAGTTCTCGAAGTGCAGCTTGTCGGGCAGCGCCCACGGCGTCGACAGGATCGAGTCGTCCGTCTTGAAGGACGCCATCACCGCCCACAGCAGCGGCATGACGACCAGGATCGCCCAGATGATCAGCACACCGTGCGAGAAGACGTTGAGGACCTGGCCCTCACTGCTCTTCTCCTTGGCGGCCGGTGCGGGCGCCTTGGCCACCGGGGCCGGGTCCGCGGCCGGGGCCGCAGGAGGGGTGTCAGTCGTCTTCACGTGTACTCACCTCGTACTGTCGAGCCGGACACGGAGGCCGACCTGTGGTGCCTGCTGGGGGTCCGGGGATCGTCTCCCGGGAATCGCAGCATCAGAACTCCAGCCGATCGCGCCGGCCCAGTCGCATCACGATGGCGGCGAAGGCCAAGGTGACGATGAGCAGTCCGACACCGATCGTCGTCGCGTAGCCGGCCTGCCCGTCGCGGAAGGCCGTCTGGTACACGTACAGCGGCAGGACCGTGGTGGAGTAGTCGGGACCACCGGGGCCCACGGTCATGACCTGCACGGCGGTGAACGCCTCGACGCCGAGGGCCAGGATCCCCATGTAGACCCAGCCCGACTGCACCGTGTCCCAGAGCAGCGGAAGGGTGATCCGGAAGAACGTGGTGAAGCGGTTGGCGCCGTCGAGGAGCGCCGCCTCGTAGAAGTCCTTCGGGATGGACGCCATTCCGGCCGAGAACAGGACGACGAAGAATCCGACCGTCGACCAGACCAGCACCGACATGACGCAGACCAGCGCGAGACTCGGGTCGCCCAGCCAGTCCGGCTGAATGGAACCCAGACCGATCGTCTTCAGTGTCGAATTCAGCATCCCGCTGGTGGGGTTGAACGCGAACTGGAAGAGCAGGGCCACGATGACGATCGAGAGCACCTGCGGGAAGAAATAGGCGATCTTGTAGAAACCCGAGCCGCGCACGCCGGAGACCGCGGCGTTCTTGCGCCGCCGGCCCCCGACATTGAGCATGAAGGCGAAGAAGAGCGCCAGGCCCAGCGTCACCAACGGCAGCAGCAGCACAAGCAACACGCTGTGCTGCAACGACTTCCAGAAGATGTCGTCCTTCAGCATCCTCGTGTAGTTGCTGAACCCGACCATCTTGAAGTCCGGGCTCAGGCCGGTCCAGTCCGTGAACGAGTAGTAGATGGACTGGATGAACGGCCAAATGACGAAGACCGCGTACAGCGCGAGTGGGACTACCAAGAATCCCACGATGAAACGGTACTTGCCGTGCTGCATCGTTTACCGACCCCGATCTTTCCGCGGGTGCCGCCGCTGGTGACGGTTGCTCACTGGTGCTTGTAGTGCTTGATGGACTGGTCCTTGGCCGCCGCGTCGGCGAAGGCCTGGATCTTCTTGATGGCTTCCGCCGGGGTCGCGCGGCCGGCCATCATCTCGCCGATACCGGCGACACCGATCTGCTCCTTCTGGAGCTTCACGTACCAGTCCTGCAGACGCGGGTTCACCACGTTGTCGCCGGCCTTCTTCAGCGAGTCGACGCCGGACTGCATGGCGGTCGACAGGGTCAGACCGTCGGTGCCGCCGTTGAAGGCACTGAGGGACTTGACCTGCTTGGTGAAGTTCTTCGAGGACTCCTCGGAGAGCATGATGCGCAGCTGCTCCATGCCGCCCTCGGGGTTCTTCGCGTTGGCCGGGACGATGAAGGGCTCGCCGCCGGAGGCCCAGATGGTGCCGAACGGCAGCTTGTCGGACGCGTCCAGGCCGGACGGCGGCGCGACCATCATCTTGAAGTCCTTGGGCGTGGTCGGCGCGGCCTCGTTCTCCACCCACGAACCGTTCGGGATGAAGAGCGCCTTGCCCTTGGTCCACTCGGTCTGCGACTGGATGTGGGTCAGACCGGGGGTGCCCTTGAGGATGTACCCCTTCTTGTACAGCTCGTAGTACGCCTCGAACGCCGCCTTGACCGCGGGGTCCTTCCAGGCGTTCGGCTCCAGGTTGTCGATCTTGTCGAGAACCTCCCGGCCACCGATCTTGGCGATGAACGGGTAGAGCGAGAACGGCAGGTAGTACGGGTACTTACCGGCGTACGTCCAGCCCGCGATGCCCTGCTTCTTCGCCTTCGCGCAGAGGGCGAGCATGTCGTCCCAGGTCTCGGGGTACTGCGCGTCGAGCTTCTCGAGCGCGGTCTGCGAGTACCAGACGCCGTACACGGTGTACGCGTAGTACATGATCCAGACCGGGTCGCCGTCGAACTGACCCATCTCCAGGACACCGGGGCGCAGCGTGTCGCGGACCTTCTTGCTCGGGTCGTCGATGGACGGGGCGTCCATCAGCGGCGTGAGGTCGAGCAGCTGCTTCTTGCCGACCAGGACACCCATGTCCATCTGCTCGGCGCCGGAGTTGTCGATCAGGTCCGGCGGGGTGCCACCGTTGAAGCGGGGCTGCAGCTGCGACTGGATCTTCTGGGTCGCGACGTGCTTGACCTTCGGGGCCTTCGGGAACGCCGCGTTGTACTTCTTCTCCGCGTCGATCGCGTACTGCTGGCCGAAGCCGCCGTCGAAGATGACCACCTCGAGCGGGGCCGTCTCGTTGACGCCGAGCGGGTTGGCCTTGGTGGCCTTGCCCTTCTCGACCTTCTTGTCGCCGCTGCTGTCGCTGCTCGCGCACGCCGACAGGAAGCCCATCGTCGGAACGCTGATCAGGCCGAGTGCGGCCGATCGCTTGATCACATCGCGACGGCCAAGGCCCTCATTCTTGTGGGCGGAGGTGGATCCCATGCTCAAGTCCTCGCCTTCTCCAGGACTCAGGCGGTGTGTACCGGTCGCCCGTCGATATTCGCCTCAGGCGAAGGGCCCCGCCACCGCGGTCAGTTGCGCTTGGGTAGTGCTGATTTCAGGCTAGCCATGTGCAGTGGGGGGCTCAGGGGGATCAGGCATCGGATGCACCCGTCGTGCCGTCCTCGGCCGTTCCCCCTTGTCCCCCTTGCCCGCGTCGCCGAAACGGCTGTGCAGACGCCGACAGGTATAGTCCACTCACGGCCGACTGAGCAAGATCGAATGCGAGTTTGAGCAGCAGTCTTTCCCGAGTTGAGACCTCGCAGATACATGGCCCCCGCATGCTCCCGGTCCGGGTGTAACGATTTCCGCATTCCGGTCGATTCGGCTTGCCATTCACACCCAACACCCTTGACACACCCCGGCACTTGGCTCCCTACTGGACCTTGCGCATCTCTCTGACAACGTTGTCCAGGTGCACTTCCCCGGGAGGAATAGCTCGACATGCAGCCCCGACATGGTTCTCGCAAGAGACAAAGCCGTACGGCCGCACTGATCGCGGCTTCACTGGTTCTGGTCGTGACCGCCCCCACCGCAGCCGCCGCACAGTCGGCCGGCACGCGCGACAAGGGCCGGACCCCCTCGGGGGACCGGACATTCAGCTCGTCCTTCGAAGCGGATGAAAAGCAGCCGGACTGGCGCAACACCGTGGAAGAGGGTCCCGATGGAAAGAAGCGGTCATCGGGTGTCGATGGCGGCTTCTCCGCAGGAATACCGGGCAATATCACCGACAAGGTGACAGACGTCCGCGCCAGCGGCGAGAACACCGGCGGCGGGGAGGTGAAGGAGAACCTGATCGACGGGGAGCCCGGCACCAAGTGGCTGGCCTTCCAACCCACCGGCTGGGCCGAGTTCGATCTCGACGAACCGGTCAAGGTCGTGACATACGCGCTGACTTCGGCCAATGACCACGACGAGCGCGACCCGAAGGACTGGACCCTGCAGGGCTCCACCGACGGCAAGGACTGGAAGGACCTCGACTCCCGGACCGGTCAGACCTTCGCCGAGCGGTTCCAGACGAAGTCGTACGATTTCACATCTGACACGGCATACCAGCACTACCGCCTCCAGATCACGAAGAACAACGGCGCCTCCGACGCCACCCAGCTCGCCGACGTCCAGTTCTCCGACGGCGACACCTCGGTCCCGGCCCCCGCCGAGATGCGCAGCCAGGCCGATCGCGGCCCCTCCGGCTCCCCCACCGCGAAGGCGGGCGCGGGCTTCACCGGGAAGAAGGCCCTGCGGTACGCCGGTACGCACAAGGCGGACGGCCGGGCGTACTCGTACAACAAGGTCTTCGATGTGAACACGGCTGTCACCCGTGACACCTCACTGTCCTATCTGGTCTATCCCCAGATGGGCGAGACCGACCTCTCCTACCCGGCGACGCATGTCGCGGTGGACCTGGCGTTCACGGACGGCACGTATCTGAGCGATCTGCGGGCCACCGACAGCAACGGCGGCCTGCTGACCCCGCAGGGCCAGGCCGATGCCAAGCGGCTGTACGTCAACCAGTGGAACAAGGTCGAGTCGACGATCGGCACGGTCGCGGCGGGCAAGACCGTGGACCGGATCCTGGTGGCGTACGACTCCCCCAAGGGAACGGCGAAGTTCCAGGGCTGGATCGACGACATCGAGATCGCCCCGAAGGCGCCCGAGAAGCTCCGCTCCCACCTCTCCGACTACGCGTCGACGGTCCGCGGCACCAACTCCAGCGGTGGTTTCTCCCGGGGCAACAACTTCCCCGCCACCGCGGTCCCGAACGGCTTCAACTTCTGGACCCCGGTCACCAACGCCGGATCCACGAGCTGGCTGTACGACTACGCGCGGGGCAACAACGACGACAACCTGCCCACCCTCCAGGCCTTCAGCGCCAGCCATGAGCCGAGCCCCTGGATGGGCGACCGGCAGACCTTCCAGCTGATGCCGTCGGCGGTCGTCGGCACCCCGGACGCCTCCCGCACGGCGCGTGCGCTGCCGTTCCACCACGAGAACGAGACGGCGAAGCCGCACTACTACGGTGTGACATTCGACAACGGCCTCAAGGCCGAGATGACACCGTCCGACCACGCGGCCCGGATGCGGTTCACCTACCCCGGCGACGACGCGAGCATCGTCTTCGACAACGTCTCCAACGACGGCGGGCTCACCCTCGACCCGGGGACCAGCTCCTTCACCGGCTTCTCCGACGTCAAGAGCGGCGGCTCGACCGGCGCCACCCGCCTCTTCGTGTACGGCGTCTTCGACGCCCCGGTCACCGCGAGCGGCAAGCTGTCCGGCGGCGGTGGCGACGACGTCACGGGCTACCTCCGCTTCGACGCCGGCAAGGACCGCACGGTCGGCCTGCGGCTGGCCACCTCGCTGATCAGCATCGACCAGGCGAAGCGGAACCTCGCCGCCGAGATCCCCGCCTCGCGCTCCTTCGGCCGCGTCGAGGACCGGGCGCAGCGGGCCTGGGACGACATCCTGGGCAAGGTGGAGGTCGAGGGTGCCACGGCCGATCAGCTGACCACCCTCTACTCCAGCCTGTACCGGCTGTACCTGTATCCGAACTCGGGCTTCGAGAAGGTCGGCGGCAAGGACAAGTACGCCAGCCCCTTCTCCCCGCAGGTCGGCTCCGACACCCCGACCCACACCGGAGCGAAGATCGTCGACGGCAAGGTGTACGTCAACAACGGCTTCTGGGACACCTACCGGACGACGTGGCCCGCGTACTCCCTCCTCACTCCGGACAAGGCCGGCGAGATGGTGGACGGCTTCGTCCAGCAGTACAAGGACGGCGGCTGGATCTCCCGCTGGTCGTCTCCCGGCTACTCCGACCTGATGACCGGCACCTCCTCGGACGTCGCGTTCGCGGACGCCTACGTCAAGGGCGTGAAGTTCGACGCGGAGGCGGCGTACGACGCGGCGCTGAAGAACGCCACGGTGGTCCCGCCGTCCTCGGGCGTCGGCCGCAAGGGCATGGCGACGTCCCCGTTCGTCGGCTACGCCGACACCTCGACGCACGAGGGCCTGTCCTGGTCGCTGGAGGGCTACCTCAACGACTACGGCATCGCGCAGATGGGCCGGGCTCTCTACAAGAAGACGAAGAAGGCCCGGTACAAGGAGGAGTCCGAGTACTTCCTGAACCGCTCCCGCAACTACGTCCAGCTCTTCGACGACAAGGCCGGCTTCTTCCAGGGCAAGGACGCCGAGGGCGACTGGCGGCTCCCGTCGGAGAAGTACGACCCCCGGGTCTGGGGTTACGACTACACGGAGACGAACGGCTGGGGGTACGCGTTCACGGCCCCGCAGGACAGCCACGGTCTGGCGAACCTGTACGGCGGCCGGGACGGCCTCGCGAAGAAGCTCGACACGTACTTCGCCACTCCGGAGACGGCCCGCCCCGAGTTCGTCGGTTCGTACGGCGGTGTCATCCACGAGATGACGGAGGCGCGTGACGTACGGATGGGGCAGTACGGCCACAGCAACCAGGTCGCGCACCATGTCACATATATGTACGACGCGGCCTCGCAGCCCTGGAAGGCACAGGAGAAGGTCCGCGAGGTCCTGAGCCGGCTCTACACGGGCAGCGACATCGGGCAGGGCTACCACGGCGACGAGGACAACGGCGAGCAGTCGGCCTGGTACCTCTTCTCCTCGCTCGGCTTCTACCCGCTGGTCATGGGCAGTGGCGAGTACGCGATCGGCTCCCCGCTCTTCAAGAAGACCACGGTCCATCTGGAGAACGGCCACGACCTGGTCGTCAGGGCGCCGAAGAACAGCGCGAAGAACATCTATGTGCAGGGCCTGAGGGTCAACGGCAAGAAGTGGAGCTCGACTTCGCTGCCGCACGACCTGCTGGCCAAGGGCGGTGTGCTGGACTTCGACATGGGCCCGAAGCCGTCGTCGTGGGGCACCGGCAAGGACGCGGCGCCGACCTCGATCACCACGGACGACAAGGTGGCGTCGCCGCAAACGGACGTGCTGAAGGGCGGCGGCGCCCTGTTCGACAACACGTCGGCCACCTCGGCGAAGGTCACCACGGTGGACCTGCCGGTCTCCGCGGCCACGGAGGCGGTCCGGTACACACTGACATCGGACAAGGCGGCCGGGGCGCCGGCCGGCTGGGTCCTCCAGGGCTCGTCGGACGGCACCACGTGGCAGGACCTCGACAAGCGGTCGGCCGAGTCGTTCGCCTGGGACAAGCAGACGAGGGTGTTCTCCGTGAGCCGGCCGGGCTCGTACGCCCACTACCGCCTGGTGTTCGCCGGTGAAGGCACGCTCGCGGAGCTGGAGTTGCTCTCCTGATCCGACGTTCCGCTCGCGTCGAGGCCGATGGCCGGTACCCCGCCCCGGGGTGCCGGCCATCGGTCCGCTCTGCGGGGCGGCGTGGCCACGGGGCCGCGTGGCTCCCGCTCAGTCCCGTTCCGGGGTCTCCGGAACGGCCCGGGGGAACAGGCTCTCGGGCAATGTCACATTCCACGCCGTGATGACCGGCTTCCCGTGCTCGGTGCCGAGCCGGGAGACAGCGCCCGTGGCGAGCTGGAACAGCGTGCCCTCGGCCGGGGTCAGGCCGAGGTAGCGGGCGGTGAGCACGCGCAGGAAGTGGGAATGGGCGACGAGCGCGATGTCCTCGTCCGCATCACGGCCCGCCGCCTCCGCGGCCTCGGCCAGCACCCGGTCGGCGCGGGCCCCGACCTCGGCCGGGGTCTCGCCGGGGTGCGCCTCGGGGCCGGGGGCGACCCCGTCGGTCCAGAGGTTCCACTCGGGGCGGGTGCGGCGGATCTCGTCGGTGGTCACCCCTTCGTAGCCGCCGTAGTCCCATTCGCGCAGCTCGGGTGTGATGCGGGGTACGGCGAGTCCGGCGAGCTCGGCGGTGCGCCGGGCGCGTACGGCGGGGCTGACGAGGGTGAGCGCGATCCGCCGGTCGGCGAGCAGGGGCGCCAGCGCACGCGCCTGCCGTTCCCCGAAGGGGGTCAGGGGCAGATCGGTGTAGCTCGTGTGCTGCCCGGACCGCGACCACTCCGTCTCGCCGTGCCGGATCAGGATCAGCTCGCCCATGGGTGTCATCCGCTCTCTGTGCCGTTCGTTCCGCGTAGCTCGCAGTTCTGCGAACCCGCTGGACCACCATCGCATTCCGTGCGCCCACGATGAGGCGGGCGGTGGCCCGTTTCCGGGTACGGCGACCCGGTGGTCCGCGACATTCCGTCAAATGCCCCAGCCGGACGGACCGGACCCGGCAGGGCCGCGACCGGTCACGTCCAGCCACAGCACATCGGTGGCGAAGGCGGAGGCGAGCGAGGCGGCGGCGTAGAGCGCGACTCCCGCGGCGAAGGCCCTGACGCGGCCGATGATGTCGGCGACCGATCCCCAGACCAGCGTGAAGCAGGCGAAGGCCACGTTGAAGGCGTTGACCACCCACTGGAGCGGCGCGAGTGCGGCGTGCGTGGAGGCGCCGATCCCGGGGAGCGCGACCGCGGTCCCCGAGATGGGCATGGGCACGACGAGCACGGCGAGGAGCACGGCGATCAGGGCCGGGGCGCGGCCGGGCCCCTCCTGTGCCACGGGCGTGGGCGGCGGGGCGGACGACGCGGTCTGCGTGCTCATGGGACAAACTCCAGGCTCGGCCCGGCCACTGGCGATCAGGTACGATTTCTGTCGTACCTCAAATTGGCACACCGCCAGGTAGGAAGCAAGCCGTACCTAGGATGGAGGCCGACAGCTCACGGACGGGTCCAGGAGAGGAGAGCAGCGATGCCAGACGAGGAAGGCCATCCGGCACCGGAGGAGATGGACCTGCGCACGGTCCTGAACGCTGTCTCCGACCCCCTGCGGTGGGGGATCGTCGTGGCCCTGCTCCATGAGCCGGAGGGCACGGCCCGCACCTGCGCGTCCTTCGATCTGCCGGTCTCCAAATCGACGACGACGCACCACTTCAGGACCCTGCGGGAGGCGGGCCTGGTCCGGCAGGTGGACCGGGGCAACAGCCGTGCGGCCACCCTTCGCAAGAAGGAGCTGGACAAGCGCTTCCCGGGACTGCTGGACCTGATCCGCGCCCACTCCTGAATCGTGGCCGTCGGAGCCGCGTCACGGGCCGTTCCGTCGCCTGCGAGGACTTCGCGGATGACGTGCCGCGCGATCGTCGCCATGGCCGGATTCGACTCCCGGTAGTAGCGCAGTTCGCCGAGCGCGGTCGACAACGCCCAGCCCCGGCCCCGCGCCCAGGCCGCGTCATCGGCGTTCAGGGCCGTACGGAAGACTCCGCGCGCGTGCGCCATCGACTTCGGCTGCACGGGGCTGGGAGATGCCGCCGTCGACCTCGTCACGGCGTGGTACCTGCTCCCGTCGAGCCACCGGAAGACCGACCAGTGCCACGGATGGCCCTCCGCGGGCACGCCCCTGGAGCACCCTTCAGGAATGGGACACCGGCCGGCGGTTGGCGGCCGACGGCCATACGAACGCCGGCCCGCGCCGCCCGTCAACTCGTTTACCGCCGCCCGGCCCTCGACGACCGGGCGACGGTAGCCACCTACGGGTGGCGCATCCCGCGATTCCCGGTCCGGCGCGTGCCCCCAAGCCGGCCGACAGCCCGGTCCTGACCCTGCCTGCGAACCGCGAGTCGGGCGGCCTTCGTGCAGAGCATCAAGCGGCAGGGACCGGTTCGGAAGACGCGCGAAGGGCCGCACTCCGGGATTCCGGGGTGCGGCCCTTCGGCTCTGCTGCCTGCCTCGCGACTACTTGCGGATCAGGTTGCGGAGCACGTACTGCATGATGCCGCCGTTGCGGTAGTAGTCCGCCTCACCAGGGGTGTCGATGCGGACGACCGCGTCGAACTCCACACCGGTGTCGGTGGTCACCTTGACCGTGCGCGGCGTGGTGCCGTTGTTCAGCTCGGTCACGCCGGTGAAGGAGAAGGACTCCTCGCCGGTCAGGCCGAGGGACTCGGCGGTCGCGCCCTCCGGGAACTGGAGCGGGAGGACGCCCATGCCGATGAGGTTCGAGCGGTGGATGCGCTCGTAGGACTCGGCGATGACGGCCTTGACGCCGAGGAGCGCGGTGCCCTTGGCGGCCCAGTCGCGGGACGAGCCGGAGCCGTACTCCTTGCCCGCCAGGATGACCAGCGGGGTGCCGGCGGCCTGGTAGTTCTGCGAGGCGTCGTAGATGAACGACACCGGCGCACCTTCATCGGACCGGGTGAAGTCGCGGGTGAAGCCACCCTCGGTGCCCGGGGCGATCTGGTTGCGCAGGCGGATGTTCGCGAAGGTGCCGCGGATCATGACCTCGTGGTTGCCTCGGCGCGAGCCGTAGGAGTTGAAGTCACGGCGCTCGACGCCGTGCTCCGTGAGGTACTTGCCGGCCGGGGTGTCGGCCTTGATCGCACCGGCCGGGGAGATGTGGTCGGTGGTGACCGAGTCGCCCAGCTTGGCGAGCACCCGGGCGCCGGTGATGTCGGCGACCGGGGTCGTCTCCATCGTCATGCCCTCGAAGTACGGGGGCTTGCGCACGTAGGTGGACTGCGGGTCCCACTCGAAGGTGTTGCCGGTCGGGATCGACAGCGCCTGCCACTGGGCGTCGCCCGCGAAGACGTCCCGGTAGGACTTGTTGAACATGTCCTCGCCGATGGAGTTGGCGACGACGTCGTTCACCTCGGCCTCGGTGGGCCAGATGTCGGTGAGGTAGACCGGCTTGCCGTCCTGGTCGATGCCCAGGGCGTCCTTGGTGATGTCCACCTTCATCGAACCGGCGATGGCGTACGCGACGACCAGCGGCGGGGACGCCAGGTAGTTCATCTTGACGTCGGGGTTGATCCGGCCCTCGAAGTTGCGGTTGCCGGAGAGCACCGAGGTCACGGCCAGGTCGTGCTCGTTGACCGCCTTGGAGACCTCCTCCGGCAGCGGGCCGGAGTTGCCGATGCAGGTGGTGCAGCCGTAGCCGACGAGGTTGAAGCCGACCTTGTCGAGGTACGGGGTCAGGCCCGCCTTGTCGAAGTAGTCGGTGACGACCTTGGAGCCCGGGGCGAGGGTGGTCTTGACCCACGGCTTGCGGGTCAGGCCCTTCTCGACCGCCTTCTTCGCCACGAGCGCCGCGGCGACCATGACGTAGGGGTTCGAGGTGTTGGTGCAGGAGGTGATCGCGGCGACGGTGACGGCGCCGTGGTCGATCTCGTACGTCGTGCCGTCGGGGGCCGTGACCGTGGTCGGGTTCGACGGGACGCCGTTGTGGGCGGCCGGGGAGTCGGAGGCCGGGAAGGACTCCTTGCCCGACTCCTCGTCGTCCGAGACGTAGTTGCGCACGTCCTGGGCGAACTGCGCCTTGGCGTTCGCGAGGATGATGCGGTCCTGCGGGCGCTTCGGGCCGGCGATCGACGGGACGACCGTCGACAGGTCCAGCTCCAGCTTCTCGGAGAAGTCCGGCTCGGCGGCCGGGTCGAGCCAGAGGCCCTGCTCCTTGGCGTACGCCTCGACGAGCGCGACCTGCTGCTCGTCACGGCCGGTCAGACGCAGGTACTTCAGCGTCTCGTCATCGATCGGGAAGATCGCGGCGGTGGAGCCGAACTCCGGCGACATGTTGCCGATGGTGGCGCGGTTCGCGAGGGAGGTGGCGGCGACGCCCTCACCGTAGAACTCGACGAACTTGCCGACGACACCGTGCTTGCGGAGCATCTCGGTGATGGTCAGCACCAGGTCGGTGGCGGTGGTGCCGGCCGGGAGCTCGCCGGTCAGCTTGAAGCCGACGACGCGCGGGATGAGCATGGAGACCGGCTGGCCGAGCATCGCGGCCTCGGCCTCGATGCCACCGACGCCCCAGCCCAGCACGCCGAGGCCGTTGACCATGGTGGTGTGCGAGTCGGTGCCGACGAGGGTGTCGGGGTACGCCTGGCCGCCCCGGACCATGACCGTACGGGCCAGGTGCTCGATGTTGACCTGGTGGACGATGCCGGTGCCCGGGGGGACGACCTTGAACTCGTCGAAGGCGGTCTGGCCCCAGCGCAGGAACTGGTAGCGCTCCTTGTTGCGGCCGTACTCCAGCTCGACGTTCTGCGCGAACGCGTCGTTGGTGCCGAACTTGTCGGCGATGACGGAGTGGTCGATGACCAGCTCGGCCGGGGCGAGGGGGTTGATCTTGTCCGGGTCGCCGCCCAGCTCCTTGACGGCCTCACGCATGGTGGCGAGGTCCACGACACACGGCACACCGGTGAAGTCCTGCATGATCACGCGGGCCGGCGTGAACTGGATCTCCTGGCTGGGCTGTGCCTGGGAGTCCCAGCCACCGAGCGCCCGGATGTGATCGGCGGTGATGTTCGCGCCGTCCTCGGTGCGGAGCAGATTCTCCAGCAGCACCTTCAGGCTGTAAGGGAGGCGCGCGGAGCCCTCGACCTTGTCCAGCTTGAAGATCTCGTACGACTCGTCGCCCACGCGCAGCGTGCTGCGGGCGTCGAAGCTGTTCGCCGACACGACAGTCTCCTTCATCAATGTGCGCGTACTCCGCGCCGCGCCTCATTACGGCGGGCGCCGCGTGGTGCCGCCTACGGCCCCTCGACCATCCGCTAAGGTAAGGATTAGTTAGGTAACCCTTACCGACTGGCGGACTGCGGTGCGCCTTCGGCATATATCTCGATGTCGAGATAACTCTAGTACATCACCGTCGCACGGTCATGCGCGGGCGCCACCGATCTCCCGCGCCGCGGGTCGGGGGGTGGCGATGAGCCCGCCGAGCCGCGTGGCGAGCCACGGCCTGCGGCCGCCGGTCTCACGGCCGCGAGGTGCACGCCTACGTCGCCCACCGACCACACCGGGATGCCGGAGGCCGCGCCCCGGTCGGCGACGTCGCTCAGCAGCCGGACCAGCCGGAGGGGCGCGGCACCCGGCGCAGCGCGGGCCTTCTCGTGCTCGGCGACAGGGTCGAATCCCGTGACGGCACCTGTGCCACTCCCCCATGCCACTCCCTCATGCCGCGGACGGGCCCGCAGATTACCGCCGGTAGCAAGGCTGCATCAGCGCCTTGCGCGATCCCGCGGCAGCGCGTGGGGGCGGTGGCCGGGCGGATCAGTCCGGTCGACGGGGCAGCTGGTCGTCGAGGTGGTCCGCGCTGTATCCGAGCTGTTCGGCGAGCGCCTGGTAGCGGACGCGCTGGGCATCGGTCACGGGGACGTCGTACGTGAAGAGCATCCCCAGGAACAGGCGGAAGCCCAGGTCCGGGTCCACGGTGGTGACCACGCCCCGGCGAGGGCGAGCACCACGGGTGCGTCGGTGCGGAGCGTCGCCCGGGAGCACAGCGCGCCGGCGAAGCCGCTGAGCCCGAAGTCGTTCGCGTAGTCGTAGTAGTACAGCTCGCGCATCCGCGTCACCATCGGCTTCCCCCTCAGGACCACCACCCCGCCCTTCACCGCCCTGTCACTCGCCACCCCGCTTCGCCGTCGAAGATCACCAAATGCAGAATGTCCGTATGCCGATAACGAATACGCCGAAAACGGCAACGGTCGACGACGCCCCGCAGATCAGCCGTTCCCTGGCCCTCGCCTTCGACGACGACCCGATGATGCGCTCGTTCTTCCCCGACGACTCCTCGCGCCAGGCGTCGCTGGTCAGTTACTTCACCACGATCTTCACCCGGCAGTACGTCCACAGCAGCGTGTGCGAGCGCACCGAGTCCGCGGCGGCCTTCTGGGTGCCGCCGGAGGCGCAGGCCAAGGCCGTTCCGGACGCGGAGACCATCCAGGAGCTGCTGAACATACTCGGCGACCGGGCCGGGCTGTTCAAGGACACCGTCGAGACGGCCGCCAAGCACACGCCCGAGGAACCGCACTGGTACCTGGCGTTGATCGGCGCCGACCCCGCCGCCCAGGGACAGGGCCAGGGGGCCGCCCTGCTGCGCTCGGGGCTGGCCAAGGCCGACGCGGCGGGCCTGCCCGCCTACCTGGAGTCCTCCAAGGCCTCCAACCTCCCCTTCTACGAACACTTCGGCTTCACCGTGCGCCAGGAGGTCCGGCTGCCGCAGGACGGGCCGACACTGTGGGCCATGTGGCGCGAGCCGCGCGGTCCGGTCAACGCCTGAGAACCGTCGGCGGATCCGGCCGGCCGTGGCCGGATCCGCCGCCCCGGCTGCGGGCAAGTCCGATGCCGTATCTATGGTTTCGCCATGGCAGTCCCAGCGATCATCCCCATCGCCCACGAGCCGGACTACCGCACCGACACCATCGGGCGGTACGCAGGCGGACAGTTCCTGGCCTCGATCACCTACGCCTTCCCGGACGGGTTCACGGTCGACGACGGCTGGGAGGAGCACAAGCGCCTCTACACCGTCCTCCACCGGTTCGACCACGAGGGCCGGCACATCGACTCGGACATCCGGTGCGCGGGCACATGGGCCGAGCAGCTGCAACGCCCTCCTGGCGAGAACTCCGTCATGGCGCGGGCACAGTCACGGATGACAGCGCTCCTCGACGGTCTTCCCGGGCGCGAGTACGGGGACATCGCGATCCGGCCCTTCCGGCTGACGGTCGACGGCGTGCTCTTCGGGCTGGTCGTCGAACGCCACGACGGCGGCGAGGACGAGTGCGACGAGGACGAGGACGAGGACGAGTGGGTCGAGCTCTACCCCGACCACCTCGGCTTCTACGCTCCCTGGGACGGCCAGTACGACACCTGACGTGCGGACCCGGACGACGGAGGAACATGAACGACGTGAGCGAGTTCAAGAACATCTCCCCGACCACCCTCGCCGATCTCCTGGGGCGCGGGCAGGTCATGGACATCGGCATCCGGCCGCTGTGGTCCTCGGTCCCGCGAGTCGTCGGCCCGGCGTTCACCGTGCGGTGTCCCCCGGGCGACAACCTCATGCTGCACGCGGCCATCCATCGCGCGGGGCCCGGCACCGTCATCGTCGTCGAGTCGGGTGACGTGGACTACGCGCTCGCGGGCGGCAACGTCTGTGCCGTCGCCCAACGCCGGGGCATCGCCGCGTTCGTGACCGACGGCGTGATCCGCGACCTCGCCGAGGTGCGCGAGATGGGCTTCCCCGTCTTCGCCAGGGGCGTCATCCCGATCCCCGGAACCAAGAAGGCCGTCGGCCCGCTCAACGGCCCTGTGCGGTGCGGAGGGGTGGACGTGGACGCCGGCGACATCGTGGTGGCGGACGAAGAGGGCATCGTGGTCGTTCCCCGCGCCGGGCACGAGCAGGTGCTCCTCGACGCGCGGACGAAGGCGGCCAAGGAGGCCGGCGAATCCCTCGACGCATGGGAGGCGGCGCATCGCGCCCGCATCGACAGCATCCTGCGCAGCGGCGGCTTCGAGGACTGACCGCCGGAAGACGACCGCCGGAAGACGACGGCCGTACGGCGACGGCCGGGACACGACGGCCAAGAGACGACGTCCGTACCCGTACGGACGCACACCGCGCGCGCTCGCGGCGCTCCGGGTGGACCATGGAACGCACGGCCCGCACCGGACCCGCGCTTTTCATACAGGCCTGACCTGCAACTGCCGCGCCGACACGCCCGAGCGTCACCCGAACACCACACCCCGACACAGGTCCCATCTCATATCTGAGATAACCTTTCGTCATGTCAGACGATTACCTCGTACGCATCGGCAAGCTCATCCGCGACGCCCGTCAGCATCGGGGCTGGACACAGAGTCAGCTCGCCGAGGCGCTCGCCACCAGCCAGAGCGCCGTGAACCGCATCGAGCGCGGCAATCAAAACATCAGCCTTGAGATGATCGCGCGCATCGGTGAGGCACTCGACAGCGAGATCGTGTCGCTCGGCTACGCCGGGCCCATGCACCTGCGGGTGGTCGGCGGCCGCCGGCTCTCGGGCTCCATCGACGTCAAGACGAGCAAGAACGCGTGCGTGGCACTGCTCTGCGCCTCGTTGCTCAACAAGGGCCGTACGGTGCTGCGCCGCGTGGCCCGGATCGAAGAGGTCTACCGCCTCCTGGAGGTGCTGAACTCCATCGGCGTGCGGGCCCGGTGGATCAACGAGGGAACCGATCTGGAGATCGTCCCGCCCGCCCGGCTGAACATGGACGCCATCGACGCGGACGCCGCCCGCCGGACCCGTTCCATCATCATGTTCCTCGGCCCGCTGCTGCACCGCATGGACCGCTTCAAGCTCCCGTACGCGGGCGGCTGCGACCTCGGTACGCGGACCATCGAGCCGCACATGATCGCGCTGCGCCGCTTCGGTCTGGAGATCGCCGCGACCGAGGGCATCTACCACGCCCAGGTCGACCACTCGGTCACCCCCGGCCGCCCCATAGTGCTGACCGAGCGCGGCGACACCGTCACCGAGAACGCGCTGCTGGCCGCCGCCCGGCACGACGGCACGACCGTCATCCGCAACGCGTCCTCCAACTACATGGTCCAGGACCTCTGCTTCTTCCTGGAGGCACTGGGCATACGCGTGGACGGCATCGGCACGACCACACTGACCGTGCACGGCGTCCCGCACATAGATGTGGACGTCGACTACTCCCCCTCCGAGGACCCGGTCGAGGCGATGAGCCTCCTCGCCGCCGCCGTGGTGACGGAGTCCCGGCTGACGATCCGCCGGGTGCCGATCGAGTTCCTCGAGATCGAGCTCGCGGTCCTTGAGGAGATGGGCGTCGACTGCGACCGTACGACGGAGTACGCCGCCGACAACGGCCGTACCCGGCTGGTCGACCTCACGGTCCGGCCCTCCAAACTGGAGGCGCCGATCGACAAGATCCACCCCATGCCGTTCCCCGGGCTCAACATCGACAATGTGCCCTTCTTCGCGGCGATAGCCGCCTCGGCCCACGGCCAGACCCTCATCCACGACTGGGTCTACGACAACCGGGCCATCTACCTCACCGACCTGAACCGCCTCGGCGGCAGGCTCCAACTCCTGGACCCGCACCGGGTGCTGGTCGAGGGCCCGACCCGGTGGCGCGCCGCCGAGATGATGTGCCCGCCCGCACTGCGGCCCGCCGTGGTGGTGCTGCTCGCCATGATGGCGGCGGAGGGCACGTCCGTACTGCGCAACGTGTATGTGATCAACCGCGGTTACGAGGAGCTCGCGGAGCGCCTCAACTCCGTGGGCGCGCAGATCGAGATCTTCCGGGATATTTGATCGACAAACGCCGCCGCCTCCTTCCTGACCAGGCAAAATGCCGGCTCGAAAGGGGGCGGCAGCACCCGTGGGGCTTCCCCGGGACGTTGCGCCTGAGCCGGGACTGCTGCGGGCCGTTGTCCGGACCCGGCACGGTCCGGGCCGAGTTGCGCGAGGATCGCGGCGGTGGCGGCGGCGCCGTGTGCGCCCGCGCGTGGCAGGCGAGAAGGGCCAGGTCGGCCGAGCCGTGGTCGTCCTCTCTCCGGACGTCTTACGACAACAGCATTGACATGTGATGGGCACCTCGGTTGCATGACCGTTCGGCACACCCCCTCCCAGTCACCTCGGAGCACCTCATGGCCAAGCCCGATCTGATCTTCACCCGTGGCCCCATCCACACCGGCGATCCCGCGCGCACCCGGGCAAGCAGCCTGGCCGTCACGGGCGAGCGCATCACCGCCGTCGGCCATGACGAGGTGCGCGAACTGATCGGCCCGGACACCGAAGTCATCGATCTCCAGGGCAAGTTGCTACTCCCCGGATTCCAGGACTCCCACATCCACGCCGTGTTCGGCGGAATGGAACTGGCCGAGTGCGATCTGACCGGCACCGTGGGTGTCGAGGACTATCTCACCCGCATACGCTCCTACGCCGACGCGCACCCGGACCGCCCGTGGATCACGGGCAGCGGCTGGTCCATGGAGAGCTTCGACGGCGGACTGCCCACCCGGCAGCTCCTCGACTCCGTAATCCCGGACCGCCCCGTTCTTCTCACCAACCGCGACCACCACGGCGCCTGGGCCAACACCCGGGCGCTCGAACTGGCCGGTCTCACGCGGGAATCCGCCGATCCTGTCGACGGCCGGATCGAGCGCGAGCCGGACGGCACCCCGACCGGAATGCTGCAGGAGGGCGCCACTGCCCTGGTCTCCCGGATCGTGCCGCCGAGCACGGCGGCGGACCGCCTCGCCGGTCTGCTGCGGGCCCAGAAGCTGCTGCACTCCCTCGGTGTCACCGGCTGGCAAGATGCCCTGCTGGGCGTGTTCGGCGGCAATGCGGACCCGTCCGACGCCTATCTGACAGCCGCCCGTGAAGGCACGCTCACCGCCCGGGTGACCGGGGCCCTGTGGTGGGACCGCGAGCGGGGGGCCGAGCAGATCCCCGAGTTGCTGTCCCGGCGGGAGCAGTTGAGCCACGGACGGTTCCGGGCCCGTGCGGTGAAGATCATGCAGGACGGCATCGCCGAGAACTTCACGGCGGCCATGACCACCCCCTACCTCGACGGGTGCGGCTGCGCCACCGCCAACTCGGGTCTGAGCTTCGTCGACCCCGTCGCCCTGCGCTCGTACGTCACCGAACTCGACGCCCATGACTTCCAGGTCCACTTCCACGCGCTCGGCGACCGGGGGGTGCGCGAAGCCCTGGACGCGGTCGAGGCAGCTGTCGAGGCCCATGGGCGACGCGGCAACCGCCATCATCTCGCCCACCTCCAAGTGGTCCACCCCGACGATCTGGACCGCTTCACACGGCTCGGCGCCATCGCCAACATCCAGCCGCTCTGGGCCGCACACGAACCTCAGATGGACGAGCTGACAATCCCCTTCCTCGGCCCCGAACGGGCCTCCTGGCAGTACCCGTTCGGCTCCCTGCTGCGCGCCGGCGCCACTCTGGCCGCAGGCAGCGACTGGCCCGTCAGCAGCCCCGACCCGATCGCCGGAATCCATGTCGCGGTGAACCGGATGGAGCCCGAGGCCACCGACGGGCGGGTCTTCCTGCCGGAGCAGCGCCTCGACCTGGCCACCGCGGTCGCCGCCTACACCGCCGGCTCGGCGCATGTGAACGGGCTCGACGACACCGGCAGTCTGCTCCCCGGCCACCTGGCCGACCTGGTGGTGCTGGACCGGGACATCTTCACGCTTCCCCCGGAGGAGATCGCCGAGGCCCAGGTCCTGCGCACCTACGTCGGCGGCACGCTGGTGCACTCCGCCTGAGGCGGAACCTAGGACGACCGACGCGAGGACTCCCGGACCATCAGGCGTGTCGGCACGAGCACGCCCGGGGGTCCTTCGTCACCGTTCTCCAGGGCGGCGACGAGAAGTTCGATCCCGGCCTCGGCAACCTCCCGCGGCTGAAGGCTCAGCGTCGAGATCGGAGGTTCGGTGTGCTCGGCCGAACCGTCCTCGCTCACACACACCACGAGAAGGTCTCCGGGTACGTCGTAGCCGTGGCGGCGTGCCGCCTCCAGGACGAGCGGCGGGCTCAGCTCCGCCACCACAAAGAGGGCGTCGGGCCGCTCGGCGGCCGTCAGCGCGCTGTCCATCGCCCGGAGCACCGGGCCGTTGCCGACGTCGGTGGCGTAGGTCACCCGGGCCGTGCAGCCGTGTGCGGCACACCAGTCCCGGTAGGCGGTCAGAACCCCCCGGTGGAAGCGGGTGGTGCTGTCGGGCAGCACCAGCGCCGTCCGCCGCGCGCCCTGCGATTCCAGATGCTCCAGAGTTTCGCGGACCGCCTCCTCGGCGTCGACGTCCACCCAGTGCGCGCCAGGTCTGCCGTCCACCGATCCGTCGCTGAAGACGGGGATACGGGCGGCGAGCAGATCATCCAGCACCCGGTCGTCGGCAACCGGATCGGCAACGATCACCGCTTCGAGCGGCAGGTCGGCCCACTCGCTCTGCAGCGATCCCGCGGGCAGCATCACCAGGGCGTAGCCGTGTTTGAGCGCCGCAGCCGCCGTAGCGCTGGTCAACTGGGCGAAGTACGGCGACTCCAGATACGTCCACGGGGTTCCTGCGAACTCCCCCACGACGTAGCCGATCAGCCGGGCCCGCCCCGCACGCAGTTGCCGGGCGGTGGCGTTGGGTCGATATCCCATTCTGCGCGCAGTCTCCCTGGCTTTCTCCCGTACGGCCGGCGAGAGCCGTCCCGTGCCGTTGAGAGCCGCCGAGACGGTGGTCTTGGAGAGGCCCGCCTCGCGGGCGACATCGACGAGACGGACGCGCGGCGGGGCGGTCCGCCGAGTGAGTCCGCCGCGTTGGGGAGCTGAGGTCATGCGCTGATGCTGCCACCCTCACGACCTCGGCAAAACCGTTCCCGCAAAGCCTTGCGCGGGAACGTTCCCGCATCAATACTCGCTCCATCTCCGCGCCCGTCACTACACCCGAAAAGGGGTGGGTCTCCTTGCGCATGTCCAGAGCCACCGCGCTGCTCGTCTGTTCCGCCGTCGTCACGACCGCCACCGCCGGGTGTTCCGGTGCGACCGGATCGCGATCCGGCGGCGGCGCCCCCGCCTACACCGTCACCGCGAACTCCCCGGCGGCGAAGGGCTCCCTCGACTCCCTCACCTGGTCGCTGTACGCCGAGCCGTACACGCTCGACTACGCCCTCGCCTACGACTACCCGCCGAACACCGTGCTCGCCAACGTGTGCGAGCAACTGCTGCGGGTCACCCCCGACATGAAGATCGAACCCGGGCTGGCCGTGAAGTACGCGAACCCGGACCCGAAAACCTGGGTGTACACCCTTCGACGGGGTGTGAAGTTCCACGACGGATCGACCATGACGGCGGACGACGTGGTCGCCTCCCTCAAACGCCACATGGATCCGGCCACCGGCTCCCCGTGGGGCTCGGCCTTCAAGAACGTCTCCTCCATCAGGAAGAGCGGGCCGCTGGAGGTGACGATCCGGCTCAGCAAGCCCGACGTGCTCCTCAACGAACTCATGGCGGCCTCCCCCGGCACCGTCGAGAGCGCCGCCTTCCTGGCCAAGACCGGTAAGAACTACGGCGGCCCCAAGGGCAAGGTCAACTGCACCGGCCCGTACACGCTCGACAGCTGGGCCCAGGGCGACAGCCTCACTCTGAAGAAGTACACCGACTACTGGGACCGGTCGCTGATTCCCAGGACCAACACCGTGAGGTTCACCTTCATCGAGGACCCGTCGGCCCGCACCAACGCCTTCCTGTCCGGCACGGCCGACGGCGGCTACCTGGTGCCCTCCTCCTCTCTCGCCCAGCTGCGCGCCAGCTCCAAGGGCACGGTGCACTTCGGCCCCAACACGGCGGCCGCCGATCTCTCCGTGCTCGACCTCAAGGGCACGCTCGGAAACCTCAAGGTCCGCCAGGCCCTCTCCATGGCCCTCGACCGCAAGAACATGATCAAGGCTGCCGCCGGCGGCATCGGCGTTCCCGCGAAGGCGCCCACCGCGCGCGGCGCGTGGGCACTGGCGCCCGAGAAGGCCGACGACTACTTCAAGGCGCTGCCCGAGCCCGTGTACGACGTGGCACGCGCGAAGAAGCTGATCGCCGAGGCCGGTGCCACGGGGCGCAAGGTCACCCTCGTCACCAGTTCGCTCGCCCCGGAGATCAGCGTCATGGCCAACGCCGTCCAGGCGGCCGGCAAGCAGATCGGCCTCGACGTAGTACTGAAGGCCGTTGCCCCGGAGGCGTACACCAGCATCTTCGTCGACCCCGGCGCCCGCAAGGGACTGGACCTCGTCATCACCAACGGGTACGACAACACGCCCGACCCGCTGGAGTTCTACCAGTACCTGCGCACAGGTGACTTCGGCAACTACGGCAACTGGTCGAACGCCGAGTTCGACGCCCTCTTCGACAAGGCGAACGCGGAGCCCGATGCGGCGCGCCGAGCGGACCTGACCGCCGAACTCCAGCGCATCGCCGTGCGCGAGCTCCCGATCATCCCGCTGTACGAAGCCCCTTACTCGGTCTTCCTCGGCAGCCGGGTGACAGGTGCCCCGACCGGCATCGCTCAGCTGTACTACCCCTGGGCCGCGAAGATCGGGGCCGCGCAGTAATGACGCGCTATCTGATGAGCCGCCTCGGCGGCCTGGCGGTGGTGCTGCTCATCACCTCGTTCATCGTCTTCGGCACCGTGCATCTCGCGCCGGGCGACCCGGTGACCTTCCTGCTCCACGGCCGCCCCGCGACCCCGGACGCGGTCGCGGCGCTGCGCACGCAGTACCACTTGGACGACCCGCTGCCCGTCCAGTACGCGAAGTGGCTCGGCGGCGTCCTGCACGGCGACTTCGGCCGCTCCACCCAGTTCCACCAGGACGTCGGCTCCCTCATCGCCTCCCGTCTGCCGGGCACCGCGCTGCTCGTCGGTTACTCGGCACTGCTGGTCGGCGTCCTCGGCGTGACGGGCGGCATCTTGGCCGCCCTGCGCCCCGGCGCGGTGGACCGCGCGGTGCTCCTCGGAACCGGCGTCGCCACGGCCACTCCCTCGTTCGTCAGCGCCATCGCGCTCGTCTCGCTCTTCTCGGTCCAACTGGGCTGGTTTCCCGGGCCCGGTGGCACTCCCGAGGGCTTCGGCGACCGCCTCTACCATCTGACGCTGCCCGCCTTCGCCCTGGCGGTGACGTTCGCCGGACTGCTGGCCCGGGTCACCCGGTCGGCGATGCTCGACGAACTCGGGCGTGAACACGTGGAGGTGGCGCGCGCCCGCGGTGTCGCGAGAGGCGCCGTGGTCCGTCGGCATGTGCTGCGCAACGCACTGGGCCCCATCGTCACCGTCGGCGGCACCATGCTCGCCGGCCTGTTGATCAGCACCTCGATCGTCGAAACCGCCTTCAACGTGTCCGGTATCGGCTCCCTGCTGGTGCAGGCGGTGACCGCCAAGGACTTCGCCGTCGTCCAGGCGATCACGCTGCTCAGCGTGGCGGCGTTCGTCGTCGTCAACCTGATCGTCGATCTGCTCGTGCCGGTTGTCGATCCCCGGCTGTCCCTCTACGGGGAGGCTTCCCGATGACCACTGCCATCTCCCCCGCGCCCCCCTCCCCGGGCGAGCTGCGCCGCCGCCGGGGCCTGCGCGGACTTCAGGTTCTCGGCCAGGGCCCACTGTTCACGGCAGGTGTCGTCGTGCTCGCGGTGCTCGTCCTGATCGCCGTCCTCGCCCCCGTACTCGCACCGTACGACCCCGACGTGCTCGACCTGTCGGCGAGCCTGACAGGCACCAGCGCCGACCATCTCCTCGGCACCGACCAGTCGGGCCGGGACATCCTTTCGAGACTCATCCACGGTGCGCGGACGGGCCTGCTCGGACCGCTCCTCGTGGTCGGCGTCTCGACCCTCCTGGGCACGCTCGTCGGCCTCGTCGCCGCCTGGCGCGGCGGCTGGGCCGATGCCCTGCTGTCCCGGTCGATGGACCTGGCCTTCGCGATCCCCGGACTGCTGCTGGCCATCCTTCTGGTGGCCGTCCTCGGCTCGGGCATGGCCGCGCCCGTGATCGCCATGGCCGTGGCCTACACCCCGTACGTCGGACGCCTGGTCCGAGGCCTCGCCCGTCAGGAGAAGGCCCGCGCCTACATCGAGTCCTACCGCGTGCAGGGCTGGTCGGGCTGGACGATCTGCCTGCGTCATCTGCTGCCGAACATCGCGCCGACCGTGTTCGCACAGTCCGCGATGAACTTCGGCTACGTGCTCATGGATCTCGCCGCCCTGTCCTTCCTCGGGTTCGGGGTGCAGCCGCCCACGGCCGATTGGGGAGCCATGATCAACGAGGGCCAGTCGGCGATCCAGCAGGGAGCGATGCTGCCGGCGCTCGCGCCGTCCGCGTGCATCGTCCTCGCCGTGGTCGCCTTCGGCATCGTCGGCGAAGGGCTCGCCGACCGAATCGCGAAGCGGGAGCGGTGAGTTCCATGACCGAGTACGAATCCCCGGCGCTGGAGATCGACGGGCTGGGCGTCCGCCTGCCCGGCGAGCAGGCGGCCCGGCCCATCCTCGACGGCGTCACGTTGCGGGTCGACGCCGGCGAGACCGTCGGCCTGGTCGGCGAGTCCGGCTCGGGCAAGTCGGTCGCGTGCCGCAGCGTGCTCGGGCTGCTGCCGCCTCGGGCGCGAACGAGTGGTGAGGTGCGGGTCGCGGGCCGCGACGTCCTGGCCATGAACCGCGCCGAACTGGCCGGGCTGCGCGCCAGGGAGGTCGCGATGATCTACCAGGACCCGCGCGCGTCCGTGAACCCGCTGCGCCGCGTGGGCGACTTCCTCACCGAGGGACTGCGCGGTGCGGGCACCCCTGCCGCCGCGGCCGAGAACCGGGCCGAGGAGCTCCTCGACGCGGTGGGCATCCGCGATCCGAGGGGCGCGCTGCGCCGCTACCCGCACCAGTTCTCCGGCGGGATGCTCCAGCGTGTGGTCATCGCGGCCGCCCTCGCGGGCGAGCCCGCGCTGCTGGTCGCCGACGAGCCGACCACGGCCCTCGACGTCACCACCCAGGCGGAGATCATCGCAATCCTCACCCGCCTCCAGGCCGCACGCGGCACCGGAATGCTCTTCGTCACCCACGACCTCGAACTGGCCTCGGCGATCTGCGACCGCGTGTACGTCATGTATGCGGGCCGGATCGTCGAAACCAGCAGCACCGACGCGCTGTTCGACCAGCCACGCCACCCGTACACGGCGGGACTCCTCGCCTGCACGCCCCGTATCGAGGCCGGAGCCGCCGCCCCACGCCCGATCCCGGGCCGGCCCGTCTCCCTCGCCGAGGCCCCACCGGGGTGCGCCTTCGCAGCGCGCTGCGCCCACGCACAGCCGCGCTGTTTTGAGGGAACACCCGAACTTGCGCACCACGGCGACGGACTCGCCGCGTGCCACCGCGCCGACGAAGGGATCACACTGTGACCGGGGCAACCGAGGAACTCGTCGTCCAGAGACTGTGCAAACGGTACGGAGACCACACGGCGGTGCAGGATGTGTCCTTCACCCTGCCGCCGGGCTCCTCCCTCGGCATCGTCGGCGAATCCGGCAGTGGCAAGACCACGACGGTGCGGATGCTCGTCGGCCTGGAGCGCCCGGACCACGGTACGATCCGCATCAACGGACGTGACCGGTCGGCACCCGCCCGGGGCAGAGCCGAGCGACTCGCCCGCGCACGCGAGATCCAGATGGTCTTCCAGGATCCGTACCTGTCCCTCGATCCACGGGTGACCGTGGGCCGGTGCATCGAGGAGGTCCTGCGCCTCCACTTCCCGATGGACACAACGGCCCGGCGGGAGCGCGTCATCGAGCTCCTCGACCAGGTCGGGCTCGGGGAACGGGAGGCAGCCGCCTTGCCCGGCAAGCTGTCCGGCGGTCAGCGCCAGCGCGTGGCGATCGCCCGCGCGCTGGCCGCCGAACCACGCGTCCTCGTCCTCGACGAGGCCGTGGCGGCCTTGGACGTGTCCATCCAGGCGCAGGTGCTCGAACTCCTGGGCACCATCCGGCGCGAGGTCGGCATCGGCTTCCTCTTCGTCACCCATGACCTCGCCGTCGTGCGGCACATCACCGACGAGGTGATGGTCCTGAGGGAGGGACGAGTGGTGGAGGCGGGCCCCACGGCCGAGATCCTCGACGCGCCTCACCACCCCTACACACGCCTGCTGCTCAGCTCCGTCCCCCGACGCGGCTGGGACCCGGCCGACGCCGCGGCCGCCCGCCGCTCCCTCGGCTGACCCTGCCGTTCCAAGCCCCGCACCCGGACCGAGGGGCGGCGTACGCGCGCGTCCCGGCTGCCCGACCGCCGGCAGGACGTACCCGCCGCGTCCTGCCCGCCCTTGCGGTTCGTGAGCAGAGCCCCACAACATCCACGCATCGTCACCGTGTACATCTTCGGGACCGGCCTGCACACTGGGCAGCCCTTGATCCCTCTTGTCACGGTGCCCGGCGCAGGGCGCCGATCCCGAAGTCGTAAACAGCACTGCCCCGTCCGTACGCGGTCCTCTGGAGGACACAGTGAGACGAACCCTGTTCCCGGCACTGCTGTCGGGGGCGCTGTTCCTCGGAGCGCTCGGAGCTGCCACGGCGGCTGCTGCCACAGACACGTCGCCCACGACCCGCGTGCCGGCCGCGGGTGACACGGGCCGGCTCGCCGATGCGTGGACTGCGCCCCTGAGTACCCGGGGCCGGTACATCGTCGACGCCTCCGGCAACCGCTTCAAGCTCAAGTCCGCGAACTGGCATGGCGCACAGGGTTCCTGGAACGGGTCCGGAGACATCAACGCCCCCGCGAACCATCACGACGGCGAGAAGGCCGACCAGATGCCGCTCGGCCTGGATCGCGCGCCGGTCCAGGCGATCCTCGCCGATTTCCACGAGTTGGGCATCAACAGCATCCGCCTGCCGTTCTCCAACGAGATGCTGCACGATCAGCGGCCGGTCTCCGACGCCTCGGTCGCCGCCAATCCGGCGCTGCGGGGCAAGACCCCGCTCCAGGTCTTCGACGCCGTCATCGCCGCCACAACGGCGGAGGGCTTCGCGGTGATTCTCAACAACCACACCAACACCTCGCGCTTCTGCTGCGGCCTGGACGGCAACGAGCGCTGGAACACGAGCCAGTCCACCGCACAGTGGGAGAACGACTGGATCGCCCTCGCCCGCCGCTACAAGGACAACAAGCGCGTCGTCGGAGCCGACCTCTACAACGAGGTTCGCCGTACCGTCACCGACGACGCCAACTGGAACCGGGGCGACGAACACGACTGGTGGGCCGCTTCCCAACATCGGCAGTGACGAGATCAACCCGCAGGCCCGTGCGTGGTTCGGCAACTTCGTGGACTATCTGATCGACCGGGACGCCGACTTCGCCTACTGGCCGCTGGTCGGATGGACCGGACACGGCACCTGGTCGATCCTGAACTACGACACGCAGGGGCAACGGTCGGGGATCCTCGACGGCAATGACTGGCGCGCGGCCCACTGGAGCCGCCTCGTCGGCGCACCGCAGAAGAGCAGCCCGGTCGCGGACGCCGATACATGGGACATGCTCAACCTCGATCACGCGGACGCGGTCCAGTCACTCCGGACACGGGCCCGGGCAGACTGGGATCCGGGAGCCCGTAAAGGGGTGTGCCCCGACGGACAGCGTCTCACCGGTCTCGCCCACAGCGGTGGGCGGGGGCTGTGCACCGACGCCGGTCTCTCCCTGACCGTCCCTGCCGGGGCGCAGTCCGACGTGGTGCGCGACGAGCGTCATGTCCAGCAGGGCGACTGGGCCGGTGGGTACACCAAGTACCAGTGCGGAGTGGACCAGTTCGTCTCCGGGTACAGCGTGCGCGGCCAGGAGGTGTCGGCGGTGCTGTGCTCTCCCGCGGGCCGCGGGCTCGGGACGAGCGGTCGGACGGTGTGGTTCGACCGTGGGGACAACCGTCCTGCCGGTGAGCCCGGGGGCGAGTTCGCCCTGGGCAACTTCAAGGGCCAGTGCCGCACCGATGAGTATCTGGCGGGTGTCGCCTTCACCGGCGCCTGGGCCAAGGGGAAGACCCCGGACGCCCTTCTGTGCCGGAAGCTTGAGGGCTGACGCCCGCGACCTCAGGTCGTACTTCAGCGCGTCCGCTCCCCGCCCCTGGCCCCCTCGGCCACGCAACGGGTCACCCGGAAGGAGAAGCCCCGGCGGAGCGCCGTAACGGATCTTGTCCGGGGCCTCTGTCACACCTCGTGCGCAAGCCGTTCGACCGCCCGGCGGGGATCCTTGCCCGGGTGACCGGCCATCAGCTTCCGAAACCGAGGCCGAGCCGGTCGAGGGTCTTGAGCCAGAGGTTACGACGCCCGGAGTTCTCGTCCGCGCGGGCGAGGGACCACCTGGTGGCCTGGATTCCCGCCCATCGGACCGGTTCCGGCGGGAAGGGAAGGGGCTTGCGCCGCACCATCTCCAGTCGTGTCCGTTCGGTGCGCTCGCCGGCCAGGAGGTCGAGCATCACCTCGGCACCGAAGCGGGTCGCCCCCACGCCGAGGCCGGTGAATCCGGCCGCGAAGGCGACCCTGCCCCGGTGCGTGGTGTCGAAGAACGCGGAGAAACGGCTGCAGGTGTCGATTGCGCCGCCCCAGGCATGGGTGAAGCGCAGCCCTTCCAGCTGGGGAAAGGTCCGGAAGAAGTGCCGGGCCAGGGTGGCGAAGGTCTCCGGCCGCTGGTCGTGTTCGGCTCGCACCCGGCCCCGGTAGTGGTACACGGTGTCGTAACCGCCCCACAGAATCCGGTTGTCGGTGGAGAGCCGCACGTAGTGGAACTGGTTGGCGACGTCGGAGAATCCCTGCCGGTTGCGCCAGCCGACGGCGGCCAGCTGATCGTCCGTCAGCGGCTCTGTCATCAGCGCGTAGTCGTACACGGGGACGGTGTAGAGGCGGTGCCGCTTGACCAGGGAGGGGAAGGCGTTGGTAGCGAGTGCGACCCGGTTCGCCAGGATGCGTCCGTACGGCGTCCGCACCGTGATCCCCGGGTCGGCCTCCTCGATGGCCGTTGCCCTGGTGCGCTCGTGGATGCGTACGCCGAGGTCCAGACAGGCCTCTTTGAGGCCCCATGCCAGACGTGCGGGGTTGAGCATCGCCGTGCCCTCCTCGTCCCAGAGCGCACCCAGGAAGGTCGGCGAGGCGATCTCGGCCCGGACCTGGTCGGCGTCGAGCACCGTCTGCTCGGAACCGTAGCGGGCGGCAAGCGCGGCCAGCTCGTGCAAGTCGTCGACCTGGTACGGCTCGGTCGCCACGCTGAGGGAGCCGGTGCGCTCCCAGTCGCAGTCGATGCCGTATCTCTCGATCGCGTCCTCGATGGCCAGGAGGTTCTGGACGCCGAGCCGTTCCAGCTCGGCGAGCTCGTCGGGCCAGCGATCGAGGCCGTTGCCCAGACCGTGGGTGAGGCTGGATTCACAGAAACCGCCATTGCGCCCGGATGCGGCCCAGCCGATCTCCTCGCCTTCGATCAGGACGACGTCACGGGAGGGGTCGCGCTCCTTGGCGATCAGAGCGGTCCACAGGCCGCTGTAACCCCCACCCACCACGAGCAGATCGCAGCGGGTGTCGGCGACCAGGGCCGATATGGCCTGCGGGCGGCCGGGGTCGTCCAGCCAAAACGGGGTGGGGGCGGCATCCCGGAGCGCGTGAACGGGATCCATGGCGGACTCCTCGGGTGGTGCGTAGTGCGGCTGGTCCTACGGGTTCCGCCATCAGACTCCGGTCCGAAATTGATGTCAACGACGTTGACATAAGCCTCGTCACCGCAGCTCGACCGGACCCGGGACCGCGACCCGATCAGGACCTGCTGCGATCCGTCCGATCCGCGTCCCGGCGGGGCGTGCGGCGAGAGCGCCCGGTCCGGCCCCGGCCGGCCTCTCCGGCCGCCCCGGGCAACTTCGCTTCGACGGCGTCGAGCAGTAGCTCCAGCGCGAACGGATAGCCGCTGAGCATCATCTCGGCGGCCAACAGGCGCACGGTGGCGGCGATGTGGGGATAGTCGTTCGCATCCAGGAGGCCGTAACGGTCCTGCCACACCTGCAGATCGGCTGCCTGAGCAGGTGCCGGAAGGGCGAGCGCCGCCGCGTCCAGGGCCGCGAAGGCGAGCGCCTGGTCCACGAAGGCGTGATAGATCCGCACCGCTTCCCGATCGGGGAAACCCGCCGACCGCAGCACGCCGAGGATCGTCTCCACGGCCCGCATCTCGTTGTTCCGCCCGGTCGTCCGGTGCGCCGCCAACATGGCTGCCTGGGGGTGCGCCTGGTAGGAGGCGTGGATGCGCAGACCCAGCTCGCACAGGTCGGTACGCCATTCGCCGGTGGGCCGCCAGCCCCGCCGGGCACGCCCGATGAGTTCATCGGCGATCGCCAGCAGCAGGTCGTCGGTGTTGCGGAAGTACCGATAGAGCGCACTGGGGTCGGCACCCAGGGCGGCTCCCAGCCGCCGGACCGTCAGAGCGTCCGCACCATGCCGGCCGACCAGCCGCAGGGCCGTCTCCACGATGATCTGCTCGGACAGCACCGTGCCCTGCTTCGTCGGCCTTCTGCGCCGCCGCTGCGGCTCCGGAACCACACGCTCATTCATGGCGCGGAGCTTATGACAACGCCATTGACGTGTGAAGGGGGCAACGGTTTCATGGCCTGCCATCCGGGTCCTCCGGCCATCTTCCCCCGAAGCAAGGCGACGACCGTTGGCGGTACCAGTGAAGTACGCAAGCACCGCGCCGAGAACAAGCGCCCAGGCCCCGCAGGCCGCGATGGGGAAGTCCATCGGCGTCGTCGACGGCATCGTCCTCGCCGCGTCGAGCACAGCGGCCACCAGCAGTATCGGCATCGGACTCGGTCTGATGGCGAGCATCGTCGGCCTGCACCTGCCGGCGATCATGCTGCTGGCCTTCCTGCCCGTGCTCGGCATAGCCGGCGGATACGGGCGGCTCAACCGGGTCGAACCCCACGCCGGCAGCAGTTACAAGTGGGTCGGCCGCATCCTCAGCCCCTGGCTGGGCTTCCTGGTCGGATGGGTCAATGTCATCGGCACCATCGTGTTCATGGCCTACACCACCACGGTGACGGGGTCGGCGGTCATCCAGCTCCTGGTCCAGGCCGACCTCCACAGCGTCGGCGGCCTCTCCCTCGATCCCGACTCCACCCTCCAGTCCACGCTTCTCGGCATGGCCGTCCTGGTCGCCGCCGCGCTGGTCGCCGTTCGCGGACTCGGCCTCGCAGCGCGTCTCCAGAAGTACCTGCTGATCTTCGAGTACGGCGTGCTGCTCGCGTTCTGCGGCTATGGCCTGTTCGCCGGGGACCAGCCCTTCTCGATCCAGTGGTACAACCCCTTCGACATCCCCTCGGCCGCGGCCCTCGCCCAGGGCATGGTGCTCGCGGTCTTCTGCTACTGGGGCTTCGAGTCGGTCTTCAGCATCGGTGAAGAGGTCAGTGACCCGCGGGACGCCTCCCGCGGCGGTTTCATCGCCCTGACCGTGATGCTCCTCCTCTTCCTGCTCGCCGGCACAGCCTTCCAACGCGTCCTGCCGCTGGACGAGTTGGCGGGCAACGGCGCGCAGGGGCTCGCCTACTTCGGTACGAAGCTCGCCGAGCAGCCGTTGGCCGCACTGCCGCTCATCGCCCTCATGTTCTCCGCGGTGGCATCGCTCCAGGCCTCGGTCATCCCCACCGCCCGAGGGATGTACGCGATGGGCCGCGACGGCGTCCTCGGCCCCGTCTGGACTCGCCTGCACCCCAAGCACGGGACCCCCGCCGCCGGCACCCTGCTGATCACCGCGATCGCCCTGGTCCTCGCCGCGATGGCGCTGGTCATCCCCACCGTCAACGATCTGATCTCCGCCGCCGTCAACGCGATCGGAATCGTCGTCGCCCTTTACTACGCCCTCACTGCGGCGGCGGCCGCGGTGAGCTTCCGCCACTTGCTGCGCACATCACCGCTGGAGGCCCTGCGCGCGGTCGTCGGACCGGTGCTGGGCGCGCTCGCGCTGCTCGCCACCGGCGGCTACCTCACGTGGACGTTCTACCGCTCCACCGATCACTTCGAAGTCTCCGCCGACAACGGCTGGTTCGCGCTGCTCGTCCCGGTCCTGATGGTCGGCTCCGGCCTGCTGGCCGCCGCGTGGGCCCGCTGGCACCACCGGTCGCCCTACTTCACCGATACCCGTGAGGCCGCCGGCAGCGAACCGGTGAGCGCCGCCGTCTGACCGGCCATGACCAAGGCCGATCCGGTCTTCACCCGAGGCCCGTGCGCACCGGGGCTCCACCCGAAGCCGGGCGAGGAGCCTCGCCGTCATCGGGGAGCGGACCTCGGCCGTCGGCCACGACGGGGTACGGGATCTGATCGGCCCGAAGACAGGGGCGGCCGGCCTCGGGGGCAGGCCGCCTGTTGGTTCCCCGCCGCCAGGACTTCCGCATCCGAGATCACCGGTCCCCGGGCCCACCACACGCGCCGTGACCGGTCCCCGGCCTTCCCGCACCCGCCACTGGACTCCGGGGCCGCAGCCCCGGACGGGATCCGGCCCCGCACCCGCGCACGCTCCCCCGCGCTCACCCGATTCCTCCGATTCCACGAAAAGGACCACCGCATGACCGACCTCACCGACCTTGCCTATCTGCCGGCAATCGAGGCCCTGCACCGATTCCGCGACCGCTCCCTCTCACCGGTCGAGCTGATGACCGCGGTCATCGCGCGTGCCGAAGCCGTCGAGCCGAAGATCAACGCCCTTGCCGAGCGGACCTTCGAGGAGGCGCTCGCCGCCGCCCGCGTCGCCGAAGCGCGGTACGGCGGCAAGGGGGAGGCACCTCGCGCTCTGGAGGGCCTCGCGGTCGCCACGAAGGAGGAGCAGCCCATCGCGGGCCGCCGCAGCACGGACGGCTCCCTGGCGTTCCGGGAGGAGATCGCCGAGCAGACGCACCCGGTGATCGAGCGGGTCCAGGCTGCCGGCGGCATCGTGCACGCGCGGACCACAACCCCGGAGTTCAGCTGCGCGGGATACACACAGTCCCGGCTGTGGGGCGTCACCCGCAACCCGTGGAACCTGGAGTTCTCTCCGGGCGGCTCCTCGGGCGGCGCCGGCGCGGCGCTCGCGGCGGGCGCGGCGACGCTCGCCACCGGCTCCGATATCGGCGGCTCGATCCGCATCCCCGCTTCGTGCACGGGCACGGTCGGCTTCAAGCCGCCGTACGGGCGCGTGCCGGCGATGACGCCGTTCAACCTCGACACGTATTGCCACGACGGTCCGATGGCGCGCACCGTCGGCGACTGCGCACTGCTGGAGAACGTCATCGCGGGGCCCCACCCGTTGGACGCGGTCTCACTGCGGCCCGCACTCGTGCTGCCCGAGCGGTTCGAGGGCGTCGAAGGCCTGCGGGTGGCACTCTCCGTCACCCTCGGGGACTGGCCGGTCGATCCCGAGGTCGAGGCCAACACCCGCGCGGTCGCGAAGGCACTGCACATGGCCGGAGCCGTCGTCGAGGAGGTGGAGGTCCCCATCATGCGGGCGGACGTGACGCGGGCGGCGCTGATCCACTTCGGCTCGATCTTCGGCCCGTACGTGGCATCGGTTGCTGCTGAGCACAGCGACCAACTCACCGCGTACGCACTCGACTTCGCCCAGCGGGCTGCCGAGGCCGTCCGCGAGCCCGGCAGCTTCCTGCAGGGCCTTGAGATCGAGGCCGCGATGCAGACGACGCTCGGCTCCCTGCTGGACCGCTACGACGTCCTGCTGTGCCCGACGACCGCGATCCCGGCGCTCAGGGCGGACGACGACTACCTGTCGACCAAGGTCGTGATCAACGGCGTCGAACTGGACTTCTACCTGGAATCGGCGATGACCACAGCCTTCAACATAGCCAGCCGCTGCCCGGTGCTGAGCGTGCCGTCCGGTTTCGCCTCGACCGGAGTGCCGACGGGGGTACAGCTCGTCGGACGCACCTACGACGACGCCACGGTGTTCCGTGCCGCGGCAGCGATCGAGTCCATCCGCCCCTGGAACAGCGTCCCAGTCCTCTGACTGGCATCATGCCGCCGGAACCACGGACGCGGCCCCAGGGCGTTTTTCAGAAGTTCCGTCACACAGTCCGAACACGGTCGCGCAGCAGGTTCAAGGAGCCGCCTGGCCCCTCCGCGACAGCCAGGGCCTCTCGTTTGGAGTGTGACCCGACGGCCCTCCTGTCCAGGCAGCGTGCCTGTTCGGGAGGCCGTCGGTCGTTACGGGCGGCGCTGGTGGCCGACGTCGCGGGCGAGGTCCAGGCCGAGGACGCGGTCGAGGTGGGCGAAGGTCTCGAACTTGGCGCCTGACGGCATGTCCGACCGTCCCGCCACATCGGCCAGCAGCGCCAGGACGGCGGCGACGTCGAGGTCCTCGGCGAGCGCCGTATGCGACTGCCGCAGCAGGTCGGCGGGGATCGGCCTGGACGGCTCCTGCGCCCAGTCGGCGACCGACCTGCGCCATTCGCGCAGGGTCCGCCGGGCCTCGGCGAGCGCTGAACCGGTGACCGTGACCGGAGTTCCGTAGGGACGACCGAGCAGCAGCAGGCGCACCGCCAGTGGATCGGCGGTCTCCGGTTCCGTTGTGTCCGGGAGATCCGGGTCGAGGAGGTGGCGCGGGTCGGGGACGTCCTCCGTCGGTGGAGCCGTGCCGACCTGCGCCACCTCGATCCGGGCCCCGTCCGTGAGGTCGCCCGGGTCGGCGCCCATGGCGACCACGTGTACGTCGGCGGGGCCGCCCAGTGCCCCGTCAGGACGGTGCGCTCCGACGACGACGGGGGGATGGATGCCGAGCACCGCCATGACCCGGTCCAGTGCCCGGGACCGGTCGGGCGTCAGCTCCGGGGTGGTGAGGACCGTGACGACCTGGAGGCCGTTCAGCTCCGCGGTGCGTGCCAGTACGTCACCGATCAGCGGGACGCGCAGGTGCACCGGGCCGATCCCGGTTCCGGTGTCCACCCCCTCGCCGATGGCCGGCAGATGGACGCAGCTGCGCAGCAGGCGGCGCGGTGCGGCGGGGATCTCCACGAGGTGACCGGTGCGGGTGTCGGCGATACGCAGCATGATGCGGAGGCTAGTCGCGGAGGCATCCCGCGCACGAGAGCCCGTGCGCACCGTTTGCTCCTTATGCCATAAATGCCCTCCTGGGAGTAGCCTGGGTTGTGGGTTGGTGCACGCTCACGTGCACCGCCTGAAAGGGCGACCCCGGCGCGTATTACCGGGGTCGTTGTCATGTCGGCCGCCGGTGCAGGGCTCCCCGGCTACGCGGGGGTGATGCCGGCGGCGTCGAGTATCTGCACTGCGGAGGTGCGGTTGTCGTCCTGTACGGCCATGGTCATCGC
Source organism: Streptomyces sp. NPDC058240 (assembly GCF_042882135.1). Lineage (NCBI taxonomy): Bacteria > Bacillati > Actinomycetota > Actinomycetes > Kitasatosporales > Streptomycetaceae > Streptomyces > Streptomyces sp. NPDC058240. The sequence continues at coordinate 145,981 of NZ_JBHVWT010000012.1, forward strand.
GGTGTGTGCGGCCTCCGCGGAGGTCTGCGGTGGGATGACCAGGAACGCGAAGTGATCGTGGTGACCGCGAGTGATGATCATCGTGCTGTCGTCGACATCGGACCAGTCGATACGGACCTTGTGGTCACCGACGACGAGATGGGCCGGGACCTCGTCCCAGGCACTCGCGTCCAGGCCGACACGTGCGATGGGTCCGAGACTGGCCGTCAGCGCGTCGATCAGGTCGGGCAACTGGCTTCTGATGTCGCGCGAACGAGGCCACCAGGCACCGTCGAAGAACCCGGCACGGCTGGAGGTCGTCTCCAGCCGCAGTACGGCACTGCCCGGGACCACCGGCTGGTCGACGGTGTCCCGGAGAAGCAGGAGAGGTGCCGGGGTACGTGAATCGGCAGTCATCGGTTGCCACCCGTCCGCCCGAGACACGGGGTCGTTTCCGGGCGGACGGGCCGTCGGGGTGCCGGCGTCCGGGGCGCTGTGCCCTGGCCGCCCTCGGAGTCCCAGGCCAGTTCCCGGGTCGAGTCCCAGTCGGCCTCGGCCGCGATCCGGAAGAACTCCGCCTCACGCATCAGGCCGCTCGCGGTGAGAACCCGGAGGGGATCAGCGGCTGCGGTCATCAGCCGGGCGGCTGTGGCCGGGCCGGTCTCCGGCGGGATCACCAGCAGGTCCCAGCGACCGGTCGTGTAGGAGAGCAGCAGGAGCTTGTGCGGGTCCTGCTCGGCCTTGAACCAGCCGACGTGGACCAGATGCCCGGTGACCTGCACCTTGCGCGGGACGACCGGCCAGAACGTGGGGTTGACGGTGACCCGGGTGATCCTGCCCCAGAGCGCATCGAGTACGGCCATCAGCGGCGGCAGTTCCGCCGTCAGGTCGCGGGAACGGGGCCACCAGGCACCGTCGACAAGGGCCGGAGAGGTGCCGACGGGCGCCAGCATGAGTCGGAGCGGCAACGAAGGAGGGGTCCGGTCTTCGACCGCCTGCGGATACTCAATGATCGCGGTCATGACGCGAACCCTGCTCCGGGCCGGTCATGACCGGCCCGGTGTTGTGAATCGCCGAGAGCGGCACCGGCCTGAAAGCGGGTGCGCGAATTGTCCTCGGTCACTCCAGGGTACTCCTGACCAGGGGGCTTCCGGTCCGTGATGCCGGTCAGTTCTCCTCGGTCAACTGCTCGTCCAGTTCATCGAAGAGCAGCTCGCCGTGGTCGATCTGGCCGGTCCGGTAGGCGGTTCGCGCCACCAGGTGGGCGGCGACGGGGCCGGTCATCAGCTGGAAGAAGCCGATCAGCGCGAGGGTGGCGAGATCCATGCCGCTGCGCAGCCGCAGGGCGACCCCGGCGAGGACCAGGAGCATGCCGAGGGTCTGCGGTTTGGTCGCGGCATGGCTGCGGGAGAGCACATCCGGCAGCCGCAGCATCCCGATCACACCGAGCAGGCAGATGCCCGCGCCGATGAGGACCAGGACAGCGCCCGCCATGTCGAGGATCCGGAGCCAGGTGTTCACCGCGATTTCCCCTCGGAGCTGTCGGGGCCGTCCCCGTTCACGCCGTGTCGGGGCGGCCGGTCTCGTACGGCGATGAAGCGGGCGATGCCGACCGACCCCGTGAATCCGAGGAACGCCAGCACCAGCATGATCGGGAAGTAGAACGAGTCGCGCGCGAAGGCGGACTTGGCGCCGAGGCCCGCGATGATGAGGGCGGCGCACACGTCCAGCGAGATGGCCCGGTCCAGCATGGAGGGGCCTCGCCAGATCCGGGCCAGGAGCCCCGCTCCGGCGACGACGATCACCACGACGGCCGCGGTGAGCAGCGCCCGGTCGACGGTCTCCGGCACACTCATGCGTCGCCCTCCCTGTCGGGTGGTGTGGTCGAGGGTGGCGGTCCGGCGACGCGGGCGATCTCGTCCGGGGTACCGAAGGCCCGTACGGTCAGCCGTTCGAGGCGCCAGACGGAGCGGCGTGCCGCGTCGAGTACGGCGGGTCTGTCCGCGTCGAGGACGTGCAGAAAGACGGTGGCCGTGGCGCGGCGTACCTCGACGACCGATCCGCCGGGCACGTTGGACACGGCGACGGCCGTGGCCGCGAGCATCAGGTCGGAACGGCAGCGCAGCGGTACCGCGATGACGGCGGCCCGGTGCGGGTGGTCGACGAAGATCTGCCGGGTGACGCGTACGCCCGAGGTGTACATGTCGTAGAGCAGGTACCCGGCGAGCATCAGGATTCCCCAGGGGTGCAGGCGGAGCCCGAGGTCGACGCGGGGCAGTGGGAAGGCCAGGCAGACGGCCACCGCGACGACCGCGCCGGTGAGCAGGTTGGCGGAGTTCGGGCTGGACCAGAGCAGCACCCAGATGAGGGTGAGCCAGGCGATCAGCGGGAGGTCGAGCACGCGTCGTCGCCGCCCGCCGAACTCGCAGCTGAAGGGCGGCAGGTCCTTGTTCCGGAAGGACAGCGTGATCAGGCGTTTCACCGGCCGAGCACCGCCTGGACGTAGGGGGCCCGCGCGATGAGTTCGGCGGCGGCGCGGTCGGTGTAGGAGGTCAGTGGTCCCGCGAACACGGTGAAGGCGAGGCCGAGCGCCACGGCCGCGGCGGTGGCCGCGGTCATCGGCCGCGGCAGTTTCGCGGTGGTGGTGACGGCGTGTCCGTGGAGGGTGGCCGCGACCGCACGCCCGGCGGGCTGATGGCGGGGGCGGACCGGTTCGTCGCCGGTTCCGGGGATGCGGTCGGGGCCCTCGTCGGCATCGTCGTCGTCCTCGTCGGAGTCGGACTCCAGGACGGTGCCGTCGGCGGCCTGTCCGGGGGGTGCGGCCCGCCAGAACGCCAGGTTCCAGACCTTGGCCACCACGTACAGGGTGAGGAGGCTGGCCACCGCCGACCCGGTGACGAGGATCCATGCCCAGACGCTGCCGTCGGCGACCCCGGCCCGCATCAGCCCGAGCTTGCCGATGAAGCCGGACAGCGGTGGGATGCCGGCCAGGTTCATGGCGGGTACGAAGAAGAGGACGGCGAGCAGCGGGGCGGCCTTGGCGAGGCCGCCGATCCGGGTGAGTTCGGTGGTGCCGCCCCGGCGTTCGATCAGCCCCGCCACCAGGAAGAGCGTGGTCTGGACGGTGATGTGGTGGGCGACGTAGACGATCGCGCCGCCGTACGCGTCCCGGGTGGCGAGGCCGATGCCGAAGACCATGTAGCCGATGTGGCTGATGAGGGTGAAGGAGAGCAGCCGTTTCAGGTCGGTCTGGGCCACGGCTCCGAGGATGCCGACGACCATCGAGGCGAGTGCGGCGGCCATCAGCAGATCGCCGAGCCGGTTGCCGGGGAACAGGAGTGTCTCCGTACGCAGCATGCAGTAGACGCCGACCTTGGTGAGCAGGCCGGCGAAGACGGCGGTGACCGGGGCGGGCGCGGTCGGGTAGGAGTCGGGGAGCCAGGCGGCGAGCGGGAAGACGGCGGCCTTGATGGCGAAGACGGTGAGCAGCATCGCCTGGATCAGGGTCTGGACGCCGAGCGGGAGTTCGGCGAGGCGGCCGGCCAGCTGGGCGAAGTTCGCGGTGCCGGTCGCCGCGTACGTCATGGCGATGGCGGTGAGGAACAGCATCGACGAGAACAGCGAGATGATCACGTAGGTGGAGCCCGCGCGGACGCGGGGTCCGGTGCCGCCGAGGGTGAGCAGCACGAAGCTGGCGACCAGCATGATCTCGAAGCCGACGTAGAGGTTGACCAGGTCGCCCGCGAGGAAGGTGCAGGAGACCCCGGCGACCAGGATCAGATAGGCGGGGTGGAAGACCGCCACGGGTGTCTCCTCGTCCCGGTCGGCCATGCCCTGGCCGAGGGAGTAGACCAGCACGCAGAGCGTGACGGCCGAGGAGACGGTCAGCATCAGTCCGGACAGCCGGTCGGCGACCAGGGTGATGCCGAGCGGCGGGGCGAAGTCGCCGAGGTGGACGGTGAGCGGGCCGCGGGTGTCGGCGACGATCATCAGGGTGAGGGAGAGCCCCAGTACGGCGGTGAGCACGGCGACGCTGATGAGCCGCTGGACCTGTTTGAGGCGGGTGCCGAAGGCGAGGCTCAGGCCGGTGGCGCAGAGCGGCAGCAGCACCGGCAGGGGGACGAGTGCGTTCATCCGGTGGCTCCCGGGTCGGCGTCGGGGTGGGCCTGCTGTGATGCGTAGTCCTCGGGGTCTGCGCCCAGTACGTCGTGCCAGAGGTCCCCGGTGGCGTCCCGGCCGCGGGCCTGCAGGGCGCGGTCGGCGCGCAGCCGGGCCCGCAGGCGGCGGCGCTCCTCGCGGTAGCGGGCGCGTTCCTCGTCCGTGACCTCGGAGGCGGCCCGGTAGCGGGCGCGCAGTTCGTCCCGCTCCCCCAGCACCTCGGAGCGCAGCGCGATGCGACGGTCCTCCAGGTCGTCGTGGACCTCGTCCGTGCCGGTCAGCTGGTGGCTGCGGTACGCCATGGCGAGGAGGAAAGCCGTGGTGGCGAGGGTGATGACGATCGCGGTGAGCGCGATCGCCTGCGGCAGCGGGTCGGTGACCCGTCCCAGCGGGACGCCGTAGAGGAGCGGTTCCGCCCCGGCCCGTCCGCCGGCGGCGAGGACGAGCAGGTTGATGCCGTTGCCCGCGATCACCGCGCCGAGCAGGATGCGGGTGAGCGGCCGGGTGAGCATGAGGATGCCGCCGACCGCGCACAGCACCGCGGCGGTGGCCAGGAGGGAGACGCTGACGGTCATCCGGGGGTGCCTTCCGTGCCGGGTGCCGCTCGCGGTGGTGTGGCGGTGCTCGCAGCCGCCTTCTCGGCTGCCGCGCGCTCGATCTGACGGTCGATCTTGGCGCCGAGCGCGCGCACGATGTCCAGCACCACGCCCAGGACCAGCAGGTAGACCCCGAAGTCGAAGAGGATGGGCGTACCGATGTGGTATTCGCCGATCAGGGGCAGCCGGCCGTGGTGGGTCCAGGCGTGCAGGACCGTTCCGTCGGCGAGGCCGAGCAGGGCGACGCCGGTGGAGACGAACAGCCCGAGGCCGGTGAAGAGACCGGGCTGCAGAGGGGCGGCCTCGGCCAGTTCGAACCGGCCACCGGCCAGGTACCGGGTGATCAGGGCGAGTCCGGCGACGAGCCCGGCGACGAAGCCGCCGCCCGGCATGTTCTCGGCGCAGAACAGCAGATACAGCGAGAGCACCAGGACCGGGTGGAACAGCAGCCGGGCCACGACCTCGAAGACGACGGAACGGTGCTCGGGCGCCAGCGTCGAGCCGGCCGCGAGCCAGCCGCGCTCCGGCGCCCCTTCGTCGCCCTGCGGAAGTCCCGTCATCCCGGGGGCCGTCAACGACCAGGCGGTACGTCCGCCCACCTCTTCGCGCAGCGACGGTCCCTCGGTCCGGCGGTGCAGATAGATCAGGCTCGTGACGCCGACCGCCGCGGCGGCGAGCACTGCGGACTCCCCCATCGTGTCCCAGGCCCGCAGGTCGACGAGGATGGTGGCCACGACGTCCTTCAGTCCGTGGTGGGAGACCTCCGCCACCATGGCCGCGCCCGCCGAATCCGCCGTACGGGCCGCCGCCGCGACCCACACCACCACGCCGAGCGTCGCCGCCGCGGCCAGCGCCACCGGGATGCGCACGGCACGTCGCCAGCTGCTGACGGACTCCTGGAAGTGCACCGGCATCCGCCGCAGCACCAGCACGAACACAATCATCGACACGGTCTCGACGCAGAACTGGGTGAGCGCCAGGTCCGGGCCGCCCTGGACGACGAAGAGCAGCGCCGCGCCGTATCCGGTCAGCCCGGCCAGGACCACGGCCTTCATCCGGCGTCTCACGGTGAGGCACAGTAGTGCGGCCGCGCAGGTCAGCACGGCGATGGCGCCCTGCAGGGGGGCGTCCCAGATCCTCGGGGCGGCGGCTGCACGCCAGGGCCGGTCCAAGCCGAGGACGGTGAGTTGACCGGCCAGCATCACGAGCAGGGTGGTGGCGAGGTAGACGGAGAGCGAGCCGCGCTGGACGAAGCCGGTGAGCTGGAGGGAGAGCCGTTCCAGGCCGAGCAGCAGATGCCCGAAGACGCTGTCGGCGGTCGGCCAGGCGATCCGCCGGGAGAGCCGGGTCACGGTGGTGCGGCCCATGAAGAGCACCACGCCGCCCGCGATGGCGACGGCCGAGAGCAGCAGGGCCGTCCCGAAGCCGTGCCAGAGCGCGAGGTGGTAGGGATGGGCGGACGGGGGGAACGCGTCCGCGTACGCGCTGAACAGCCGGTCGGTCCATCCGACGCCCGGCCCCAGCACCAGTCCGCAGAGCGCGAGCAGAGCGGGCGACGCGAGAAACGCCCAGCCGACCCGGTGGACCGGAGTGTCCTCGACCCCGGGCTTGCGGACGAAGGCGCCCCAGACGAACCGCACGGTGTACGCGACGGTCAGCGCCGAGCCCGCGACCGTGACACCCAGCGCCCAGCGGTCGGCGGCCGATCCGTGCAGCAGTGCCTCGAAGGCGGCCTCCTTCGCGGCGAAGCCGAGCAGCGGAGGCAGGGCGGCCATGGACGCCGCGGCCACCACCGCGACCGTGCAGACGTGCGGCAGCGCCCGGCCCACACCGGAGAGCTTCCGCAGATCACGGGTGCCGGCCGCGTGGTCGACGATGCCGGTGACGAGGAACAGCGGGGCCTTGAACAGCGCGTGGCCCAGGATCATGACAGCGGCGGCCAGTGCCGCGTCCCGGTTGCCGACCCCGGCGAGCAGGGTGAGGAAGCCGAGCTGGCTGACGGTGCCGTAGGCGAGGACGAGCTTGAGGTCGTTCAGGCGCAGCGCCCGCCAGCCGCCGAGCAGCATGGTCGCGGCGCCGAGGACGATCACGACGGGGCGCCAGACCGGTACGTCGGCGAAGCCGGGCGCAAGCCGGGCGACCAGGTAGACACCGGCCTTCACCATCGCGGCGGCGTGCAGATAGGCGCTGACCGGGGTGGGCGCGGCCATGGCGTTCGGCAGCCAGAGGCTGAACGGCCAGATCGCCGACTTCGACAGGGCCCCGCACAGGATCAGCACCACGGCGACCGAGACGGCGAGGCTCGCCCCGGGCGGGTCGGCGAGGATGGCGGAGATCCGGTAGGTGCCCGCCGACTGACCGATGATCAGGAAGCCGACGAACATCGCGAGGCCGCCGAGAGTGGTCACGGTGAGCGCCTGGAGCGCGGAGCGGCGGCTGTGCTTCTGCTCGCAGTCGTACCCGATCAGCAGGTACGAGAAGACGGTGGTCAGTTCCCAGAACACATAGAGCGAGATCAGGTCGTCGGCGAGGACCAGGGCAAGCATGGCACCCGCGAACGCGAGGAGGTTCCCGGCGAAGCCGGCCAGTTGCGGGGTCTCGTCGGTGAAGTACGAGGAGCAGTACAGCAGGACGAGCGTGCCGATTCCGGCCGCGAGCAGCACCATCAGTTCGGCGAGCGCGTCGAGCCGCAGATCAACGGTGACGCCGTACGCCGGCATCCACTGCCACGACCAGGTGACCGAGCCGCCGGACGCCGCGGTGTCCCACTGTGTGGCGGCCCACACGGTGGCGGCGGCCGGCGGCAGCGCGAGCACGACGAAGGCGCGCCTGCCCAGCGCTCGTACCAGCGGGCGCGCGCAGGCGGCCAGGACGAAGTGGCAGACGATGAGCGCGGTCATACGGCCCCGGGGGGCGTCCCGCGCCCGCCCCGGTCGGGAATCCGGGGCCTGGGCGATACATCATGAACAAAGGGCACTGAATACAGATATATCCCCGACCGTGCTTCACCCGTACGGCGCGCCGCGCCCCGCTCGGCACGGTGGGTTCACCTGCGCTCGCCGCAGGGCGCGGGGGCGGTTCGGTGCCCACCGGTGACCTTCCTCGGTCGGTTCGTGGCTCCTTACGGACGCCTCAAGCGTCCCGCGCGATCACCCGGCCCGCTACTCGAACCGGCCCGAACCGGTTCGAACCGGTCACCTCCGGGACTCGGTGGCAGAGATGTAGTTGATCAGCGATGCGCTTGTGAGCCCACTTTCTTGCCATTCTTGCAATGCAACTAATATCAATGTGTCAAAGTTCTCAACTGATTTGACCAGTCGTGAGGCTGGCACCACCATCAAGGAGCACGCCCTGCGCACGCGCGCCTCACGGCGGACCGAGTCGACCACTATGTCGCTGCGGACAGCCCTGCTCGTACTGGCCATCGTTCCCGGCGTCACACTGGCCGCCTTCTGGGCCGACACCAGTGGTCAGACCCTGTTGGACTTCCAGCGCCAGTCAGCCCAGGGACAGTTGGCCCAGAAGGCGGGTCAGCCCTCCAACATCGTGTATTACAATCTGCAGGAGGAGCGTCGACTCAGCGCCGAGGCGCTCGCCCGACACAAGGGCGCCACCGATGCGCTGCAGAAGCAGCGCAGGCTGACCGACAAGGCGATCGAGCGTTTCCAGTCGCTCTCCGATGTGGCGGCCGACGCCGCCCCCGCCGAGGTCCGTGACGCGGTCACCGAGGCCCGCAAGGAGATCAATCAACTGCCCGCCCAGCGCGCCCTCGTCAACGAGGGCGGCAACGACCAGCAGCAGGTCGTGTACGGCTACTACACGGACCTGATCGCGGTCGACCTCCAGCTCTTCACGGCGCTCAGCCATGTCGACAACGGCAGGATCACCACGCTCTCACAGCCGCTGGCCGACCTGTTCTGGACCAAGGAGATGATCTCCCGTTCGGATGCTCTGCTGGCGCGCGGCTGGTCGAAGGGGAAGCTGAGCACCGAGGATCTGAAGCAGGTTCGAGAGGCTGTTTCCGGCCAGTCGCTCCAGTACTCCACCAAGGTCGTCCCCTACCTGCCGCCGGACGAGAAGGCCGTGTGGGAGAAGATCACCCGCAGTCCGGCCTGGAAGACCAAGACGCGGGTGGAGAACGAGGTGCTGCGTCCGGCCGATGCCGACGCGGACGGGTTCGTCGCCATCGACGCCGAGGAGAAGGCCTGGCGCGGCGCGATGGACGAGGTCGGCCCGCAGATCGAGGAGCTGCTGGAGCACTCCACCGCTCTCGTGATCGAGGAGGGCGAAAGCAATGTGATGTCGCTGCTGTTCAAGATGGTGCTGACCACGGTGGTCAGCCTGGTCGCCGTGATCGCGGTCATCTGGACCACCTGGCGCCTCACCCGTAACCTCCGCCGCCGGATCGGCAGCCTGCAGGAGCGGGCCGAGGAGCTGGAGAAGGCCCTGCCCGATGTCGTCGAGCGCCTCGGACAGGGGGAGCGCATCGATGTCGAGGCCGAGGCCCGCGCCATCGAGCACGACAGCAAGGGCGGCAAGACCGACGAGCTGAGCCGGCTCGGCGACGCGCTCAATCTGGCGCGCACCAGTGCGCTGGTGGCGGCCGTCAAACAGGCCGATCAGCAACGCGGCTTCGAGCGGCTGCTCCAGCGCATCGCGCGCCGCACCCAGCAGTTGATCGGTCAGCAGCTCAAGAAGCTGGACGAGCTGGAGCGCAAGCACGAGGACCCTGAGGTGCTGGACGGCCTCTTCGACCTCGACCACCTCACCGCCCGACTGCGGCGGTACGAGGAGAACCTGGTGATTCTCGCGGGCGGTTCCCCGCACCGGCGCTGGCGCAAGCCGGTTCCACTGCTGGACGTGATGCGTTCCGCCCAGGGCGAAGTACAGGACTACCGGCGTGTGGTGCTGGATCTCGACGGCAGCCCCTGGCTGTCGGAGCGGGCCGTAGGCCCGCTCTCCCATGTGCTCGCCGAGCTCATCGAGAACGCGCTGAGCTTCTCCCGGCCGCCGAGCCCGGTGGAGGTCAGGGCCGCCAAGGTGAGCCGCGGTCTGGTCATCGAGGTCGAGGACCGTGGCCTCGGGATGGAGGAGGATCAGCTGGCCGCTGCCAACGAGCTGATGGTCCGGCCGCCCCGGATGGACATGCTCGCCCACTCCGACGACATCCGTCTCGGTCTCTACGTGATCGCACGGCTCGCGGTCCAGCACGACCTGCGGGTGGAGTTCCGCTCCTCGGCGTACGGCGGTACCCGGGTGGTCGTGCTCGTCCCCGACGAGCTCACCGTCTCCGCACCGCAGACCGGTCCGGTCGGTGTGCCGTCTCCCGCTGCTACCGCCCCCGCCGCCCCCGCCGCCCCCGCGGCCGACGGTGCACTGCCCACCCGCATCCAGGGTCAGGCACTGGCCGGAGTCACCGCGCTGAACACGGCAGGCGCGCCCTACTCCGCCCCGGAGCAGCCGTACTCGGCGCCGGAGCAGGAAGAGCAGCGGTACCAGGCGTCCGAGGACGCGTTCACGGACGGCCAGGAACAGCCCTACGCGGCACCGGAGAACACGATTCCGGTGTGGGCCGAGCCCTATGGGGCGCCTACGAGCCCGTACGCCACGCACGAGGCCCCGTACGGCCCGCCCGAGCAGCCGTACATGACGGCCGCCGGCCAGTACCCCGTGGACCAGCCGCCGTACGCGACGACCGATGAGCCGTACCCGGCCCCGCAGCAGCCTTACGCCGCCCCGTACCCCTCCGACGTCGAGGCGGACCGTCCCGGCCTCCCGATCCCCGGGCCCCGGCACTCTGGTACGGACACCGCCCGCCCCGCGCAGCTGCCGGTGTCCGTACCCGACCACTCGGCCCCGCCGGAGCCGGACGCCGCCCGCACGGAGAACCGGTCCGACCGGCACGCCCTCCCCGCGCCCGGCACGGAGCCCCCACTGCCGCGCCGGGTACGGCAGGCCAGCCTGGCAGACGAGCTGCGGGGCGACCCGGCCGCCCGGTCCGCCGAGCCCAAGCCGGCGAGCCGGTACGAGAAACCGCTGCTGCGACCAGCCCCGCAACGGGCCGGCGCCGCGATCGGGGCGTTCCAGCGTCGGTCCCGCGCAGCCCGCGCGACCGACGAGCCGCCGACACAGCCCGCCACCCCCCTCCCCACGAGAGAAGAACGGTCATGACACGCACAACTGCAACCCATCAGGATCTCGACTGGCTGCTCGACGGCCTGGTGGACTCGGTGGCCGAGACCCGGAACGCCATCCTGCTCTCCGACGACGGTCTGGTGGTGAGTCATTCGCGCACCATCGAGCGTGCAGACGCCGAGCGGCTGGCCGCCATCTGCACCGGCCAGCAGAGCCTGGCGCGCGGCGTCGGCCAGCTCTTCGACGGCGGCAGCGTGCACCAGGTCATCGTCGAGCTGAACGACCTCTGGCTCTTCATCATCGCGGCCGCCCAGGGCACCCACCTGGCCGTGATCGCCTCCCAGGAGGTGGATGCCGAGATCATGTCGCTCGCCATGCACAACCTCGTGCAGCAGGTCGGCCAGAAGCTCGGCACCCCGGCCCGCGGTGAGTTCGACGTCTTCGGCACCGGAGACGGACAGCGCGCGTGACCCCGTACTGGGAGGAGGAAGAGGAGGAGGACGGGGCGGGCACGATGGTGCGCCCGTACACCATCACCCGCGGCCGGACCGCTCCCGAGCGGGACGACTTCACCCTCATCACCGTGCTCACGACCGCGCAGGACCCACGGGACGAGCACGGTGCGCCGATCCTGCCGGGGAAGCTCCAGCCTGAGCACCGGCTGATCCTGGAGCGCTGCCGCCGCCCGTCCGCGGTCGCCGAGGTCTCGTGCGACCTCGGCCTCCCGGTGTCGGTGACCAAGATCCTGCTGGCCGACCTCGTCGCCCCGGGCCTGCTGTTGGCCCGTGCCCCGCTCTCGGTGGCGCGTGTGGCCGGCGGGGTCGACATGGGCCTGCTGGCCACCGTTCGTGACGGACTCCGGAGACTCTGAACCAAGATGACAAGCAGTCAGGCGGCTTCCGCCGCCGTCAAGATCCTCATCGCCGGAGGTTTCGGCGTCGGCAAGACCACCATGGTGGGCGCGGTCAGCGAGGTCGCCCCGCTGCGCACCGAGGAGTACCTGACCAAGGCCAGCATCGGTGTCGACGACCTCGCCGGTATCGGCGACAAGGACACCACCACCGTGGCCCTGGACTTCGGGCGGATCACGGTCAGTTCCGAGCTGGTGGTCTACCTCTTCGGCACCCCCGGCCAGGAACGCTTCTGGTTCATGTGGAACGACCTGGTCAACGGGGCGCTCGGCGGTGTCGTGATCGCCGACACCCGCAGGCTGGAGACGAGTTTCGCCTCGATCGACTTCTTCGAGAGCCGGGACATCCCGTTCGTGGTCGCGATCAACTGCTTCCACGGTCACAACACCCGTACGCCGGACGAGATCAGGACAGCTCTCGACCTCGATCCGCATGTTCCGCTGCTGATCGGCGATGTCCGTGAGCGGCCGTTCGGCCGGGACGTGCTGCTGGCCCTGGTGGACCACCTGATGAGCCTGCCCGTCGCGGCCGGCTGACCGTTCGGTTCCCCCTCGGACCGACCGGCAAATAGGGGGCGGCGTCGCGGGGCTGGGCACGCACATCTGCGCGGCGTTGTCGTCGGTCGACAGCGCTCCGCGTTGCAACTGCACGCACCCAGCCCCGCTCCCGCTCCTTCTCCCACTCCCCATTTTCCGGTCGGTCCTACTTCTCCCACTCTGGAGACACCTGAGATGGCAACACCCCTGCGCGTCCTGATGCACGGCGGCGGCATCGGCGGGCTCACCCTCGCCACCGCACTGGCCCGGCGCGGTCACACCGTCGAGGTCGCCGAGCTCCGTGACGAGCTGGACGCGCTCGGCGTCGGCATCATCCAGCCGTCCAACGCCCTCCACGTCATGCGGGAGATCGGGGCCCTCGACGACTGCCTGGAGGCGGGCTTCGAGTGGGAGATCCTGACCATCGCCGACCCGGCCGGCAACACGCTCGCCGAGATACCCCAGCCGCGGATGGGCGACGCCCCCTCGAACAACGGCATCCCGCGCCCCGCCCTCGCCCGGGTGCTGAACTCCGCCGCCGTCGGCGCGGGTGCGAAGATCCGCTTCGGCACCACGATCACCGAACTGACCGACGACGGCTCCGGCGTGGACGTCACCCTGTCCGACGGCTCCTCGGGCCGCTGGGACCTGGTGGTCGGCTTCGACGGCATCGGTTCGCCGCTGCGCACCCGGCTCTACGGGGACCGTTACACCCCCGAGTACACCGGCTTCGCGAGCTGGCGGGTGACAGTGCCCCGGCAGCCTCAGGTGGGGGGTGTGGTGATGGGTACCGCGGGCAAGGAGGCCAAGGCTCTGCTCACCCCGATCACCGATGAACTGATGTACCTGGGTGCGGTGTTCGCGGAGTCCGAGGACTTCCGTCCGGACCCGGAGCGGGCCCATGAGCAGCTCACGGAGCGGCTGGCGATGTTCTCCGGACCGGTCGCCGAGGCGCTCGCCACCGTCACCGACCCGGCCTCGGTGGTGTACTCACGGATCTCCCAGGTGACGGTCCAGGAGCCGTGGCACGTCGGCCGGGTCGTCCTGGCCGGTGACGCCGCGCACGCCTCCACCCCGCACATCGCGCAGGGCGCGGCGATGGCCGTCGAGGACGCGCTGGTGCTCGCCGAGTCGCTGGACACCGAGGCCGGTGTGGCCGCGGCCCTCGAAGCGTGGGAGGCGCGCCGCCGTCCGCGCGCCATGTGGGTGCAGGCCATGTCGCGTGCGGTGCTCAAGCAGGAGACGGGCACCGGGACCACGCCCGAGGAGGACGAGCTGCTGAAGGTCGGCATTGCGGGCGCGGCGCATGTGCTGGTGAAGCCGTACTGATCCGCGCGGATCCGCGCATTGCCGGACGGGCTCGGCATGCCCGACCCGTCCGGCGCGTTCACGGCAGCACCGCCACCCCGTCGATCTCGACGAGCGCCTGCTCGTCCCAGAGCCTGGCCACCCCGATGACCGCCATCGCCGGATAGTCGCGGCCCGCCAACTGCCGCCAGATCCGGCCCAGTTCGGCGGCCCGTTCGCGGTAGTCGGCCACATCGGTGGCGTACACGGTGACCCGGGCGAGGTCCGCCGGGGCGCCGCCCGCCGCGCGCAACGCGGTGAGCAGATTGGTGAGCGCCGTCGCGAACTGCTCGGGCAGATCGTCACCGACGACCTTGCCGTCCTGGTCGAGGGCGGTCTGCCCGGCCAGGAAGACCAGTTGGCCGCCGGTGACCGTGACGGCGTGCGAGAAGCCCGTGGGCGGGGACAGCTCGACGGGGTTGATCCGGTGGACCGGACTCATGCGGACGCCTCCCGGCTCGCGTACAGCTCCTTGGCGATGATCGTGCGCTGGACCTCGCTGGCGCCCTCGTAGATCCGTGGCGCGCGGACCTCCCGGTAGAGGTGTTCGAGGAGGTGGCCGCGGCGCAGGGCTCGGGCGCCGTGCAATTGGACGGCGGTGTCGACGACGTACTGCGCGGTCTCGGTGGCGTACAGCTTCGCCATGGCGGCCCGGCGCGGCACGCCGGACTCCCCCGCGTCGTACGCGGCGGCGGCCGCGTACACCAGGAGCCGGGCGGCCTCGGTGCGGGTCGCCATTTCGGCGACCTGGTGGGAGACGGCCTGGAGGTCCTTCAGCGGGCCGCCGAACGCGGTGCGGTGGGCGGTGTGTTCCACCGTGGCGTCGAGGGCGGCGCGGGCCATGCCGACGGCGAACGCGCCGACGCTGGGGCGGAACAGGTTGAGGGTGTCCATGGCGACCCGGAAGCCCCGGTCCGGTTCGCCGAGGACATCGTCGGGGGTGACCGGGACACCGTCGAAGTCCAGGGCCCCGATGGGATGCGGCGAGAGCATGTCGAGGGCGGTGCCGGTCAGCCCGGGGCGGTCGGCGGGGACCAGGAACGCAGTGACGCCACGGGAGCCGGCGCCCTGGGTCGTGCGGGCGAACACGGTGTAGAAGTCGGCCTCGGGCGCGTTGGAGATCCAGCACTTCTCGCCGGTCAGCCGCCAGCCGCCGGGGGTGTGTTCGGCGTTCAGGGCGAGGGCCGCCGCGTCGGAGCCCGCGCCCGGCTCGCTGAGCGCGAAGGCGGCGACGGCGCGGCCCGCGCGCACCTCGGGGAGCCAGCGTTCGCGGTGGGCCGGGGTGCCCGAACGGACCAGGGGGTGGGTGCCGAGGCCCTGGAGGGCCAGCGCGGTCTCGGCCTCCGTGCAGCCGCGGGCCAGGGACTCGCGGAGCAGGCAGAGATCGAGGGCGCCGGAGTTCAGCATCCGGTCGAGGAGGCCCGATTCGCCGAGTGCGGCGATCAGCGGGCGGTTGACATGGCCGGGGTCGCCCTTCTCCGCGAGGGGGCGCAGTTGCTGCTCGGCAAGGGTCCTCAGCTCTTCACACCAGGCGGTTTGTGCCGGATCGAGCGAGAATGCCGTCATACCGGCGCCTCTCTTGTCGCGTCTTCCCGTCTTCTCGTGCCCGTTCTTCGCATCAGTACTCCGGTCTGTCGTCCCGTCCGTTTCCGTGCTCGTCTTCCCGCCCGCTCGTTTTCCAGTCCACTCGTCTTATCGCGGACCGTTGACTACCGTCACACAAACGATACGCTCCAGAGGCGACAAGGGGGCGATCCGTCATGGACCCGAAGACCTCAGCGCACCTCGACACCTTCGCCAGGGAGCACCTGCCACCCCAGGACGAGTGGCCGGAACTGCTCTTCGACCTTCCCGAACTGCGCTATCCGGACCGCCTCAACTGCGCGGCGGAACTGCTGGACCGCACGGCCGACCGCTTCGGCCCCGACCGCCCCGCCTTCCGCACCTCCGACGGCGCGGTCTGGAGCTACGGAGAGCTGCGGGAGCGGGTGAACCGGATCGCCCATGTCCTCACCTCCGACCTGGGGGTCGTCCCCGGCAACCGCGTCCTGCTGCGCGGCCCCACCACACCCCGTCTGGCCGCCTGCTGGCTCGCGGTGCTGAAGGCCGGCGCCATCGCCGTCACGGTGCTGGACCGGCAGCGGTCCGCCGAACTCTCCACCATCTGCTCCATCGCCCGGGTGAGTCACGCACTGTGCGACGTCCGGGCGGTCGACGACCTGGTGAAGGCCGAGGTGCCGGGGCTGCGGATCACGGTGTACGGAGGCGACGCCCCGGACGATCTGCTGCGCCTGGCCGAGGCCAGGACCGGGCCGTACCGCGCCGTGGACACGGCGGCGGACGATGTCGCGCTGATCGCGTTCACCTCGGGCACCACCGGACGCCCGAAGGGCTGTATGCACTTCCACCGGGATGTGCTCGCCATCGCCGACACCTTCTCGGCCCATGTGCTCCGGCCCACTCCCGACGACGTGTTCGCGGGCAGTCCGCCGCTCGGCTTCACCTTCGGGCTCGGCGGTCTGGTGGTCTTCCCGCTGCGGGCCGGGGCCAGTGCCCTGCTGCTCGAACAGTCCGGCCCGGCGCAGTTGCTGCCCGCGCTCGCCGCCCACCGGGTCTCGGTGCTGTTCACCGCGCCGACCGCCTACCGCGTGATGCTCGACCACATCGACGACCACGATCTCGGCGCGCTGCGACGCTGTGTCTCGGCCGGGGAGAACCTTCCGGTGGCCACCTGGCACGCGTGGCACGAGCGGACGGGGCTGCGCATCATCAACGGCATCGGCGCCACCGAGCTGCTGCACATCTTCGTCTCGGCCGCCGACGAAGCGATCCGCCCCGGCACCACCGGAGTCCCCGTGCCCGGCTGGCAGGCCCGGGTGCTGGACCGCGACGGCCGGCCGGTGCCGGACGGGGAACCCGGACTCCTCGCCGTACGCGGCCCGGTCGGCTGCCGTTATCTCGCCGACGGGCGTCAGCGGGACTACGTGGCGCACGGCTGGAACCTCACCGGTGACACCTATGTGCGCGACGCGGACGGCTACTTCCGCTACGTGGCCCGCGCCGACGACATGATCATCTCCTCCGGCTACAACATCGCGGGCCCCGAGGTCGAGGACGCCCTGCTGCACCACCCCTCGGTGGCCGAGGCGGCCGTGGTGGGCCGGGCGGACGAGCTGCGCGGCCAGATCGTGGTGGCGTACGTGGTGCTGCGCGAGGGCGCGGTGACGTCGGCCGACGAACTGCGCGCTCACGTGAAGAGCGAGCTGGCCCCGCACAAGTGCCCGCGCGTCATCGAGTTCCTGCCCGCCCTCCCCCGCACCGCCACCGGCAAGCTCCAGCGTTTCCGGTTGCGCAACGACGACTGACCCGGGAGACCGGGCAACCGGCCCCGAAATACGGGTGCTTCGTATCACGCGCACCCGGCAGGATGAGGCATGCCCTGGACCTTCACCGATGACGTCGACGCCTTCCTCGACGCGGCCGGCGCCTCGCTGGCCGCCCGGCCCGCCGAGAACACCGTGGTTCTGACCGTCACCGCGACGCTTCGGCGCGACGGCCCGCACGCCTACGGCGACGGCGCCCCGCTGCTGGGCTGGTGGCGCGGGCCGGACGGCGAGGTGGCGGGGACGCTGCTGATCAGCGCGGCGGAGCAGTGAGCGGGCCGCCGGAATCCGTCTGGCTGGTCGCCGCGAACGTGGTGCTGTGGCGGCGGTACGGGGAGCTGGGCCAGGAGTTCCGCCCCGGCACGAAGGCGTACCGGGGCGGGGCGAAGGTGTACGTCGTCGACACCTACCCGGGCATGGGGCACCAGCAGCTGACCACGGTGGGGCACGGGCGGCACACCGGTCACTGGATCACCATCGACACGGGGACCCGCCATCTGCACACCTTCCGGGCGCGGTTGGTGTACGTCCCGGCCGTGCTGAAGCGGTGTGCCGGCCGGGGTTCCGCCACCCGGGAGGAGGCCGAGGAACTGGCCGCGCTGCTGGAGCGGGTCGCCCGCGAGGAGCGGCGCGCCCACCACGGGGCACCGTGCCCGGACCGGTGCCGGTGCCGGTGCCACGAGTGCCTGCCCGTCATCCCAGGGTGAGCCGCGGCTTCGGTGCGTCCGTGCGGCCGGTCGGCGGGGTGCGGCTGCCCGCGCGGTACGGGAGCGGCCAGGGCGCGCCCGGTCCGCTGTAGCCCTGGTCGGCCGCCGCGTGCAGCGTCCAGTGCGGGTCGTAGAGGTGGGGGCGGGCCAGGGCGCAGAGGTCGGCCCGGCCCGCGAGCAGCAGGGAGTTGACGTCGTCCCAGGAGGAGATCGCACCCACCGCGATGACGGGCACGCACAGGGTGTTGCGGATCCGGTCCGCGTACGGGGTCTGGTACGAGCGGCCGTACTCGGGGCGCTCGTCGGGCACGACCTGGCCGGTGGAGACGTCGATGGCATCGGCCCCGTGGGCGACGAAGGCGCGGGCGATCTCGACGGCGTCCTCGGCCGTGGTGCCGCCCTCGGCCCAGTCCGTGGCGGAGATCCGGACGGTCATGGGCCGGTCGTCGGGCCAGTCGGCGCGGATCGCGTCGAAGACTTCGAGGGGGAAGCGGAGCCGGTTGTGCAGTGGTCCGCCGTATTCGTCGGTGCGGTGGTTGGTGAGCGGCGAGAGGAAGCCGGAGAGCAGGTAGCCGTGGGCGCAGTGGAGTTCGAGCAGGTCGAAGCCGCAGCGGTCGGCGCGCCGGGCCGCCGAGGCGAACTGTTCGCGCACGGCGTCGAGCCCGGCCCGGTCCAGGGCGTGCGGGACCTGGTTGACGCCGTCCGCGTACGGGATCGGGGAGGCCGCGGTGAGCGGCCAGTTGCCGTGGTCGAGGGGCTGGTCGATGCCCTCCCACATCAGTCTGGTGGAGCCCTTGCGCCCGGAGTGGCCGAGTTGCACGCCGATGGCCGTACCGGGCGCGCTCGTGTGGACGAAGTCGGTGATCCGGGCCCAGGCGGTGGCCTGTTCGGGGGTGTAGAGCCCGGTGCAGCCGGGGGTGATGCGGCCCTCGGCGCTGACGCACACCATCTCCGTCATGACGAGACCGGCGCCGCCGAGCGCGCGTGCGCCCAGGTGCACGAGGTGGAAGTCGCCGGGGACGCCGTCGACGGCCGAGTACATGTCCATGGGTGAGACGACGACGCGGTTGCGTAGTTCGAGGCCGCGCAGTCGCAGCGGGGTGAACATCGGCGGGACGCCCGGGGCGCAGCCGAACTCCTTCTCAACGGTGGCGGTGAAGGAGGCGTCGCGCAGCCGCAGATTGTCGTGGGTGACGCGGCGGCTGCGGGTGAGGAGGTTGAAGGCGAACTGGCGGGGCGGCTGGTCGACGTAGGTGGCGAGCTCCTCGAACCAGCGCAGGCTCGCCGCGGCGGCCCGCTGGGTCGATTCGACGACCGGCCGGCGCTCGGCCTCGTACGCGGCCAGTGCGCCCGGCAGGTCGGGCTGTTCCTCGATGCAGGCGGCGAGGGCGAGGGCGTCCTCGACGGCGAGTTTGGTGCCGGAGCCGATGGAGAAGTGCGCGGTGTGGGCGGCGTCGCCGATGAGGACGGTGTTGCCGTGCGACCAGTGGTCGTTGACGACGGTGCGGAAGGTGAGCCAGGAGGAGTTGTTGGAGCGCAGCGGCCGGCCGCCGAGGGCCTCGGTGAAGATCTTGGCGCACCGCAGGGTCGACCGCTCCGCGTCGCAGGTGTCGAATCCGGCGGCCCGCCAGACCTCCTCGCGCATCTCGACGATGACGGTGGAGGCGTCGGCCGAGAAGGGGTAGCCGTGGAGCTGCATCACCCCGTACGCGGTCTCGGCGGTCTCGAAGCGGAAGGCGTCGAGGGCGAAGTCGGCGGCGAGCCAGATGTAGCGGCAGCGGTGGGTGGTGAGGCGGGGGCCGAAGGTGTCGGCGTGGGCGGTACGGGTGAGGCTGTGCACACCGTCGGCGGCGATCACCAGGTCGTGGGAGGCGGCCAGCTCGGCGGCCGGCGGCGCCTCGGTGCGGAAGCGGAGGCGTACGCCGAGGGATTCGCAGCGGTCGTGCAGGATCCGCAGCAGCCTGCGTCTGCCCAGCGCCGCGAAGCCGTGGCCGCCGGACGTCTGGGTGACGCCCCGGTGGACGATGTCGATGTCGTCCCACCGTACGAATTCGTCCTGGAGGGCCCGGTACACGACGGGGTCGGCGTGTTCGATGCCGCCGAGGGTCTCGTCGGAGAGGACGACGCCGAAGCCGAAGGTGTCCTCGGGGGCGTTGCGCTCCCAGACGGTGATCCCGCGCTCCGGGTCGAGCCGCTTGAGCAGGGCCGCGGCGTAGAGCCCGCCGGGCCCGCCGCCGATGACCGCGATGCGCTTCACGCCGGTCCGGGCCGCACCGGGCGGGGCCGTTTCGGAGGGCATCGCTACCGGCCCTGCCAATTCGGTGGCCGCTTCTCGGTGAAGGCGGCATGGAATTCCGCGTAGTCCTCGCCGTGCATCAGCAGGGCCTGGGTGGCGGCGTCCATCTCGACCGCGGCGGCGAGCGGCATGTCGAGTTCGGCGGTGAGCAGGGCCTTGGTCTGGGCGAGGGCGAGGGCCGGTCCATCGGCGAGGCGGCGGGCGAGCGCCGCCGCGCGTACATCGGCCTGGCCCTCTTCGGTCAGCTCGCTGATCAGGCCGATCCGTTCCGCTTCGGGTGCGCGGACCGGTTCGCCGAGCATCAGCAATCGGGTGGCATGGCCGAGGCCGACGACGCGCGGCAGCAGGTAGGCGGCGCCCATGTCGCCGCCGGAGAGGCCGACCTTGGTGAACAGGAAGGCGAAACGGGCCGACGGATCGGCGATCCGGAAGTCCGCGGCCAGCGCGAGCACCGCCCCGGCGCCCGCCGCCACCCCGTGTACGGCGGCGATAACGGGGAAGGGGGTTTCACGAAGGGCCCGCACCACCTGTCCGGTCATGCGATTGAAGTCGAGGAGCTGGGCGGTGTCCATGGCGAGTGTCGCGCCGATGATGTCGTCGACATCTCCGCCGGAGCAGAATCCGCGGCCCTCCCCCGCGAGTACCAGAGCGCGCACGCTGCGTTCGCGGGACAGTTCGGCAAGCAGGTCGCGCAGATCGGCGTAGGCGCCGAAGGTGAGCGCGTTGAGTTTCTCGGGCCGGGCGAGCGTGACGGTGGCAACCCCGTCGTCCGTCGTCAGCCGCAGATGGCGCCAGTCGTCCGTGTGCGGGGCGGAGCTGGGAAACGGGCTCATGGAGGGGGCTCCCCTTCAGCCGTCGGGCTGCTACCTGCACCCGAACTTATCACTCGTTCGTGACTTCCGTCATGAGCACGCGATAAGCGGAGCGTGAGAACGCAGTGACCAACGTCCCTTTCATACCTGTCGGCGGCCCCTTGCCCGTGTCATTGCACTTCGTAAGGTTGAAACCGAGATGTCTTGATACCGGAGAGTCCCCGCACCCACGAACCCGCAACCACACCCGCACCCCACCCCGGAACGGAAACCATGCCGTGCCCCCCGATGTCCCTCTCCCCGCCTCCTGGCGGATCGCGCTACCGCATTCGACGGCGGCCGTACCGATTGCCCGTGCTCTGATCCGTACCGCGCTCGCGGACATCGACGCACCGGCCCACACCGACACCGCCGAGCTCCTCACCGCGGAGCTGGTCGCCAACGCGGTCGAGCACACCCGCAGCGACGAGCCGATCGAGCTGGTCGTGGAGCTCCTGCCGAGCGGCTGCCAGGTCGAGGTGCACGACCGCGACCCCGCCCCGCCGGGCGGTCTCTCCTTCCCCCTGCCCGGCGGCGAGCCGGACCCCTGGCAGGAACACGGCCGGGGTCTGCTGCTGATCCGGACGCTCAGCTCGTCCTGCGGCCACCGCACGACGGAGCACGGCAAGGCCGTGTGGTTCACCCTGCCGTCCCTCACGCCTCAGAGCCTGTCGGGTGGCCTCTGATCGGGCGGCCACGCCCTGGCACGCACGCTTCCGGCGTTGCCGGGATGCCCTAGTAGCTCCTTCCCCGAACTCTCAACTTCGTTCGAGCAGGGGAGGCCCCATCCGAGGGCATCCCGGCGCCTTGGAATCGCACGCACCATGCCGCGTCCGCTCTCCGATCGAAGGTCACCCGACAGGCTCTCAGAGCTGAGCCGCCGCCCTCACCGGGCCGCGTCGGCGGCGGCCAGCCGGGAGCGGCTGCGGCCGTAGAAGGCGTACACCGCCGAGCCGACGATCAGGAAGACCGCGAACTGGATCCAGGTCGCCCAGCCCGTCCCGTACATCAGATAGAGGCAGAAGCCGACGCCCAGCAGCGGGCTCAGCGGATAGAGCGGCACCCGGAACGAGCCCCTCACCTCCGGGTTGCGGCGCCGCAGCACGATCACCGCGACGTTCACCGCGACCATGGTGGCCAGGGTGCCGATGGTGGTCAGATTCACCACCACGTCGAGCGACGAGAAGGCCGCCGGGACCGCGAAGACGACCGCCACGATCCAGGTGTTGGCGACCGGCGTCGCCGTGCGCGGCGAGACCCGCTCGAAGACCCGCGGGATCAGTCCGTCACGGGACATCGACATCAGGATGCGGGTCTGCCCGTACATGACCGCGAGCACGACGGACGCGATCGCGACGACCGCTCCGAAGGCGATGATTCCGCCGCCGACGGTCGAGTCGGTGACCTGGTCGACGACGATCGAGAGCGCCGCCGGCCGGTCGGCGACGGCCTTCGGCCCCAGCGCGCCGATGGCGGCGAGCGCGACCGCGCAGTAGAGCAGCGTGACCAGGCCGATGCAGATCATGATCGCGATCGGGATGTTCCGCCGCGGGTTCTTGACCTCCTCGCCCGCGGTGGTGATGGCGTCGAAGCCGATGTACGAGAAGAACGCCAGCGACGCACCGGCCGTGACCCCGCCCGCGCCGTGGGCGAAGAACGGCGTGAGGTTCCCGCGCTCGAAGGCCGTGAAGGCGACGACGCAGAACAGGATCAGGATGGTGATCTTGAGGACCGCCATCGCGGCGGTGGCCCCGGCGCTCTCCCGGACGCCGCGCACCAGCAGGGTGGCGGCCATCATGACCACCAGGACGGCGGGCAGATTGATCACACCGCCGTCGCCGGGGCCCGCCGAGAGGGCGGCCGGCAGCTGCGCGCCGAACAGACTGTCCAGCAGCTCGTTGACGTACTGGCTCCAGCCGACGGCGACCGCGGAGACCGAGACACCGTACTCCAGCAGCAGACACCAGCCGACGAGGAAGGCGATGCGTTCGCCGAGGGTCGCGTAGGCGAAGGAGTAGGAGCTGCCGGAGACCGGGATGGCGCTGCCCAGCTCGGCGAAGGAGAACGCGGTGAAGATGCAGGTGATCGCGGCGAGTGCGAAGGAGAGCACGACCGCGGGTCCCGCCTCGGCGACGCTGTCGGAGAGTCCGACGAAGATGCCGGTGCCGACGACGGCGCCGACACCGAAGCACACCAGCTGGAAGAGCCCCATGGTGCGCTTGAGGCCGTGCCCCTCCAGGTCGGCGCCGGACTCGGCGATCAGCTGGTGGGGATTCTTGATGCGCGGTCCGGACAGGTGCGGGGGGATCGGTGGGCGCAGCGGACTCACGGGGATGGTCTCTTCTCTGGTGAAGCATGTGGGGGAAGTGCGACCGAGGGCTGTGGGGGCTCCGGTGACACACAAAAAATGGGGTTCGAGCGTGCGAGCTCGAACCCCACCAGGAGGCAACATATTAGTCGCCTTTGCGCATGTTCACCCAATCGGGCGCATGTTCATGCAGCGATCAGCCCTTGACCTCCGGGGACGCCATGGTCGCCACCAGAACGGCCTTGATCGTGTGCATCCGGTTCTCCGCCTCGTCGAAGACGACCGAGTGCGCGGACTCGAAGACCTCGTCGGTGACCTCCAGCTCCGTCAGCCCGTAGGCGGCCTCGATCCCCCGCCCGACCTCGGTACCGAGGTCGTGGAAGGCCGGGAGGCAGTGCAGGAACTTCACGTCGGCGTTGCCGGTGGCGCGGAGCACGTCCATGGTCACGGCGTACGGCGCCAGGGCCTCGATCCGCTCGGCCCAGACCTCCTTGGGCTCGCCCATGGAGACCCAGACGTCGGTGGCGACGAAGTCGGCGCCCTTGACGCCCTCGGCGATGTCCTCGGTGAGGGTGACGGTCGCACCGCTCGCACCGGCCAGCCGGTGGGCCTCGGCGAGGATCTCCTCGGCGGGCCAGTACGCCTTCGGCGCGACGATGCGTACGTCCATGCCGAGCAGGGCGCCGGTGATCAGGTAGGAGTTGCCCATGTTGAAGCGGGCGTCGCCGAGGTAGGCGAAGGCGATCCGCTCCAGCGGCTTGTCGCTGTGCTCGGTCATGGTGAGGAGATCGGCGAGCATCTGGGTCGGGTGCCAGTCATCGGTGAGCCCGTTGAAGACCGGAACGCCGCCGTGGGCGGCCAGTTCCTCGACGGCCGCCTGGCTGTCGCCGCGGTACTCGATGCCGTCGAACATCCGGCCGAGGACCCGGGCCGTGTCCTTGACCGACTCCTTGTGCCCCATCTGTGAGCCGGAGGGGTCCAGATAGGTCGTGGACGCACCCTGATCCGCGGCGGCCACCTCGAAGGCGCAGCGGGTGCGGGTCGAGGTCTTCTCGAAGATCAGCGCGATGTTCTTGCCGCGCAGCCGCTGCGCCTCAGCCCCCGACTTCTTGGCGGCCTTGAGCTCGGCCGCGAGCTCGATCAGGCCGCGGAACTCCTCGGCCGTGAAGTCCAGCTCCTTGAGGAAGTGGCGGCCTGCGAGGTCTATGGCCATGGGAGAGCTCCTGGGTCGGGCGAGGATCGCACGTACAGTGATTCTGGAAGTCTATACGACACCATGCATCGCTATACGGTGCGGTCGGCTCGCGCCGCGCCCGGCCCCGCCCCTACACCGGGTCGCGCTCCACCGGACAGCTCATGCAACGGGGGCCGCCCCTGCCCCGGCCGAGTTCGCTGCCTCGGATCTCGATGACCTCGATGCCCTCCTCGCGCAGAAAGGTGTTGGTGGTGGCATTGCGCTCGTACGCGACGACGACCCCCGGCTCGACGGCCAGCACGTTGCAGCCGTCGTCCCACTGCTCGCGCTCGGCGGCGTGCACGTCCTGGGTGGCCGTGAGGACGCGGATCGAGTCCAGCCCCAGAGCCCGTGCGATCGCCCGGTGCATGTGCTCGGGCGGATGGTCGGTGACCTTCAGGTCCCTGGGGCCGTCGCCGGGCTCGATGGTGTACGAGCGGAGCATGCCCAGGCCGGCGTACTGGGTGAAGGTGTCGCCGTCGATCATCGTCATCACCGTGTCGAGGTGCATGAACGCCCGGCGCTTGGGCATGTCGAGCGCCACGATCGTGCGGGCCGAGCCGGCGTCGAACAGTCCGCGGGCCAGCATCTCCACCGCCTGCGGGGTGGTGCGTTCGCTCATCCCGATGAGTACGGCGCCGTGGCCGATGACCAGTACGTCGCCGCCCTCGATGGTGGACGGGTAGTCGTCCTGCCCCTCCGACCAGTGGTGGAAGGCGCCCGCGTCGGGGCCGGTGAAGAGGGGGTGGTGGCGGTAGATCGCCTCGAAGTGGACGGTCTCGCGCTGCCGGGCCGGCCAGCGCATCGCGTTGATGGACACCCCGTCGTATATCCAGGCCGAGGTGTCGCGGGTGAAGAGATGGTTCGGCAGCGGGTCCAGCAGGAAGTCGTCCAGATCCATGACGTGGAAGCGGACGGAGGTCGGCTCGCTGTGCCCGTCCAGGAACTCCCGCTTGGTCATCCCGCCGACGAGGGCGTCGGCCAGCTCGGTACTGGGCAGCTTCTCGAAGGCGGCCCGCAGGTGCTCGGTGGCGAGCGGGCCGTACTCCTTCTCCTCGAAGACCCGGTCCAGGACGAGCCGCCTGGCCACCGGAATGTCCAGCGACTCGCGCAGCAGGTCGCCGAAGAGGTGCACCTCCACACCGCGGTCGCGCAGTACGTCCGCGAAGCCGTCGTGCTCCTGGCGGGCCCGGCGCACCCAGAGCACGTCGTCGAACAGGAGCGCGTCCTTGTTGCTGGGGGTGAGCCGCTTCAGTTCCAGATCGGGGCGGTGCAGGATGACGCGGCGCAGCCGCCCGGCCTCGGAGTCGACATGGAATCCCATGCCTCCATCCTCACCGTGCACGGGCCCGTTCACTCCCGCGAACCGCCAGCGGGTTTTCCGGTGATCCCACCGGAGAACCCGCCGACGACGCCCCACAGCCTGCTGCGAGGCTCCTCAGAGCCGCGGGTCGACCGGCTCCGACTCCAGGGCCAGCACCGCGAACACCGCCTCGTGGACCCGCCACAGCGGCTCCCCGTCGGCCAGCCGGTCCAGCGCTTCGAGCCCCAGCGCGTACTCCCGGAGCGCCAGTGACCGCTTGTGGCCGAGGAACCTGCCGCGCAGCCGTTCCAGGTTCTCCGGGCGGGTGTACTCGGGTCCGTAGATGATCCGGAGGTACTCCCGGCCGCGCACCTTGATGCCCGGCTGGACCAGCCTGCCCTTGCCGTCCCGTACGAGCGCGGCGAGTGGCTTGACGACCATGCCCTCGCCGCCGCGGCCGGTCATCTCCAGCCACCAGTCGACACCGGCGCGCACCGACGCCTCGTCCCCGGTGTCGACGACGAGCCGGCGGGTGACCTGGAGGAGCCCGGTCGGGTCGTGCTCGACCAGCCGGTCGAGCCAGGCCAGCTGCTCGTCGTGCGGTACGGAGGCCAGTGAGCGGCCCTGGACGGCGAGGATCTGGAAGGGCGCGAGACGGACCCCGTCCAGCCCCTGGGTGCTCCAGCAGTACCGGCGGTACGCCTCGGTGAACGCGGCGGCGTCCTCGGCGCGACCCCGCTGGCGGTCGGCGAGAGCGCCGACGTCCACGCCACGGGCCGCCGCGGCCGCGAGGGCCGCGTTGGCCTCCGGGAGGACGGCGCCGGACGCGGCGCCGACCGCGGCGTACTGCGAGCGCAGCAGCCCGGCCGCCTTGAGGGACCAGGGCATCAGCTCGGCGTCGAGCAGCACCCAGTCGGTGCCCCACTCCTCCCAGAGCCCGGCGGCGGTGACAGCGGCGCGCAGCCTGCCGAGGATCACCTCGGTGAGCGCGACGTCGTCGAGGAACGGCCGTCCGGTACGGGTGTGCAGCGCCCCGGTCGGGCCACCGGCGGAACCGAGGGCGTCCGAGGTGCCGCCCACACCGAACCGCTCACGGGCGGCGGCCGCGTCCCGGCAGACGAGCGCCACCGCACGCGACCCCATGTGCTTCTCCTCGCACACGACCTTGTCGACGCCGTCCGCCCGGTACTGCGCGAAGGCCTCGGCCGGGTGCTCCAGGTAGCCGTCCTCGCGCGAGGTGGCGGTGGGCGCCATGGTCGGCGGGAGGTAGCCGAGCAGCTGGGGGTCGACGGCGAACCGGCTCATGACTTCGAGCGCGGCGGCGGCGTTCTCCTCACGGACCGCGATGCGGCCCATGTGCCGGGTCTCGACGATCCGCCGGCCCTGCACATCGGCGAGGTCGAGCGGCCGTCCCTCCCGGCCACCGGGTGCCTCGGTGGCCAGCGGCTTGGCCGGCTCGTACCAGACCTGCTCGGCCGGTACGTCGACGAGCTCGCGCTCCGGCCAGCGCAGCGCGGTCATCTTCCCGCCGAAGACCGCTCCGGTGTCCAGGCAGATGGTGTTGTTGATCCAGGAGGTGTTGGGCACCGGGGTGTGTCCGTAGACCACGGCGGCACGGCCCCGGTACTCCTCCGCCCACGGGTAGCGCACGGGCAGGCCGAACTCGTCGGTCTCGCCGGTGGTGTCCCCGTACAGCGCGTGCGAGCGGACCCGTCCGGAGGTGCGGCCGTGGTACTTCTCGGGGAGTCCGGCGTGGCAGACGACGAGCCTGCCCCCGTCGAGCACGTAGTGGCTGACGAGCCCGTCGATGAACTCCCGGACCTGCTCGCGGAAGGCCGGGTCCTTCTCCTCCTCCCGGTCCAGCTGCTCGATGGTCTCGGCGAGTCCATGGGTGTGCTGGACGTTGCGGCCCTTGAGGTAGCGGCCGAGCTTGTTCTCGTGGTTGCCCGGCACGCACAGGGCGTTGCCCGCCGACACCATGGCCATGACGCGGCGCAGCACTCCGGGGCTGTCGGGGCCGCGGTCCACGAGGTCGCCGACGAAGACCGCCATACGCCCTTCGGGGTGCGCGCCGTCGACATAGCCGAGCTTGCCGAGCAGGGACTCCAGCTCGGAACTGCAGCCGTGGATGTCGCCGATGATGTCGAAGGGGCCCGTGAGGTGGCGCAGGTCGTTGTAGCGGCGCTCCAGCACCACTTCGGCGTGGACCGCCTCCTCCTCGGTGCGCAGGATGTGCACCTTGCGGAAGCCCTCGCGCTCCAGGCCGCGCAGCGAACGGCGCAGTTCGCGGCGGTGCCGCTGGATGACGTGGCGCGGCATGTCGGCGCGGTCGGGGCGGGCCGCGTTGCGCGCGACGCAGACCTCTTCGGGCAGGTCGAGGACGATCGCGATGGGCAGGACGTCGTGGCTCCTGGCCAGCTGGACCAGTTGCTTGCGGCTCTCGGACTGGACGCTGGTGGCGTCCACGACGGTCAGCCGCCCGGCTGCCAGCCGCTTGCCCACGATGTAGTGCAGGACATCGAAGGCGTCACGGCTGGCGCTCTGGTCGTTCTCGTCGTCGGCGACCAGACCTCGGCAGAAGTCCGAGGAGACGATCTCCGTGGGCTTGAAGTGCTCGCGGGCGAAGGTGGACTTGCCGGAACCGCTGGCCCCGATGAGGACCACGAGGGAGAGGTCGGTCACCGGCAGCGTGCGTGAGGTACTGGTCATGCGGCTTTCGCCTCCTTCTCGGTCCTGTTCCTGGTCTCGTCGGCCGCGGTCATCGTGAACACGGCCATCTGTGTGGGCGGCCCCACCTCGGGGTCGTCGGGCCCCACGGGGACGAAGTCGACCCCGTATCCGTGCCGCTGCGCCACCTCCCGGGCCCAGCCGCGGAATTCGGCCCTGGTCCATTCGAACCGGTGGTCGCCGTGGCGCACATGCCCGGCGGGAAGGGTCTCCCAGCGGACGTTGTACTCGACGTTCGGCGTCGTCACGAGCACGGTCCGCGGACGGGCCGAACCGAACACGGCGTACTCCAGCGCGGGCAGTCTCGGCAGGTCGAGGTGTTCGATGACCTCGCTGAGCACAGCCGCGTCGTACCCCTTGAGCCGCTTGTCGGTGTAGGTGAGCGAGCCCTGCCGGAGCACGACCCGGGCGGCCTGTCGCTCCCCCATCCGCTCCAGTTTCAGCCGTCGTGACGCGATGGTGAGGGCGCGCATGGAGACATCGACGCCGACGATCTCCGTGAAGCCCACGTCCTTGAGCAGTGCCTGCACCAACTGGCCCTGCCCGCAGCCCAGGTCGAGGACCCGGCTCGCGCCCGCGGCCCGCAGCGCGTCGAGGATCGCGGCGCGCCGCTGCTCGGCGAGCGGGACCGGCTTCTCCTCGGTGTCGGTCGTCTCGTCCACGGCGTTGTCGATGCTCTCGACGTCGAGGTCGTCCGACTCGGCGAGCCGCACCAGTTCGAGCTGCTGCATCGCCTGCCGGGTCAGCCCCCAGCGTCGCGAGAGATAGCGGCTGGTGATCAGCTTCTGCTCGGGGTGGGTGGCGAGCCAGCCCTCGCCCGCCCGCAACAGCTTGTCCACCTCGTCCGGTGCGACCCAGTAGTGCTTGGCGTCGTCCAGCACCGGCAGCAGCACGTACAGCTGCCGCAACGCGTCCGCCAGCCGCAACTCGCCTTCGAGCACCAGCCGTACGTACCGCGAGTCCCCCCACTCCGGGAACTGCTCGTCCAGAGGAACGGCCACGGCGTCCACACTCGTCCAGCCGAGCGGCCCGAAGAGCTTGCGCACCAGTTCCGCTCCGCCACGGGCCGGCAGCGCGGGCACCTCGATCCGCAGCGGCATCGGTGCCTCCGCGCGCTCGGGCAGCGCGCGGCACGCACCGTTCAGCGCGGACTTGAAGACCGTGCTCATGGCAACGGACAGCAACGAGGACGCCGCGTACGGGCGGTCGTTGACGTATTGCGCGAGCGCCGCGTCAGGAGCGCCGCCCCGGCCCTTGCCCTTGCCCCGGCGCACCAGGGCCACGGGATCCACTTCCAGCAGAAGCGCCGCGGTGCAGCGCTCGGCGGATGCCTCGGAATAGAAGACATGCGCGGTGCCATGGGAAGTGGAGAACGTCTGCGCCTTCTCGGGATGCTTGTGCAGCAGGAAGCCGAGGTCGGTCGCTGGACGTTCCGGGTTGCCGGTTGTGCTGATTGTCAGGAACACACGTCCGAGTATGGTCCGGTCCACTCGCCTACGACCAGGTATTTTCAGGTGTCCGAAGAGTCGGCTGGGTCAGTTCTCCGGGTCGGGTCTGCTCTCCGGGTCGGGTCGGTTCTTCTCGTCGAGCTCTGCGCGGACTCGTCGGCCGTCGTCGTACCGAGCAGCCCGGCCAGTTCCGCGACGGTGTCCGGGCCGACCCGGCAGCAGCCGCCGATCAGCCGGGCCCCGGCGTCCAGCCAGGCCGCTGCTCCGCCCGGGTCGAACGTGGGAGCGCCGGCCCATCCCCGTCCCCCCGCGTCCCACCGCTCGCCGCTGTTCGGGTACACGACGACCGGCTTCCCGGTCACCTCGGCGGCCACCCGCACCGCCCGGTCCGCATCGACCGGATCGCAGCAGTTCACCCCCACGGCCACCACGTCGTCGCGCCCCGAGGCGAGAGCGAAGGCCGTCTGCAGCGACTGGCCCGCCCTGGTCCGGTCGCCCGCCACGCTGTACGAGAGCCAGACGGGCAGCCCGCACCCCTCGACCGCCCGCAGCAATGCCTCGGCCTCGTCGACATCCGGCACGGTCTCCAGCGCCAGCGCATCGGGCCCGGCGGCGGCCAGCGCCTCGATCCGGGGCCGGTGGAAGCGCTCCAGCTCCCGGACGGAGAGCCCGTAGCGGCCCCGGTACTCGCTGCCGTCCGCCAGCATCGCCCCGTACGGGCCGACCGAAGCGGCGACCCAGACGTCCCGCTCCACCGCACCGGCGGCCCGTCGCGCCAGCCGGACACTGCGGGCGAACAGCTCCGCCGCCTCCGCCCGTCCGATCCCCCGCCGCGCGAACCCTTCGAAGGTCGCCTGGTACCCGGCGGTGATGAGCACCTGTGCACCCGCGCGCACATAGGCGGTGTGGGCCGCCTCGATCTGTCCGGGCCCGTCGGTCAGCAGACGGGCCGACCACAGCGCGTCGGACAGATCGCAGCCCTGCGCCTCCAACTGGTTGGAGAGACCGCCGTCGAGCAGGACCGGCCCTGCCGCGAGAGCACGGCCGAGCGGACGGGCGGGCGTGCCCAGGGGCGTGCGGGCGGACACACGGAGGGACGGTGAGTCGTCGGCCGGGCGGGCGGGGTGCACAGGTGGCCTCCTTTGCCCTCGGTCCTCAGAGGCTGTCCGAGGTCACCCGACAGCCTCTCAGCCGAGCTGGGACTGGATCTGGGAGGAGATCAGCTCCAGGTGGTCCAGGTCGTGCAGGTCCAGGACCTGGAGGTAGATCCGGGACGAGCCGATCGCGCCGTACCGGCCGATCTTGTCGACCACCTCGGCGGGCGAGCCCGCGAGCCCGTTCGCCTTCAGCTCCGCCACCTCACGCCCGATGACGGAGGCGCGGCGTGCCACCTCGGCGTCGTTCTTGCCGACGCAGACCACCAGGGCGTTGGAGTACACCAGGTCGTCCGGTGCGCGGCCGACCTCCTTGGCTGCCTCCCTGACCCGGCCGAACTGCTTCTCGCTGTCCTCCAGCGACGCGAAGGGGATATTGAACTCGTCCGCGTAGCGGGCGGCCAGTCGCGGTGTGCGCGTCGCACCGTGACCGCCGATCAGCACCGGCACCTTGGCCTGCGCCGGCTTGGGCAACGCGGGCGAATCGGTGAGCTGGTAGTAGGTGCCGTCGAAGCTGAACGTCTTGCCGATCCCGGTCGCCCAGAGCCCGGTGATGATCTCCAGCTGCTCCTCCAGCCTGCCGAACTTCTCCTTGGGGAACGGAATGCCGTAGGCCTTGTGCTCCTCCTCGAACCAGCCTGCGCCGAGACCCAGCTCGACGCGTCCACCGGACATCTGGTCGACCTGGGCGACCTGGATGGCAAGCACGCCGGGGAGCCGGAACGTCCCCGCCGTCATGAGGGTGCCGAGCCTGATCCGCTTGGTCTCACGCGCCAGCCCGGCCAGGGTGATCCATGCGTCGGTCGGGCCGGGCAGACCGTCCCCCGGGCCCATGCGGAGATAGTGGTCGGAGCGGTAGAAGGCGTCGAAGCCGAGGTCCTCGGTCGCCTTGGCGACGGTGAGCAGGGTGTCGTAGCTCGCCCCTTGCTGGGGCTCGGTGAAGATTCGAAGATCCATGCATCCATCCTGCACCTCCGGATACCGGTCGTTCTTCTCCTGCTGCCTCCCCAGCGCCGTCGCTGTCGAAGTCCTGTACAGTCACCGCCTTCCCGTCCGACGGCGCGCTCAAGGCCGCCCGGTCACCCCCGAATCCGCTGCGCGGTCGCACCCGTCACCCGGCCCGGTCACTCCCGAAGTCTTGCGCGGCCACGGCCGGCCGCAGTCGTACCTGCCGGTCCGCCGACCGCGCCGTACGGGCCGTCCCGCCCCCGGCCGCGCTCCAGATTCTGCTGCCGCTCCCTGTCCTGCTCGTCGAGGCGGCGGAGCATTCCGTGCACCCGGTCCATGGACTCGTCGGCCGCGTCGATCGCCTCCATGCACTGCCAGTAGAGCCCCTGCTCATCGGTCTCGCAGGCCACTCCGACCAGAGCCATCCCCACTTCCCCGAGCAGTGTGCCGAGCCCCGTCAGCGTCGCCCGGGGTTCGGCGAGCTCGGAGAGCTGTGCGGCCCGTGCCACCCCGGCCCGCGCCGCCGGGTGGTCCAGCGCCCCGCTGCTCCGGCCGCCGATCTCGCTCAGTCCGCGCGCCTCGCCCCGTAACTCCTTCGGTCCGTCGGCCGCCAGTCGGCTGCCGATCGCCTGGGCCAGCGCCTGTGCCTGCCAGGCCTCCGCGATGATGTCCGGCGTCCCCCTGCTCTGCGCCAGAGCACGCCGGCTGACTCCTACAAGACGTTCCGCTTCCATGCGTTCCCCCGTCCGTACGAAAAGCCGCTCACCTCATCCATTACCCACAGTGAGGTCACCGGTACCGAAAAGCCAGGGGAATTCGGAAATCTGTGGACACTAAATCGATTGTGAACAAGTCGATCACTCCGAAGAGTGACGGTCGCTCGATTCTGTGGGGTCCTGGCGTCCCGGCACCGGAAATCGGGACTCGTTCCGGTCGATCTTCTGCGACAGCGCCGCGAGCGCGTCGATCCCCAGCACTTCGCAGAACTGCAGCAGATACGCGAGCACATCCGCGACCTCGTCCGCCACCCGGTGCGCCGTCTCGGGCCGCTCCATCACCCGCGCCGACTCCTCCGGCGTCAGCCACTGGAAGATCTCGACCAGTTCGGATGCCTCGACGCTCAGCGCCGCCGCCAGGTTCTTCGGGGTGTGGTACTGCTCCCAGTCCCGTGCGGCCGCGAACGCGGCGAGCCGTCGCTGCAGGGCCTGTACATCAAGTTCTGTCACGGTCCAGGTCTACCACCGTCACCCCGGGCGTCTCCCGGGCCCGTACCGCGCCCGGTTCCGTGACCGTCCCGGCCAGCCTGAGGTGCCCGGCCGCCCCGATCGACACGGCCAGGGACAGCAGTTCGCGCAACTGCCTTCCGTCCAGGTCCCGGTCGAGTCCGTCGGCCAGCACGGTGAGGGTCTGCATGGCCGACGGCACCTCCCCCACGGCGTCCACCGCCAGCACCCCGGGGCCGGTGAGCAGCACGAGGGCGAGCGCGAGATACCTCAGTTCGCCGTCCCCGAGCCGCCCGACCGGGGTCGCCGGGGTGGCAGGTCCCCCGCCCCGCCCGACCGTCGCCCGCAGCGATCCGTCCCCGAGCCGCTCGACGCCCAGCGCGGTCACCTGCCCCGCGCACCCGGCGTGCGCCGCGGCGACCAGCCGGGCATGGCGCTGGACGCACTGCGTGTGCGTACGCTCCAGCACCGCCGCGAGGTTGTCGCAGCCGCGTCGCAGCCTGCCGTCACCGGCCGGCACGGGGGCACGCATCCACTGCGGTTGCGGTTCGCACGCGAAGACCGACCGCAGGGCCACGACCATCTGTTCCGCGGCGGCCAGGACCCGTAACTGCCCCTCGGTCCTGCCCGCGACCCGCAGCGGCAGCAGGGCCGTGCCCAGACGGTCGTCCGGCAGCGGCGCGCGCGTCACCGGGACCGTGCCGGCGGTGTGCCAGGCCGCCTGGACCATGGAGCGCCCCGGGTCGCGCAACGCGGTGGTGAGCAGGGTCTCGCCGCCGGCGGTGAGCCGTTCACCGACGATGCGGAGCGTGGGCTCCGCCTGGACGGCGACATCGAGCCGTACCGGTCCTGCCGGGCCGTCCGCCGTGCAGCCGATCCGGAAGCCGCGGCGCCCCTGCGGGTCGGCCGCGGCCCCTTCCGGCACGCAGCCCGCCGGGTCCGGGAACACCTCGTCCAGCGGGTCCCCGCCGCCCAGGCGCGCCAGCGCCTCGTAAGCCCGTAACGCATTCGTCTTGCCGCTGCCGGCGGGCCCCGCGAAGAGCGTGACCGGACCGATGGGGAAGGCGGCACCGCGGTGCGAGGCGAAGGCGGACATTCGCAGTTCGGTGACGACGGGTCCGGCGGCGCGGTCCGGCCCGCCGGAGCGCCGCGCGGCCTCCGGACGGGCCGGCCCGGGAGTGGCGGCGGGCGCGCCACCGGCCCCGGAAGGTTCGGCGGGCAGTGGCGGGGTGGCCCCTGGTCGGAGTGCGGTCATGGACGGACGGTATGCGGGCCACGGACCGGCGAACCGTTCCGCCTGACCGGCCTTCCTACGATCGGGTTACATGAACCACCGCGCCCCGCCCACCCGAGCGCCCCGCCCCCGCCCCAGCGGCCTCCGGCGGGCCACTAACCGGGCAGTCCCGCCGCCGTGACTCCCTCGACCTCCATGCCGACCGGGGACAGCAGGAAGACGTTCCGGTCGACCCGGTGCATTCCGCTGCCGAGGCCGAAGACCACCCCGCTGGTGAAGTCCAGGATGCGCTTGGCCACATCCGTCTCGGCGCTGGTCAGGTCGAGCAGCACCGGAATCTGGGAGACCAGGTACTCGGCCACCTCCCGTGCGTCCGCGAAGACCTGGACCCGCAGCACGACGAGTCGCCGTTGCTCGGACGCCGGGCTCTCGTCGGGGACCGTGCGGTGATCCACCCTGGACGGCCACTCGTTGCGGCTGCGCAGAGGTACGACCTGGGCAAGCCCCTCCCACTGCTCGTCCGTGACGTCGTACCTGTCGTACCTGCTCACCGGACCACCCCGTCTGTGCTTCGGTTGGCGTTGCGCCGGCTGCGCTCGCTGTTCATCGGGCAATTCTCTCGCCACTCACCCGTTCGGCGTACCACCGACACGGTTCATGGGCCGATCGACACCGCCGGCGGCCCGTCCTCGGCCTCCCCGGCGGACCTGAGCCGGTGTGCTTCCGCACTCATGTCGACGGGGGTGAACCGTACCGGAAGCCGGACCAGCGCGCGGTGGAACGGTCCCGGACGCCACTTCAGAGCACGCACCGGAACGGCCAGTTCCGCGTCGCACAGCTGACTGGTGAGCTGCTCGATCGCGGTCATGGCGATCAGGAGCGCCGGCTGCTTCGCCGGGCATCGGTGCGGACCCGCGGACCAGGCGAGGTGGGCGCTGGCCCCGGAGCGGACCGTGGGGTCCGAAAGTCCGGGCGCCGAGCGGGTGTTGGCCGCGGCGTAGGAGACCAGGAGGAGTTGTCCCGCGCGCAGCCGCACGCCGTGGAACTCCGTGTCGTGCCGCGGGTAGTGGGCGGCGAGATTGGCCAGCGGCGGGTCCTGCCAGAGGACCTCGTCGATCGCCTCGTGCGCCGTCATCGCCCCGCCGTGCAGCGAACCGGCGTAGCGGGCGTCGGTGAGCATGTGCAGCAGTGCGTTGCCGATCAGATTCGTTGTCGGATCGTGGCCCGCGCTCATGATCAGGGTGATCTGACGCACAGTCTCGTCGTTGTCGAGATTGGCCGGGTGACCGAGGAGGTACGAGGTGAGGTCGCGGCGCGGCCGGGTGCGCCGGTCGGCGACCAGTTCGGTGACGACCTCGACGAGGTCGGCGTACGCGGTGGCGGCGTTCTCGGCCGAGTTGAACATGCCGGCGATGCCGTTGACGATGCGTTCGCCGTCGCCCGGCGGCACACCGAACCAGGTGACGAAGACGTGCAGCGGCAGCCGTCGGGCGTACTGGGCGATGAGATCGCCGCTTCCGGTGGCGGCGAATTCGCCGATGAGCCGCCGGGCGACCCGGGCGACCTCGGCCCGCAGGACGTGCGGCTCGATCAGGGCGAGGCTGTCGTTGATGGCGTCGCGGTAGCGGGCGTGCACGTCGCCGTCGCTGAAGAGCGCGGTGGGCCGGTAGCCGAGTATGGGCAGGACCGGCGAGTCGTCGGGCACCGTGGCCTGCCAGGCGCGCGGGTCCTTGGTGAAGGTGTGGGTGTCGCGCAGCAGATCGACGGCGGCCTGGTAGTCGGTGACCAGCAGGGCGTCGATGCCCGGGGCGAGCCGGACGGGCGCGAGAGGCCCGTGTTCTCGCAGGCGTCGGTAGTGGCTCCGCGGGTCGGCGGCGAATTCCGGACCGTACAGGGCGAGGGGCTGCGGCGGCTGTGCGTACGGTGTCATGACGGGTCCTCGGGCCTGGGCATCCTGGTGAGCACGTGCTCGGCCAGCGCGATCAGCGCATCGATGCTGCCGCGGCGTTCACGGGCGTCGCACTGCACCAGGGGGGTCTCGGCTGCGAGGTCGAGGTGTTTGCGCAGGACCTCGTCGGTGTGGGCGGGGGCGTCGGGGAAGCGGTTGACCGCGACCGCGTACGGCAGGCCCTGCTCCTCGACCATGTCCATGACCGCGAAGGAGTCGGCGAGTCTGCGGGTGTCGACCAGGACGAGTGCGCCGAGCGCACCGCGCGCGATGTCCTCCCAGAGCGGCAGGAACCGCTGCTGGCCGGGGGTGCCGAACATGTAGAGCACCAGGTCGTCCAGGACGGTGAGCCGGCCGAAGTCGATGGCGACGGTGGTCGTGGTCTTGTCCGGCAGCCCGGCGGTGTCGTCGAGCCGGGTGCTGGACTGGGTCATCGCCTCTTCGGTGTGGAGCGTGGCGATCTCCGACAGCGTACGGATCAGGGTGGTCTTGCCGACGCCGAACGGACCCGTGACGACGAGCTTCATCAGGGTCCGGGCGGCAGGCGGCAGATAGCCGATGCCGGTGCGGTCAGTGGAGGGAGCGGAGTCCAACGAGCAGCCTCTCGACGAGCGACCGGTCGATCTCCCCGGCACTGGGGATGGGCGGTCGGGTGTGCAGATGTCCGGCGGCCGCGAGGTCCGTGGCCAGGAAGACGGTGGCGCTGACCGGCAGGTCCAGGTGGGCCGCGCACTCGACGACGGTGAGCGCCCCCGGTTCGAGCAGCTCGCACAGTCTGCGCTGTTCCGAGCCGGTGTCCGGGGGCAGCTCGGTGTCGGCGCGTACGAGTACGTCGAGCCGGTCGAGCACGGGACCGGCGGGCCGGGTCCGGCCGCCGGTGACCAGATAGGGGGGTATCAGACGGCGCCCTGGGCCGGAGGTCATGGCCGGGCGGTGGTGTCCGGCAGGCGGGCGGGTGCGTTCATCGCCCGGGTCAGGGCGGTGACCTGCACCTGCATCTGGTACGCGATGTCGCCGAGCTTGGCTCCGGGTTCCGCGAACAGGGCGAGCGTGGTGTTGTTCCCGGCCGGTACGACGATGGCGAAGCCCTGGTCGGACTCGACGACGGTCTGGGCCAGGCGCGGTGCCTCGACATCGGTGAACGCCGTGGTGAACGCGCGTGCCGCGGCGTGCAGCGTGGCGGTCATGGCGGCGACCCGCTCGCCGGACGCCCGGTCCAGGCCGGGCGACGCGCCCTCGACGAGACCGTCTCCGGTGGCGACCACGGCGTGCTGGACTCCGGGCAGCTCCAGCAGCGGGGTCAGCACCCATGCGAGGTCACCGGTGGTGGAAGTGGGGGCGCTCACGTCTGGTCGTCTCCTTGCTCGTCCCGGTCGTCCGGGTGGTCGTGGTCGTCCGGTGCCGGTGCGGATGGCCGCCCGGCGACGCTCCTGCCGTTGAGGGTGCCCTGTTGGAGTGCCGCCCAGGAAGCCCCGGCCTGCTCCGGTGTACGGGGCACCTGTTCGCGGCCCGGGGCGGCGTCGGCGGACGCGGGGCGGGCCGGGGCCGGACGCGGGGCGCGTCGGCGTCGGCTGGGCAGCGCGGCAGCCTCCCCGCCGGCGGGTTGCGGCACGGGGGCGGTCTCCTGCTCGGTCGGGGCGGGAACGGCGGAAGTGGCCTGCGCCTGCACCGGCTTCGGGGCCAGGGCGGAGAGGCTGCGGTCCTCCTCCATCACGGTCAGCAGATGGGCGGGGACGCGCAGGATCGTGCGCATGCCGCCGAACGGCGATGCCTCGATGTGGCAGTTGAAGCCGTACTGCAGCACCAGCCGGCCGACGACGGCGAAGCCGGTCTGCGGCGGGTCGCCCAGCTCGGTCAGGAGGACTTCGGGCGGGCCCGCCAGCAGCGCCCGTGCGTGGTCGAGCGCGTCGTCGTCCATGCCGATGCCCGCGTCGTCGACCACCAGGAACGCGCCGCGGCCGCCGCTCTGCTGGAGGGTGACCTGGACATCGGTGTCGGGGTGCGAGTAGGCGGTGGCGTTGGCGAGCAGTTCGGCCAGTGCGATGGCGAGGGGTTCGGCGGCGCGGGCGACGAGCGCGAGCCGTTCGTCGCGCAGGTGGTTGGCGACCTTGACGCGTTCGTAGCCGGCGACCCGGGACTGGGCACCGAGCACGATCTCGACGAGCGGCGAGTTCTGGCGGGCGAGGCCCGGCCAGGCGTCGCAGAGCACCGCGGTGGCCTGGGTGCGCCGCAGCGCCAGCTCGTTGCGGAAGTCCAGTTGCAGGATGCGCGGGTCGTCGTACTCGTGCTGGAGCTCGTGCAGCAGCTGCTGGGACTGGTTGAGCAGGGACTGGATCTTGGCGGAGGTGCCGCGCATCGCCGCGCGGGCGGCCGCGTCGACGCGCCCGCGCTCCTCGACGACGGCCTTGCGGGCGGCCTGCACCGCCTCGGTGAGCAGCCGCGCGGAATCGCCGTCGACCTCGGCCGCCTCCCGCAGTCCGGGGACCTTGGCGGTGGGATGGGAGAGGGCGAGCGCGGCGGCGGGTATCCGGTTGTGGGCCAGCTGGCGGATCTCGTCGGTGAGGGCCGCGGTACGGGCCTCGGCGGCCCTCGACTGGCGTTCGGCCAGCTCTGCGCGGGCCAGGGCGATGTGTTCGGCGCGTGCCGAGTTCTGTGCGCGGACCGCTGCCGCCACGGCAGCGGCGACGGCGATCACCGCCTTTATCCATCCCATGCCGTCACCGCGTTTCTGTTGTCGGATCGGTCTTCCGGCCGAAGCGGCGGCAGATGCTCCGCCTACCGCTCCGCGGGGCCCGCCGGCTCATCCGGCTGCTCCAATTCTTGAGCGACCACGGCGACCTCGGTCATCACCTGGAGCACTCCGGGCAGTTCGGAGCCGTCGAGCTGCCGGTACTCGCTGCCGATGGTCACCACCAGCCGCTCGGGCAGGCCCAGTTCCGGGTAGCGCCCCTCGCCGATGACCCGGCGGGCGGCCTCGACGGCGGGAATCCCTGCCGTGTGGAAGGCGTGGGCGCGCTCGCGCACGTACTCCAGGTACACGATGTGGTCGCGCACCCCGGCCCGGTCGAGGAGCGGGCCGTGTCCCGGGACGACGGTCTCGGCGCCGGTGGCCAGCACGCGTTCGCAGGCCGCGATCAGATTGCTCAGCGGACCCGCCCAGTGCACCGGGTGGTCGCCCGGCTGCTCCGGGGTGGAGGAGAAGATGATGTCCCCGGTGAACACGGCACCCTGCACGGGCAGATGGACCATCAGGTCGCCGGTGGTGTGCGCGGACGGAAGCGCGGAGATCTGGACCGGGTACTCCCCCAGGGTCAGTTCGAGCTCGCCCGTGAAGTAGGTGGTCGGCACCACCGGCTCGGTCTGCGACCAGTCGAAGGGGCCGAAGTGACGTGCGAGATAGCCGCCGAGCGGGGTGGCCGGATCGCCTGCGGCGACGAGGGCGTGCTGCTGCTTCGGGGTGGGTTCGTAGTGGATGTGCTCGCGGGCCTCGCGGGTGGCGATGATCTCCGCGTCCGGGAGTACGCCCGCGCCCCAGAAGTGGTCCCCGTTCGCATGGGTGACGATCACCCGGTCGACGTGGACGCCGTCGGGCAGCCGCTTCGTGGACTCGGCCAGGAACTGGCCGGCCAGCACGGCGTCGTACGGGGTGTCGATCCAGAGCGCACCGCGGGGCGAGACGAGCAGACCGCAGTTCGCCAGCCCCCAGCCCCGTTTCGGCGGGAGCCATGCGTAAAGGCCCCGCCCCAGGTCAACGACGTCTCCACCCGTGATCGACATGGACGCGATTATGCCGACCGAAATCCGGCCACGCGTTCGAACTCGGCCACCATGAGGTCCCGTTGGCGCAAATTCATCGCTCCCGCTCCCCGGCAGCGGAGCCATGGTGACCCTGCGAGACCGGCGCACCCCGCCCCCACCTGTCACCTTCCGGATGAACCTTCTCAATTCACCCGACGGTGTCACGCGTCGCGGCGAACAGCTGCCGAGCGGTCGCCAAACCGGAATGAGCCGATTACCCACCGAGCATGGCCGAAAACAGTCGCAAAAAAGACCTCCGGGGTCAGCGCCGGAAGGCGCTGTCCCCGGAGGTCTCCCGGGCGGCGAACGAGTCGCACCCGTCGTACCGACTACTGGCGGACCTGGCCGCCCTCGAAGTAGGCGATCAGCTCCGGGTCGAGGGCCGGCACCTCGAACGGCGCACCGCCCTCGCGCAGGGAACGGGTCGCGAGCACACCGGCGGCGACGCTCATCCGCGCGGCGACCGGCGAGGTGTCGGTGACGCCCCCGTCGCGCACGAACCGGCAGAACTCCTCCATGATCCGGGTGTCCCCGCCGCCGTGCGACCCACCGGCCTCCGGAACCCGGTAGGTGATGTCGGCGTCGCGGCGGTAGCCGCTGGGGCCGGTGTTCCAGACCTTGACCTCGTCACCGGGGCTGTCACCGAAGTTCTCCAGGCGGCCCTCGGTGCCGATGACGGTGTAGTTCCGCCAGTAGTCGGGGGTGAAGTGGCACTGCTGGTAGGCGGCCACGACGCCGTTGTCGAGCTGCATGTTCATCACCGAGACGTCCTCGACGTCCACGATGTGGTGCAGGTCCTTGCGGGCCGTCGGCGGCCAGTCGAACTCGCGCAGCCAGTTCGCCGGGCGCGGGGTGTCCGCCTCGCGGCGCGGCAGGTCGCCGTAGACGAGAAGGTCGCCGAGCGCGTTGACGCGGCGGGTGTAGCCACCGGCCAGCCAGTGCAGGACGTCGATGTCGTGCGCGGCCTTCTGGAGCAGCAGGCCGGTGGTGCGGGTCCGGTCGGCGTGCCAGTCCTTGAAGTAGTAGTCACCGCCGTAGCCGACGAAGTGCCGCACCCACACGGCCTTGGGCTCGCCGATGTCGCCGCGGGCGATGATGTCGCGCATCAGCCGCACGACGCCCATGTGGCGCATGTTGTGTCCGACGTACAGCCGGGTGCCGGTCTCGTACGCGGCGCGCAGGATGTTGTCGCAGCTCTCGACGGTGATCCCGAGCGGCTTCTCGACGAAGACGGCCTTGCCGGCCCGCAGCGCGTCGATGGCGATGGTCTCGTGGGTGTCGTCCGGGGTCGCGACGATGATCGCGTCGAGGTCGTCCCGGCCGAGGAGCAGCTTGTAGTCCTCGACCGCGACTTCGGTGCCGAAGCGCTCGGCCTCGCGCCGGCGCACCTCGGGGTCGAGGTCGCAGACGGCGGTGATCGCCGAACCCTGTCCGGGGTGGTGGGCGGACATCGCGATGGAACGGCGCAGGCCGAGCCCGATGACGCCGAGTCGCAGGTCTGACACGGGGGTCCCTTCTGTCTGTACGGGGTGGTGCGGGCGGAGACTACTGACTGCGGCTACTTGCCGGCGAGCGAGGCCTCGAACTCGGCGCGCATCTTGTCGCCGCCGCCGGAGCGCCACTTGCGCAGCTCCTCCTTGTAGGCGGAGATCGGCTTGCGGCCCGCGACGATGTCCTTCTGGCAGTCGCTCATGGCGGTGGTGAGGGAGGCGCTCTTGCTGGTGGACGTGTCGGAGAAGTGGCCGCTCGTCGGGTTCGTCTGGTTGATCTTGAGGAGCTCCTGCTGCCAGCCGTGGATCCGGCCTGCCAGCTCCGCCTTGCCCGGCAGGTAGATGTACTCGGGGCCGGCGGCCAGGAAGGCGAGCGGCATGGCGGTGGTGACCGCCTCCGCGGTCCCCTTCGGCGTGAGCTCGATGTCACCGTTCGACGCGTGGGTGAAGTGCGTGCCCTCGATG
Source organism: Streptomyces sp. NPDC058240 (assembly GCF_042882135.1). Taxonomy (NCBI): domain Bacteria; kingdom Bacillati; phylum Actinomycetota; class Actinomycetes; order Kitasatosporales; family Streptomycetaceae; genus Streptomyces; species Streptomyces sp. NPDC058240. The sequence goes on from NZ_JBHVWT010000012.1 coordinate 188,160, forward strand.
CCGTTGTCGAGGAAGAGCCGCTCCTCGGTACCGAAGGGCGCGGCCAGGTAGTCCAGCACGCCCAGCAGCATCTTGACCCGCTTGTCGTCGGCCTTCTTGTTGATGGCGGTGTAGCCGACGGACCCGTATCCCATGCTGTACCGCGGCTTCGCGCCGGACTTGGCGGCGAACGGCGTGATGATGCCGAACGGGAAGTCGTAGTTCTTGACGTCGACCAGGAAGCTGGGGAAGGACTGCACATAGGCGCCCAGCGTGCCCTGCGCCATCTTCTCCATGACGGTGGAGAGGTTGGGATCGGGCCAGAAGAGACCGGCCTTGGCGACCTTGACTCCGAACGCCAGGGCCTCCTGGTACTCCTCGGTCTCGTACATGTGCGTCAGCTTGCCGCCCTCCAGCCGCCAGCCGCTGGGGGCGCCGAACCACTGGCTGAACATGCCGACGTGGTTCACGTACGCCGGCTCCAGGACGTACTTGTTGCGCTTGGCGTCGAGGAGCTCCTTGCCCTTGGCGAGGAAGTCCTCGGCGCTGGTGAACTCGGCGCCGCCGACCGGCTTCCAGAAGTCCTCGTTGACGACGTAGACCTGGCCCATGGAGCCGTAGGCGACGGTGACGCCGCGGATCTTGCCGTTGATGACGGCGGTCTTCCACGCGGTGGTCGGCAGGTTCGCCAGGTTCGGGTACTTCTTGACGGCGTCGCCGGACAGGTACGGCGTGAGGTCGTGGAACTTGGCGTCCAGCAGCTCGGGCACGCGCTGGATGCCCTGGTTCGGCGGGAACCAGACCAGGTCGGGTATGTCGCCGCTGGCCATCATGGCGTTGAACTTGGTGAGGTACGCGTCGACGCCCTGGTCGACGACGATCGTCATGTCGAACTGCGCCCCGAGACGCTTGTTCAGCTCCTGCCAGTAGCCGTTCTTGCCCTGCGGCGGGGCGGGCGTGGTGAACGTCTCGGTGAGGGCCGTGATCCGGCTGCCGTCGCCGGGCGCCTTGGCCACGGACCTGGTCAGCTTCTTCGGGTAGCGCAGATACGTGGCATCCAGCCCGGCCGCGTTCCCGGCGAGGTCCGCGGGGGCGGTCTGCGCGGGGACGTACGCCGGGAGCTTCAGCTTGGCGGACGCCTTGGCCCCGCCCTTGCTGATGGTGGCGCCGCTGCCGCACGCGGTCAGGGACGTCAGACCGGCCGCGGTCAGGCCGGCGATCCCCGCCGCGCCCATGAAACCGCGCCTGGACAAGTTGGTGGACATGGGTGCTCCTTGAAGTGTGTGAAGTGCGTGGGGCGACGGGATGTCCGGGCGGGCGGGTCAGCCCTTGATCGCCCCGGTGAGGACGCCCTTGACGAAGAACTTCTGCAGGAAGGGATAGACGCAGAAGATGGGCACGATGGCGATGATCAGCACGGCCATCTGCAAGGAGGTCGCGGGCGGGATCGCGTGCACGCCCATGGCCTGCGCGTTGATGCTCTGGCCGTTGAGGACATAGCTGCGCAGGATCACCTGGATGGGGAACTTGCTGGAGTCGTTGAGGTAGAGCACCGCGTTGAAGAAGCTGTTCCAGTACCCGACCGCGTAGAAGAGGCCGACCACGGCGAGGACCGCCTTGGAGAGCGGCAGCACGATCCGGAAGAGGACGGTCACCTCGCTCGCGCCGTCGATCCGCGCGGCGTCGTACAGCTCCTCGGGAATGCTCTGGAAGAACGAGCGCACGACAACGATGTTGAACGCGTTGAGCAGTACGGGAAGGATCAGCGCCGCGTAGGTGTCGAGCATCTTGAACTGCTGGACGGCCAGGTACGTGGGGATGATGCCGGGGGCGAAGAGGAAGGTGCCCAGCACCAGCAGCAGGATCGGCTTGCCGAGGACGGTGCCGGGCCGCGAGGTGCCGTACGCGATCATCACGGTGCAGGCCAGGCTCAGCGCGGTGCCGATCAGCGTGATGAAGATGGAGACCACGGCCGCCTGGGTGACGACTCCGCCGGAGAGGATGACCCGGTACGCCTCCAGCGTCGGGTGCTTGGGCAGCAGGACGTATCCGCCGTTGGCGTTGAGCTCCTCCCGCCCGGCGAGGCTGGTGCCGATGGCGAGGACGAACGGGTAGAGCACGATCACGGTCAGGACGACCAGGGCGGCGGCCTTCGCGCCCTGCCCGTACCAGTGGGGCCGTTCCATCCACGGCGGGCGGCCGGAGGAGGCGCGGCGGCGCTCACCGCCGCGGGCGCCGGGGCGGGCGGTTCGCAGCCGTGCCGCAAGGGTCTGCTGACTCATCGGTACACTCCCTGCTCACCGAAGCGGTGGGCCAGCTTGTTGGCGGCGAGGATGAGGGCGAATCCGATGACGCCCTTCATCAGGCCGGCGGCCGTGCTCATTCCCCAGCTGCCGTCGATGACGCCGTGGAAGTAGACGTAGGTGTCCATGACTTCCGAGGCGTCCGGACCGACCGCGTCGCGCTGGAGGATGATCTGCTCGAAGCCGACCGAGAGGATGTCGCCGAGCCGCAGGATCAGCAGCATGAGGATCACCGGCCGGATGCCCGGCAGGGTGATGTGCCAGATCCTGCGGAGCCAGCCGGCTCCGTCCATGGCGGCGGACTCGTACTGGCCCATGTCGATCGAGGCGATGGACGCCAGGAAGATGATCGTCCCCCAGCCGCAGTCCTTCCAGATGGCCTGGGCGGTGATCAGCAGCTTGAAGGTGCCGGGATCGGTCATCACATTGCCGATGTTGACCCCGTGCTCCATCAGCAGCGTGGTGACGGAACCCGCGCCGCCGAGCACCTGCTTGAACATCGCGACCACGACGACCCAGGACAGGAAGTGCGGGAGGTACACGACGGTCTGGATGAACCGCTTGATCTTCTCGCTGATGAGCGAGTTCAGCAGCAGCGCCAGTGCGATCGGGGCCGGGAAGTAGAGCAGCAGCTGGATCGCGGTGATCTGCAGCGTGTTGGAGACCGCACTCCAGAACTCCGGCTCGGAGAGCAGCGCCGTGAAGTTCGCGAGACCGACGAACGGGCTCTGCTTGAAACCCAGGAACGGCTGGTAGTCCTGGAAGGCGATGACGTTGCCCGCGAGCGGCAGGTAGAAGAAGAGAGCGAAGTACAGGACACCCGGCAGGCAGAACAGCAGAAGTGATCTGTCCCGCCTGAGACGGTGCCGGAGCGGTAGTCGTACCCGTATGTCCTTGCGCTTCTTCCCGCCGGAGCGAGTCGTGTCGTCAGGGTCATGGGGCTGCGGCACAGGCGACCGCACGGCCGAGACCGGCGCATCTGCCATCGTCACAGGCACCTCCAGGGCTGATGGAGCAAGGGGAGTGTCCCGCGATCACGACTGCAACACGCACCGGTGACAGTGCGGCCGTTGCTCCCTCGCGGCGACAGCCACATGGTTCACGACATGCACCTCAATGGCAAGAGTTGTTCATTTCACACGGGTAACGAACATCTAAGGACATCGAAAAGTCCTGGCTGAGGTTCGTTTTGACCCCGCGGAAGCCCGCAATCGGGCACATCAGGGGCACAGCGCGGACGCAGAACGGTCACGGAAGAACCTCGACGTGATCACCGAACCTCTTGCCCGCCGGTTGATCGCAACTCAGAAGCGGCCCCAGTGCTCGATCTTGCACTGATGGGCCATATCCCCCAACATTCTCAAGCAGAGGCCGGTGAACAACTTCTGTCCGACCGCCGCGCCCGGGACGGCCGGCGGCGGCAAGAAACCCCGGTCACGATCACGACCCGTGCGGGCGCGCCCGGACCGCTGACGGCCTGGGCCCACGGCGCGCACGGCTCGGTCGTGGACGACGCGGCCGGCACATGCCTGTGCGCCCGGTGCGGCAACTACGGCCGGTGCGGCAACGAGACCGGGCACCGGGTGGAACCGCGCGGCGGCACCGACAAGGCCGGCCGGCGGTGGACGGCGGCCCGCACCCGACCTCGCGGGACGGCGTCACCGCCGGACGGGAGGGGGTCGCCTCACACGGCGATGACGGTGACGCCGGCCTCCGTGAAGCGGGCGGTCGCCTCGGGCGTGATGCCCTTGTCGGTGACCAGGAAGTCGACCTGCGCCAGATCGCAGACCCGGGCGAAGGCGCGCTTGCCGATCTTCGAGGAGTCGGCGGCCACGACCACCCGCTGCGCCTGCTGGGCGAGCAGCCGGTTGATACTGGCCTCGCCCTCGTGGTGGACGTACGCACCGCGCTCGGTGTCGATCGCGTTGACGCCCAGCACGGCGACATCCAGCGTGATCTCGCCCAGCACCCCGCTGGCCAGCGGGCCGGTCAGCTCGTAGGACTGCGGCCTGGCCACCCCGCCGGTCACCACGATCTTGATCTGCGGCCGGATCACCAGCTCGTTGGCGATGTTGAGGGCGTTGGTGACCACGGTCAGGGTCGGCTGGCCGCCCATCCCGGCCGCGCTGTCGCCGACGACGTCGGAGCGCACCGCCAGCGAACGGGCCACCTCGGTCAGAGTCGTGCCGCCGGTCAGCCCCACCACCTCGCCCACGGCCACCAGTTCGGAGACCGCGCGGCCGATGGCCTGCTTCTCCGGGGCGTGGCGTCCGGTCTTGTAGCGCAGGGCCAGTTCGTAACTGACGCCGTGCGCCACCGCGCCACCGCGGGTACGGGTGAGCAACTGCTGCTCGGCGAGCTGATCCAGGTCACGGCGGATGGTCGCGGCCGAGACGTCCAGCGTCGTGGCGGCGTCCTCGACGTCCACCCGGCCGTTCTTACCGACGAGTTCCAGCAGCGCGTTCCACCGGGCATCCCTGGACAAGGCAACTCTCCTCACGAGTCCGGGCTTCGGGCACCCATCCCCTTGGGTACGGTCACCGGACACGCGCAAGCGTCGCACAAGGCTCCGCCCAGTCAAGCCTCCTGCAAGCGGGATGCTTGATAATGCTCGCAGGTCGCGTATAACGTGCGCAAACGAGCATCCCACTACGAGTACGGAGTGCAAAAGTGTCATTTGTCGAGATCGAGACAGCCAGTCAGCCGGAATGCTGGCGTCGCGCCGCCGAGCTGGCCCAGACCCAGTCGGCCGCTCTGCCCGCCACCGGTGAGCGCATCGCGGTCGTCGGCTGCGGCACCTCGTTCTACATGGCTCAGGCGTACGCCGCGCTCCGCGAGGGGTCCGGCCAGGGCGAGTCCGACGCCTTCGCCGCCTCGGAGTTCCCGTTCGGCCGCGGCTACGACCGGGTCGTCGCCCTCACCCGATCGGGAACCACGACCGAGGTGCTGGAGCTGCTCGAACGTCTGCGTGGTGCCACCCGCACAGTGGCCATCACCGCCGATCCCGACACCCCGGTCATGACGGCCGCCGACGACGCCGTCGTGCTCGACTTCGCCGACGAGCAGTCCGTCGTGCAGACCCGGTTCGCCACCACGCTGCTCACCCTGCTCCGCGCCCACCTCGGTCTGCACACCGAGGAGGTGGTGCGCGACGCGGAGACCGCGCTGGCCGAGCCGCTGCCCGAAGGCCTGGTGGACTGCACCCAGTTCACCTTCCTCGGCCGCGGCTGGACGGCGGGGCTCGCCAACGAGGCGGCGCTCAAGATGAAGGAGGCGTCGCTGTCCTGGACCGAGTCGTACCCCGCGATGGAGTACCGCCACGGCCCCATCAGCATCGCCACCTCCGGCACCGCGACCTGGATGTTCGGCACCGCCCCCGAGGGTCTCGCCGAGCAGGTGCTGGCGACCGGCGCCCGCTGGGTGGAGAGCGGCCTGGACCCGCTGGCCGAGCTGGTACGCGTGCAGCGTCTGGCAATCGCCCGCGCCGCCGCCCGCGGTCTGGACCCGGACAGCCCCCGGCACCTGACCCGCTCCGTCGTGCTCACGGACGCCTGACCGGCCGGTGCACATCGTCGAGCGCACGTTCGGCGACCCCGGCGAAAGCGCTCGTGAGGCTGCTCGCGGAACCCCTCATGAAGCCCTTCACCGGGGCGTTCGCGAGGGGTTTCTCGCCAGGCCCGCGGGCGGGCCGGTACGCGACGCGGAAGTCGGAGTGCTGGTGCTCTCCGGGTCCAGCGGGCGCATAGAGGACGAGCGGTGCAGGCTCCTGGCCCGGGAGGGCATCGCCGCCCTGTCGATCCGCTGGTTCGGCGGCCCCGGACAGCCGCCGGGCATCTGCGAGGTCCCGCTGGAGACGTTCGAGCCCGCCATCGAGGTGCTTCGCGCGGGCGGCGCACGGCGGATCGGCGTCCTCGGTACGTCCAAGGGCGCGGAGGCCGCCCTGCATCTGTCCGTGCTCCTGCCCGGTGTGGACGCCGTGGTGGCGCTCTCGCCCACCTCGGTCACCTGGGCCAACGTCGGCCCCGGCCGGGACGGACGGAGCCGCCCGTACCGCTCCTCCTGGACCTGGCGCGGTGAGTCGCTGCCGTACGTCCCCCTCGACGACTCCTGGGCACCGGCGCCCGGACGGCCGGAGGGCGATCCGGTAGCCGTCCTCGGCTGGTACGAGCAGAGCCGGCGGACGTTCGCCGACCGCGTCGACGCGGCGGCAATCCCGGTGGAGAGGTCCGGTGCCGAACTCGTCCTGGTCGCGGGCGGCGGCGACGCGATGTGGCCCTCGCTGCGCTCTGCCGAGGAGCTGGCCGCCCGCCGCAGAGCGGCCGGCCTGCCCGTACGGGTCATCGGCGGCCCCGACGCGGGCCACCGCCCACGGCTGCCGGGCGAGGGCCCGGCGCCCGCCTCCACGCAGTTCCTGTACGGGGGTTCGACCGCGGCGGACGCGGCCCTCGGGGCAGCCGCCTGGCCCCACATACTCGACGCGCTGCGCGGCACGCGCGCTCCGGTCGGAGGTATGTGAGGAGGCCGACGGTCCCGCGAGGAAGCCGGCGGTACACGAGAAGGCCGGCGGTTGTCCCCTCCGCCGGCCCGGCCTCTCGAACGGCACCTCTCCGTGGTCAGGACTCCTCGAAGTAGACGTCCAGAACCGCGTCGAGTTCCGCCGCCCACTCCTTGAGGCTGCTCCTGGCCGGCGCCTCGACCTCGGCGTTGAACCATCGTCGGGTCGACATATGGACCGTCACGGTGAACCGGCGACCGAACCGGGGGGTCTTCACCTCGACCGCGCCGATCTCGTCCCAGCGGAACTCGGCCTCCTGATCGTCCAGCCGGAACCGGACGCCCTCACGGTCCGCGGTGATCGACCCGCGGCGGTCGCTCACCTCGAACGCGGGCCCGTCCGCCGCCTCCTTCCCGTCCGCCGCCTCCTTCCCGTCCGCCGCCGAGGCCTCTTCCGAGTCCGACTCCGAATCGGACTCGGACTCGGACACGGCCTCCGCGGCCTCGGACGCCCTCTCCTCCGTCCCTTCCGGCTCCGGCTGTTCCCGCTCCGTCTGTTCCGGTTCTGTCTGCTCCAGCTCTGTCTGCTCCAGGCTCGTATCCGGTTTCCCGGCCGTGACGGGGGCCGTGAGACCGGGGATGAACGCCGGGTCTGTCCCCGCGGCGTATCCGGGCTGAGTGTTCGGATCTATGCGCTGCTCCACGGCGGGCAGTATGGCCGACGAAGCTGTGCCGGGCCAGCTAGGGTCTCTCGTTTGGACCATGCCGGGCTCGCGTGCCCCGCTCCCTGATCCGGCCTGATCCAAACGAAAGACCCGAGCCCGCCGTGGAGGCCGCACGGGATCGATGCGTTACGACACCGCTCCCCGCGCCGCCAGGAGTTCGGTCACCTGGTCCAGCGGGAGCGCCGGGACGTGGTGTCCGGCCCGGCCGGTCATCGCGTGTGCGCCGGTCAGCACATTGAGCACCGCCTCCTCCACCGACTCGACCACGGCGCCGTAGAAGGGGTCCATCCGGCCCCAGGGAACGAAGCGCATCGACTCGTACGGCGCGCTGTCGTCGTCCTCGGGGAACGTGCTGGTCAGCGCGGACGGGTTGGCCGTGGAGAAGGCCAGGAACAGGTCTCCGGAGAAGTGACTGCCGGTGGTGCCGGTACGGGCCAGGCCGAGCGTCACCCGACGGGCCAGCGCCTTGCACTGCCCCGGCAGCAGCGGGGCGTCGGTCGCCACCACCACGATCACCGAACCCGCGCCGGGCGGCACCGGGCGCTCCCCGTCGGGCGCCGCTCCGGGGGCCGGTGCCTCGACCGGGTCGGACAGCTCGCGCCCCACCGGCACCCCGGCCACCACCAGTTCGCGCCGTGCGCCGAAGTTGGCCTGGACGAAGACACCGACGGTGTACCGGTCCTCGCCGTACTCCACGACGCGCGACGCGGTGCCCGAGCCGCCCTTGAAGCCGTAGCAGCGCATGCCCGTTCCGCCGCCGACGCATCCTTCCTCGACCGGCCCGGACGCCGCCGCCTCGATCGCGGCCGCCGCGTGGCGGGACTCCACGGCCGTACCGTGGATGTCGTTGAGGTGGCCGTCCCAGGTCTCCGTGACGACCGGCAGCAGCCACTCCGGCGCCATGCCGCGGCAGTTGGCGCGCACCCACTCGATCACGCCGCGGTGCACCGGGCCGACCGCGTACGTATTGGTGACGACCACCGGAACGGCGAGCGAGCCGGTCTCCTCGATCCACGCGGTCCCGGTCATCTCACCGTTGCCGTTGAACGAGTGCCAGCCGGCCGCGCAGGGAGTGCCCACACCGTCCCGGCCGCGTGGCAGCAGCGCGGTCACTCCGGTGCGCACGTCGTCGCCGTCGACGAGGGTGACGTATCCGACCTCCACGCCGGGAACGTCCGTGATCGCGTTCCACGGCCCCGGCTCACCGGTCAGGGGGATGCCCAACTCACGTGCGCGCCTGCGCTCTTCGCCCGGGTGATCTTCGCTCATGCGGACAGAGGTTACGGGAACACCCACCCGTCGGACGAGATCTGCGCCGCTGCTTCCCGGTCCCTACGCACCCGTTCCGCGCGGAGCGCCGGGGGCGTTCCCGACGACGATCGCGGTCAGCACCAGGCCCTTCTCGGACAACCAGCGGCCTTGGAAGGCCGCGGGGACCGCCTCCGACCCGGTCCCGGTCGCCGGCACCGGGTCGGAGGCCAGCAGTTCGGCGGTGAAGCTGCCGTCGAGACGGAGCTCGATGTCGGCCTCCTCGAAGCCCAGCCAACGGTGGGTGAGCGGGAACCACGCCTTGTAGACGGCCTCCTTCGCGCTGAACAGCAGACGGTCCCAGTGAATCTCCGGGTGCTCCCGGCGCAGTTCGCGCTCCCGCCGCTGCTCCGTCGCCAGCGCGATGCTGTTGTGCACGTCGCCGGGCAGCGGCGCGTGTTCCTCGGCGTCGATGCCGATGCTGAGCACATCCGTCCGGTGGGCCACGGCGGCGGCGCGGTAGCCGGTGCAGTGGGTCAGGCTGCCGACCGTGTTCTCCGGCCAGATCGGGGCACCCCGTTCGCCCTTGAGGATGGGGACGGGAGCGATGCCCAGCGAGCCGAGCGCGCGGCGGGCACAGTGCCGCGTCGTGGCGAACTCCCCGCGCCGCTTCGCCACGAAGCCGCGGGTCAGCTCCTCCTCGCCGGGCAGCAGTACGGCATCGGACAGGTCGGAGAACGCCTCTGCCACCGCTACCCGGGACGGCAGGATTTTCTCGATCATGATCTCCCCTTACCTGCTGGACTCCCCCATCCTGCCTGCTGTCGCGGGCTCTCCCAACCGGTCGGCGGCGCGGGCGCCGACTCCACAGTGTTGTATCGGCCACAGCGCCGTCGTCAGCGGCCTCTTCGGCATCCTTGCGGTTCCCTCAGGACTCGGCGGGTCTCGGCCAGCGGATCTGCGTGGCGCACAAGGACACGAGGATCGCCGAGGCGGCGACGGCGCCCATTCCCCAGACGAGACTGCTGGCGCCGGCGATGAAGCCGATCACCGCAGGTCCGGCCAGCAGGCCCGTCGTTCCCATGGCGGCAACCAGGGCCAGCGCGTCCGTACCCTGTGCTGCCGCCGCCACGTAGATGCACGGCGTCACGGCCGCGACGCCCAGTCCGACGCAGGCGAAACCGATCAGCGTCGGCACGACACCGCCCGCCGGCAGGGCGAGCGCCAGCCCCGCACCGGCCACCACGCTGCCGACGCGGACGATGCGTCCGTCGCCCCAGCGGCTGCGCCAGCCGTCGGCGAAGACACGGGCCAGCACCATCATGACCGAAACCACCGCGATGCCCATGGGCGCCATCTCCGACGCCGCGTCGACGACGTCCTTCATGTAGAGCGCGGACCAGTCGTTCATGGCACCTTCGGTCACCGTGCCGAACACCATCGCGCAGCCCATCCATACCGTCACGCGGGACGGCATGCTCAGCTTGCGACGGCTCTTCTCCGGAGCCCGGACCGGGTCCTCCGCCGGGGCCTCGGCCCGAGGCCGCTGTTCCTCCGTCAGCAGGCCCGACCGGGTGAGGCCGACCAGCAGGAGCAGGAGGACGGCGGCCACGCCGAAGTGCACGGCGATGTCCGTGGTCACCAGGTTCACACCGGACGCGAGAAGCGCGGCGAACAACGAACCGGCGCTGAACGTGGCGTGCAGCTTGGCCATGGCGGTTCGCTGATAGGTGACTTCGAGAGCCGCCCCCTGAGCATTCATCGCGACATTCAGGCTGCCGACGGCGATTCCGTCGCAGCAGATGACAACAAGGGCGACCGGGTAGTTGGGCGCCGCCGACAGGGCCGGCAGGAGCAGGCTCAGACATACCGCCGACACGACCGCGAGGCGTCGCGAGCCCATGCGCTTCATCAGTACCGCCACGAGGGGGAACGATGCGGCCGCGCCCGCACCGCAGGCCATCAGCAACAGGCCCAGTTCCGCTTCCGTCAGGTCCAGCCGTGTCTTGATGGCGGGGAGCCGTGATGCCCAGGTCGCGTACTGGAACCCGAGAAAGCAGAACAACGCCGCGATAGCGAGCTGCGCTCGGCGGAATTGATCACGAACGCCAAACATTGGTAATCAGCCCACTTCGTCTTCCAGAGGTGCCCGATGCGAGGACGCATGGGCGGGATTCGTTCTGCTGCCGCGGACGCCCGGCACCGCCCTGGACATGTACACCGCGTCCGCGCCGTAACTCTTCGGGGGCGTGACCTCCCGATGGGCCCGGTATCCGTTCGCCGCCCAGAAGGTGCCGCTGCCGGAGACGGCGACCAGGGAGATCGCCTCGTACCCCTTCGATCCCGCCGTTCCGGTGAAATGACGCAGCAGGCCCTTCGCCAGACCCCTGCCACGCAGTTCCCCGGCGATGACGAGGTCGTGCAGATGCAGATTGCGCGAATGGAAGACGATGTCCTCCGCACGATTCAGATCCGGATACTCGAACATCGGGTAGGGCAGGGCCAGCAGGTAACCCGCTGTCCGGTTCCCGTGGTCCACGACGAAGCAGGTGGCCGGCGAGGCATGGGCCCGGGACAGCAGTGCCGCCCGCCCCTCCGAAAGGCCGTCGTCGGTGTACGCACCCGCTTCCAGCGCCACGATGGCGTCCCAGTCGCTGTCGGAGATGTGTCGTATACGCACGTCGTGACCCGTCTAATCGCCGTGTACGCAGGTGTACGGAAGCGGATCGAAACCGTTGAACCCCTGCGTCATGTAGCCGGTGGCATAGGCGCCGCTGGAGAGAATCCAGACCGGGTCTCCTGATGCGGCGGATCCGGGTACGGCGACGCGGTCGTGCTCGTGGTCGTATGCGTCGTCGCTGTCGCACGTGGGACCCGCGACAACGGCCCGGACGCTTTCCGTGCCGGAACGAGAGGGAAACAGCAGCCGGTACTGCAACTGGTCCATCTCGTACAGTCCGTTGAACTTTCCGCAGCTCAGATACAGCCAGTGCTCGCGTGCACCGTCGATCTGCCGTCGGGAGGACAGCCGTGACACATGTGCCCTGATCGCGCCGTGGTCGGCGACCAGATGACGCCCCGGCTCCATGACGAAGTCGAGGGGGGATTCCGAGACCGCCCCGAGGTGCTGCAGGCCTTCCCGGATCACGGCGAAGATCTTGTCCAGCGGAGGATCCAGAGGTGTTCCCCGGCTGTCGAGATAGCCGAGAGCGGGCAGGCCGCCACCGAGATTGATGTGGTCCGGGAAGATGCCCCGCCGGTTCAGGTCCGTGAGGACGCCGGCAAGGAGCTCGAAGGCGTCCTGCCAGGCCTCGGACGTCATCTGCTGCGAGCCGACATGAACGGACAGGCCGGACGGTGTCAGGCCGGCCGACCGCGCGGCCTCCATGACGAGTACCGCGTCGGTTGCGGAGCAGCCGAATTTCCGGCTGAGACCCCACAGCGCCCCGTCCCCACTGGTGGCCAGTCGACAGAACACCCGGGAACCGGCGGCGTGGGCCGCTAACGCCGCCACGTCCTCCAGGCTGTCGGTCGCGAAGTCCCGCACGCCGAGGCGGTGGGCGTCGGCGATGTTCTCGTCGGACTTGATGGTGTTGCCGTAATGAATCCGGTCGACCGGCACGCCGGTCCTGAGGGCTTGCGCGATCTCATTGGGGCTTGCCGCGTCGAAACCCGATCCCTTCCCCGCCAGACGGCCGAGAACCTCGTCCACGGGGCAGGCCTTCATGGCGAAGCGGACGGAGATGTCCGGCAACTCCCGTAGCAGTGCGTCGTACTGCGCTTCGATGCCCGCGAGATCGAAGACGATCCGGTCCTCGTCGGCGGCTTCCAGCGCAGCGCGCATATGAGCATTCAGGTGCATGATGATCCACGCCCGCCTAGCGAATCGGCTGATGAACGCTGGTGGATGTACTCGGCCCACGCACGCTGGTGGACTTGCTCGCCTCCATCAGGGGACGCCAGGCCTCGGTCAGCAGCGCGAAGTCCTCGATGTCCGCCTGGGCCTCTTCGAGCAGTCGTCGACCACGCGATGCCAGGATGTCGGCGAACTCGGCGTATCTGCCGCCCAGTTTCCGGTAGGAGCGGTTGAGGACGTCCAGCCGGTGTACGTTCTCCTCGCGGTCCGACCCGGCGCTCTCCCTCGCCAACTCGGCCACCGCTTCGGGGCGGAGGTGGAAATCGCCGTCGATCAACGAGGCGCCGGCCGCCGCCATGCGGTCGTAGATGAAGTTGAAGTAGAGCATCGACAGGAAGAACTTCGTCAGCCGCAGCTGGTAGGCCATGAATCCGGCATCGGTCCGGCGTTCGGCCGTGTAGTAGTTCACGATGTGGCGGTTGTGCAGAACGCCGGGCAGGGTGCCGTCGTGCACCAGGTGCATCAGGAAGTAGTCGCTGCCGATGGTGTCGGTCGCGGGCGGCAGTGGCACCCGCTCGTACACCTCGTGCAGGAAGCTGATGTTGCACATGTCCACACGCATGGGATCGACATGGGTCAGGGTCGAGTGATCGCCGGTGAACGGGTCGGTGCCCGCTCCCCTGAAGGATTCGTCGACCAGTTCCCTCTTCTGCTCGTCCGACCAGTGGCGAGGAGCCCAGAGACCGACGACGTCGTGGTAGATGTCGCGGTCCAGCCGGGAGATCTCGCCGATGTCCACCGACAGTTCACCCACGAATGAACTGCCCACCATCACCACCGGTTTGGGCGCGTGCTCCGGGTCGAGCACGGTCTCGGACACACCGCTCGCCGCGTCGGCCGCGGTCTTCCCGAGCGAGCTGAGCTCATGGTGAACGGGAAAGACCGTCTCACCGTTCAGAACCTGGTACGTGCTGTCCGAATCCCTGCGGTGCACCGAGTGGCACCCGAGCGCACCGGCGATCAGGAACGCGCGATTGGTGCAGGCGCCGTAGGACACACCGGCCGGGAGCATGAGGTCGAGCATCAGATCCGGCTTGAGGACACCGGAACGCCGGATCACCCGCCGCAGGAAGTGCCTCTGTTCCGCTTCACCGAGGTGATGCACGATCACATTCGGCGCCCGGCGGGCCTCGCCGACGACCTGGGCGTGCTCGGTGAACGTCTGCTTCCCGGAGGAGTCCAGGATCAGCACATGCACCTCGACGCCGAAGTGCCCGGCCGCGTAGTCCGCTTCCTCGCCCACGGCCGCTATCGTGGCGGCGCAGGCCCTGTTCGTGGGAAGGGTCAGGCAGATGCTGCGCATGCCGGCTCTCCCGTCGACCGTTCGGATTCCCGCTCGTTCCAGGACGTCAGCCCCAGCAGCTTCTCGCCGAGGCCGTTCAGCACGGCGGTGCCGTACCTGAGGGATTCATGCCTCGTGGCGTCACCGACCAGGGTCCTGTTCCAGTCCGGCGTGCTGAGCCGTCGCCACGATTCGACCCGGGAGCACCGCAACTCTTCGTGCGACTCCAGTGCGGGCATCATGGAGAGGTACTGGACCGCGCGCACACCGTTGTCCGAGGTGTTGCGTGCCACCCCGTGCGCGAGCAGACCGTTCCAGATCAGCAGGTCCCCGGCCCCGAGTTCGGGCCGGACCACGGGAAACTCCCCCCGGTCGGCGTCCGGCCTGATCGGGTCCCGGTCCTCCGGCTGAGTGGTCTTCCACTGCTCGAACCGGCGGAACAGTTCGGGCGAGCACTGGAAGCCGCCCAGCTCGGGCCGGGTGTCGTTGAGCGCGATGATCCCCTGGACCCGTTGGGGCAGAACGCCGAGCGTGGTGTCGACATCCCAGTGGAGCTCGATGTCGAAGCCCTTGTCCGTGGGCTCGATGAGTGCGCGATCACGGTTCTTGACGTTGGGCGGATTGAGATTGAGCCGGTCCAGCGTCACCCACAGCTCTTCGCAGTCCCACACATCGACGAACGCGTCGTAGACGCGCTGCGCCTGTCGGCTGTCCCAGATGAGCTGGTGATGGTACGCCTCGACGAAGCCGTAGACATGCAGCTCCCGGTCCAGATCGGTCCGGAACGGCCGGTCCTCGTACCAGCTTTCGGGCCGTGCCGGATCGAGCCCCTGGAAGTCCCAGGTGAAGTCCAGCAGGCGTTTCGCCGCGGCGGCGGGAATCGCCTCCCTGACGATGACGTAGCCATGGGTCTGCCAGAAGTCGAAGTCCTCCTCGGACAGCACCCGGAGCTCCCGCGACTTGCGGATGTCCCTCAGTGGTGTCCGTGCCAGGTATGCCTCACCGTCCGAGCTGAAATACGGGAGTTCCGAAGGGGCTCGATGCAGATACGGTTCGGGCGTCGGCATGCAATCACTCCAGGCTCGAAATGTCGGTGGGCGCCGGGAACGGCCTCCGCTCGTCGTCATCGTCGGCGTCGGCGCGGTGTGTGTGTCGGGACAGAGCGATGGACGTGGCCCGGTCGTCGGGGCCGGGTCGCCGTCGGCCTCACGAGTCCGGCGTTGTGCCGGCCTTCGGCCGAGCTGTTCCCCACCTCGACTCTTGTCGACCGCAGGGCGGCGGACAAGCCTTTCGGTGTACGCCGAATCGCCTCGGCCACGCACCGCGCCGCCGGGCTGTTTCCGGCGAAACCGCTGGTGAGGAGCCCGACCACGGACCAGCCCGGAAGATCACTTGTTCATCAGACACTGCGTCAGCGTCACACCCGAACGATTCAGCTCGTACAGGACGCGGGTGCCGGCCCGGTGGCGTTGGACCACGCCCGCCGAGACCAGGGCCGACAGGTGCTGGGAGACCGTGCTCGCGGCCAGCCCCAGCTGGTCGGCGAGCGCGGACGTGGTGATCGGTACGGCCAGTTCACGGACGACGGAGGCGCGCCCCCGGCCCAGCAGGATCGCCAACCGGTCCTCGCGCGAGGGCTGTTCGGCGCCGGCCCGCTCCGGATCGGCGTACAGGAGTCCCGCTCCCCGCGCCGCGAAGGAGACCACGGTCCGCCCGTCGGCGACCGACCACCAGTGGGTGGCGTCCGCGAACAGCATCGGCACGGCGGTCACGCGATCCACACCGTCCGTGTGCTCGAACGGGATCCCGAGGTCGCGGAGCAATGCCACACCCCCGCCCATCGCCAGGGTGCGCGAGCGGAAGAGGATCTCCTCCTCCAGGGAGCGCGCCAGCCCGATCCCCCGCGGCTCGATCGCGGTTCGCCAGAAGTTCGACAATTCGACCGCCAGATAACCGAGTTGCGCTTCGGGGTCGCGGACCATGGCGGCGATCAACGGGTCCGCGAACGCCTGCGGGTACTCACGGGCGAGCTCGTCACGGACGAGTCCGGCCGATACGCGTGCCATGTCGTCGAGCTCATCGACGACACCCGCCTGACGGGAGGTGACGCCTCCCGTCAGGAACGAGGGAATGCGCCCGCGTGGCCGGGCCAGGGCGACCACCGACCTCAGACGCGGCGTCAGCGCCCCGTGCGCCTCACGGGCCCAGGAGGAATGCGGCCAGGGGGCCTCGGGGCCGTATCGGACCAGCAGTGCGGCGGCACCGAACGCCTGCCACAACTCGCACAATGCCAGGCGTACATCGGAGAGCTGTTGGTCCATCAGCTCTCCCGGGCGGCATCGGCGCACACCGGTACGGACTCCCGGACGGCGCTCCGCCCGGATGCCAACGCCATTGATCTGAAACGGCGTTCAGTCCTGGAGAGCAGCACACCCACAGCAGAGGCACGCGACGGCTTGAACATGAACCCCGCCCATTCATTGTGGTCCAGACCAATGATGAATGAGCTTTCGGCAACCGCCCGGCGACTGTCAAGGATCTTGTGCCCCAGGTCACATCGTCATCACCCATGGCGACCATGCGAATACAGATAGTGATTCACTTTAGCTTGCACATGTCAAGCGAGGGCTTACTGAATCGGCGCGGCCGGACGCCCGAGCAGTACGCCTACCAGGCCAATTGCCCTGCGAGGTATGTCTGTCGGCTCGATTCTCTTCGCCCGGCCGTAACCCGGGCGTGCATGCGCTCGGGTTACGGCCGGATGTCGGCCGGCGCCTCGCACAGGGCGGTGGCGACGGATTCAAGAACCTCGATGGGGCGCAGCAGATCCCCGTAGCCGATCGGCGGCCTGCCCGTGCGAGCCATCTCCAGGAACGCTTCGAGGCCGGGCACGCAGTAGTCCGCGCCCGGAACGAGGGTCTGCTGGACCATGCTCTCCCGGGTGAACGTCATTCCGTGGAAGGGGATCTGTTCCGTGCTGCCGGGCTTGACGAGGTTCACGACGACGCGGGTGTCGCCCGCGGTGAACGACGCGGTGACCGTGGTGCCGGTGACGTCCGTCCGGACTCCGGAGATCTCACCGGGGGCGAGCCGCAGGGCGATGTCCACCGCGTGGATGCCGTAGAAGAAGATCCCGCCGTGGTCGCCGGCCGGATCGGCGGGACCGGACACGACGACCAGGTGCGACTTCCCTCCCGGCGCCGACCGGGCCACCAGCGCGTCGGTGTCGGGAATCCAGCGGAGCGCCGAGGACGAGGTGAGCGGTGCGTCATGGGCGCGTGCGGTGTCGATCAGGGCCCGAGCGTCCTCGACGGTGCGGGCGAGGGGCTTGTCGACGAACACCGGAAGGCCTTCGGTCAGGAAGGGGGTCGCCTGGTCCCGGTGGTGCGCGCCGTCCCGGTCCGCGACGACGACGGCGTCGACCAGCCCCAGCATCCCGGTGGGCTCGTCGACGATCTCCGCGATGCCTCCGGTGGCCGCCAGTGTGTCGTTGCGCCGACCGCGCCCACCGCTGAGCGCCACGACGCGTGCGTCGCCACCGGCCTCGTCGACGTTGAGGTGGCGGATGATCTGGTCGACATGGCTGTTGTCGGTGCCGACGATCCCGATGCGCATCCGGAGAGCTCCCTTCGAGGTGACAGGCTGGTGGAACACACCCTCCCGGGCGCGAGGAGGCGCCCCTGCGCA
This sequence comes from Streptomyces sp. NPDC058240, assembly GCF_042882135.1. Taxonomy (NCBI): domain Bacteria; kingdom Bacillati; phylum Actinomycetota; class Actinomycetes; order Kitasatosporales; family Streptomycetaceae; genus Streptomyces; species Streptomyces sp. NPDC058240. The sequence continues at coordinate 205,794 of NZ_JBHVWT010000012.1, forward strand.
GCGCAGGACCGAGTTTCCCACAGGGGCGGAGCAGCGTCCCGGTCTACCTGATCGCGCGGGGCCGCGGCACGGGCGGGCGCGAAGCATCCCGGCCGTGTTCGGCGTACCCGACCGGACGTCCTGTGTCGGGCCGTCGGACGGCAACGGCGGGCGACGGGCGGGTGTGGAGGCGGTACAGATACTCCTGCGCCGTGGGCAGCGTCTCCAGCAGGATCTGCTGCTGGCGCTTGATCTGCAGGAACCGGGCCTCCGCCGCCCGGCGGGCGGCCGGGCGATGGGTCAGGGCGGACCGGGGTGCCGAGCGGTCCGTGGTGAGTGAGGCCAGCAGGCAGTAGTACGCGACTTCATGGGCGGCCGGGTCCGGGGACAGGCCCGCGCGGTAGGCCGTCAGGCACTCCCGCAGGGCGTCCGGCAGCGGGAGTTCGCTCACGGCCGTCCAGAACGGGGTGTCCCGCCGGGGTGCGAGGGCGTACCGGAGCCGGGTGAGGTCACGGGCCGCGTCGTAGCGGGCCCGGACCGCACGGTTGTAGCGCGCCGCCGGGGCCTCCCGGTCCCCGTGGGACGGGAAGTCCCGTACCAGGCGGTCCATCTGGTGCAGGACCTCGCCCAGGCCGTCGTCCGCCAGGGGTTCCAGGACGAACGCCGCTCCGCCCACGGCGACGCAGTTCTTCACCCAGGCGCGACGGCTTCGCCCGATGCGGTGGTCGATGTGCCGCACCGTGGCGCCCTCGGGGAGCGGGCCGCACAGCTCGCGCAGAGCGCTCGACGCCTCGTCCGGCTCCGTCCGGTCGCGTGCGTAGGCGTGGCCGGCGCCGAACCTGCCCAGCAGCGGCATCTTCCAAGCCCAGCCGTTGGGCAGCGCGGTGACGGTGGTGAACGGTTCGATGCCGTGCGCCGCGTCCTCCCGCGGGAGGGTGACGGTGACCGCGCTGTCGCACACCAGGTTCTCGTGCGCGTCGACGAAGGGCTCCCCCAGCGTCCCGCCCAGCAGCAGCCGCTCGCCCCCGGTGCAGTCCAGGAAGAGATCGCCGGCGACCGTGCCCGACTTCACGGTGTGCAGCACGGTCAGCATCCCGCGCTCGTCGCGCTCGGCGTACAGCAGCTCGTCGCGGACCGCGCGTACACCGAATCGCCGCATCGCGAGATTCCGCAGGTATGCGGTGAACATACGGGTGTCGATGTGCCAGGCGTACGGAACCGCCGCGCGTCCGTCCATCCAGCGCGGCGATTTCCCGGCGTCCATCAGTGGCGGTTCACGGAAACACGCGTAATCGAAGGCCTCGATGGTCTCTCCGCTGCTCCGCCGGTGCCGCCAGCATTCGAGGAGTGTGAATTCCTCGCACTCCGGCAGCGGCGCGCAGGGGCGGTAGAAATGATCCACACCGCCTCCCCCAGCCATGCGCCGAGCAGTTTCAGCACCCCCTTCCGTACGCCAATTCACATAGCGGACGGCTGTTTTGAAGGAAGCGCCACAGGCCCGCATCCATTCGTCCTCGGGGACGCCGAGGCGGTCGAAGAGTTCTCGTTGCAGTGTCGACGGAACGGCGCTGACCAGGCCTGTATCGGAGGTTTCGGCCGAAGATGACGGCGTTTCGAGCACCGCGACGGAAACCGTGGCACCAAATACGGACGCAAGCCGGGCGGCGGCGGTCCAGCCGGCGGCCGTGCCTCCCACGACAACGATTCTCCTCATACGACTTTCCATGGCGAGGATTCTCCCCGCATCTTCTGTACGGCCTCCATCGTGAAGCCATGGAGATCTGTACTGCTCTGTATCGACGCGTACAGAAGTCCCGGGGATTTGATATATCGATACCGCCGAACCTGTTGGTGCGGGACCTGAACGGGGCCCGGACTCACACAGGAGGAATGATGTACGACAACCAGCCCGGCCCCTCCCAGGTTCAGCACCCCCTGGAAGTTCTGGCGGAAATCGAGCGACGAGAAGCAGTGGGTCAGGAGCTGCTGGTGCGTGACAGCGGAGCTCCCTGGGCCGAGCTGCTGGCAGAGTACGTGGACGCCCTGAACGAACTGGCCACCCCGGGAACCGCGTCCACCGGCTTCATAGCCGCGTACGGCCTGGACGAGGGGCACGCGGGCGGCTGCGGCTGATCCGGGAACGGCTTGGTGGGGGGGGGGCGGAAAAGAAAGACCCCCCAACCCAGGGAAAAACAAAAAAAAAAAAAAAAAAAAAAAAACCCCCCCCCCCGCCCGCACCGGCTTCGGTACCG
>NZ_JBHVWT010000013.1:0-101236 GCF_042882135.1 Streptomyces sp. NPDC058240
GGTGGTGCTGAGGGTGCGGGTGAGTTGGTGGCGTCGTTGTTGGGGTTGGGTGCGGTGTCGGTGGAGTTGGTGGCGTGTGATGTGGCGGATCGTGGTGCGTTGGAGGGGGTGTTGGCGGGGATTCCTGAGGAGTTTCCGTTGTGTGGGGTGGTGCATGCGGCGGGTGTGCTGGATGACGGTTTGGTGGGTTCGCTGACTGCGGAGCGGTTGGGTGCGGTGTTGCGGCCGAAGGTGTTGGGTGGGTGGAATTTGCATGAGTTGACGCGGGGTTTGGCGTTGGATGCGTTTGTGGTGTTTTCGTCTGCTGCTGGTGTGTTGGGGGTGCCGGGGCAGGGGAATTATGCGGCGGCGAATGCGTTTTTGGACGGTTTGGTGGAGTTTCGGGTGGCGGAGGGGTTGCCGGGTGCTTCGTTGGCGTGGGGTCTCTGGGGTGACACGGGTGTGGGGGGTATGGGTGGTGGGTTGTCGGAGGGCGATCGTTCGCGGATGGCGCGGGGCGGTGTGTTGCCGTTGTCGGTGGTGGACGGCTTGCGGTTGTTTGATGCGGGTGCGCGGGCGGACGCGGCGTTGGTACCGGTACGTCTTGATGTGGAGGCGCTGCGAGCACAGGGCACCGCACTCCCGTCCCTCTACCACCACCTGGTCCCCACGGTGCGACGTACCGCTGCCATCAGCGACGGCACCACCGCTGACACGCTGCACCATCAGCTGTCCGCACTCACCCCGGCCGAGCGGGAACGCGCGCTGCTCAATGTGGTGCGGGGACAGGTCGCCGACGTATTGGGTCATGCGACGCCCGCGGCCATCGCGCCGGACCGCGCCTTCAGTGACCTGGGTTTCGACTCGCTGACCTCGGTGGAACTGCGCAACGGGCTGAACGCGGCGACCGGCCTGCGCCTGCCGGCCACTCTCGTCTTCGACTACCCGACTGCCGGCGACCTCGCGGACCATCTCCACGATGAACTCCTCGGCACGCTCGACACCCCCGCTGTTGCGCCGGTGAGCCACGAGGGGCTCGTAACCGACGACCCGATCGTCATCGTGGGCATGTCCTGCCGCTATCCCGGCGGCATCGAGTCGCCCGAAGACCTGTGGAAACTGGTCTCCGAGGGCAATGACACCGTCTCCGAGTTCCCGCAGGACCGCGGCTGGGAGACCAGCGCGATCTTCGACCCGAACGGCGAGCGGCCGGACACCACGTACGTGAACAAGGGCGGCTTCCTGCACGACGCGGCCGACTTCGACGCCGCCTTCTTCCGGATCAGCCCGAACGAAGCACTGAGCACGGACCCGCAGCAGCGACTGCTGCTGGAGGCCTCCTGGGAGGCGTTCGAGCGGGCAGGCATCGACCCCGCGACCGTGAAGGGCAGCTCGACCGGCGTCTTCGCAGGCCTGATGTACCACGACTACCCGACCAGTCACAGCGCGGGCAGCATCGTCTCCGGCCGTATCGCTTACACCTTCGGCCTGGAAGGGCCGGCCGTGACTGTGGACACGGCGTGCTCGTCGTCCCTGGTGGCCCTGCACCTGGCGGGCCAGGCTCTACGCACCGGCGAATGCTCCCTCGCCCTGGTCGGCGGCGTGACGGTGATGTCCACACCCGCCACTTTCATCGAATTCAGCAGGCAGCGCGGCCTGGCGGGCGACGGTCGTTGCAAGTCTTTCGCCGAGGCGGCGGACGGCACCGGCTGGTCCGAGGGCGTCGGCGTGCTGGTGGTGGAGCGGCTTTCGGACGCGCGACGCAACGGTCACCAGGTGCTTGCGGTGGTACGCGGCAGCGCAGTGAACCAGGACGGCGCGAGCAACGGCTTGACGGCGCCGAACGGCCCGGCCCAACAGCGGGTGATCCGGGCGGCCTTGGCGAATGCCAGGCTGTCGGCGGACCAGATCGACGCGGTGGAGGCACACGGTACGGGCACGGTCCTGGGCGACCCGATCGAGGCCCAGGCGCTGCTGGCGACGTACGGACGTGACCGCGCCGCCGAGCACCCGCTGTGGCTCGGCTCCATCAAGTCGAACCTGGGACACACCCAAGCCGCCGCGGGTGTGGCCGGGATCATCAAGATGGTCATGGCGATGCGCAACGGCGTACTGCCCAAGACCCTGCACGTGGACGAGCCGTCGTCAAAGGTGGACTGGACGGCCGGCCGTGTGGAACTGCTGACGGAGTCCCGGCCCTGGGAGGCCGGGGAAGTGAGGCGCGCGGCCGTCTCGTCCTTCGGGATCAGCGGCACGAACGCGCACGTGATCATTGAGCAGGCCCCCGAGCCCGTCGGCTCCGGGTCCGCCTCCGGGCTGCGGCCGGCGAACGAGCTGGCCGGCCGTCCCGGGACCTTGGCGTGGCCGGTGTCCGCCACGAACGCGGCGGCGTTGCGCGCGCAGGCGGCGGGGCTGCTGGGCCTGGTGGGGCGCGAGGACGCTCCCGAGCCGGTGGATGTGGGCGTCGCACTGGCGACGACGCGGGCGCAGCTGGACCACCGTGCGGTGATTGCGGGTACCGGACGTGATGAACTGATCGCAGGTCTACGGGCATTGGCTGCTGGCGAGGGTGCGCCGGGTGTGGTCGAAGGGGCGGTGACCGAGGGTCTGCTGGCGTTCCTGTTCACGGGCCAGGGCGCGCAGCGGACCGGTATGGGCCGTGAACTCGCTGCGGCGTTCCCGGTGTTCGCGGCAGCCCTGGACGAGGTGTGCGGGCACCTGGACCCCCTGCTGGACCACCCCCTGAAGGATGTGCTCTTCGCTCAGGAGGGTTCGGACCTGGCGGTGCTGCTGGACCGGACGGAGTACGCCCAGCCCGCCCTGTTCGCTTTCGAGACGGCCCTGTTCCGCCTGGTGGAGTCGCTGGGTGTACGCCCCGATCTGCTGGCTGGGCACTCCATCGGCGAGATCGGCGCGGCGCACGCCGCCGGCGTGTTCTCCCTCGCCGACGCCTGCTCCCTGGTCGCCGCGCGCGGCCGGCTCATGCAGGCCCTGCCTGACGGCGGCATCATGGCCGCCGTCCAGGCCACCGAGGACGAGATCCTCACGCTCCTGGACCGCGCCGAGGACGCTGCGGTCGCGGCGGTCAACGGTCCCCGTGCGGTGGTCATTTCCGGCAGCAAGGACACCGTCGACTCGGTGGTGGAAGAACTGCGGGCACAGGGCCGAAAGACGTCCCGGCTGAAGGTGTCGCACGCCTTCCACTCCCCGCTGATGGACCCGATGCTGGAGGAGTTCAAGGCAGTGGTGACGGGACTCACCTACAGCGAGCCCCGTATCCCCGTCGTCTCGAACGTCACCGGCCGTACCGCCGCACCCGGTGAACTCACTTCCCCCGACTACTGGGTGTCCCACGTCCGCGATGCCGTCCGCTTCGCCGATGGCATCCAGGCTCTGGCGGCCGAGGGCGTCACCACCTTCCTGGAGATCGGCCCGGACGCGGTCCTGACCGCCATGGCCCCCGACGCCCTGCCCGACGACATCACAGTTGCATTCATCCCCCTCCTACGCCGCAACCGCCCCGAACAGGCCGAAACCCTCTCCGCGCTGGCCCACCTCTGGACCAGTGGCCACACCGTCCAGTGGGCGGGCCTGCACGCCTCAGGAACAGCTCAGCAGGTCGACCTTCCCACCTACCCCTTCCAGCGCCGGCGCTACTGGATCGACGGTTACTCCCCGTTCGGTGCGGCATCCGGCGCAGGCGATCACCCGCTGCTGGGAGCAGCCGCCGTGCTCGCCGAGCCGGACGGTCTGCTCTTCAGCGGCCGGCTCTCCACCCGGACCCAGCCATGGCTGGCCGACCACGCCATCGGTGACACCGTGCTCTTCCCCGGCACAGGCTTTGTCGAGATGGCGATCGGGGCCGGTGACCAGGTGGGCTGCGCGCTGCTGTCGGAGATGACCCTGGAGACTCCGCTGGTGCTCCCGGAGCACGGAGTGATCCACACCCAGCTCGTGGTCAACGCGCCTGACGACTCGGGCAGCCGCACGTTCAGCATCCACTCGCGCGGCGAGGAGGACGTGATGGGTGACGCGTCGTGGACGCGGCACGCCGCGGGTGTGCTCGGCACGGGGACACGCGGTCGCGCGGACGAGTCCGAATTCGCCGTGTGGCCTCCGGTGGGTGCGGTGCCGGTCTCGGTTGAGGGTGTGTACGAGCGATATGCGGAAGGGGGGTTGGTGTACGGCCCGGTGTTCCAGGGTCTGAGGGCTGCGTGGCGGCTGGGCGAGGATGTGTTTGCTGAGGTGGTGTTGCCGGAGGATGTGGGGGTTGAGGGGTTTGGTGTGCATCCGGCGGTGTTGGATGCGGCGTTGCATGCGGTGGGTCTGACGGGTGCGGGGGAGCGGGCTGGTCTGCCGTTCGCGTGGTCGGGTGTGGAGTTGTTCGCGACGGGTGCGTCGGCGCTGCGGGTGCGGGTGCGTCCGCTGAGCTCCGGTGCGGTGTCGCTTGAGGTGGCGGATGCCGCGGGTCGTGCGGTGGTCTCGGTGGAGCGGCTGGATGTCCGGCCGATCTCCGAGGAGCAACTGGCCCAGGCACGCACCGAGTTCCACGACTCCCTGTACCGGGTCGACTGGGCTCCGTCACCCTCGGCTCCCGCTTTGGCCGACAACGGCAAGTGGGTAGTGGTCGGTTCGAATGCCGTCGAGTGGTCGGAATCTCTCGCCACCGTGGTGGAGAGCAGCGCGGTGGTACCGGAGCTGCGCGACGCCGGCGACGCGAGCGTAGTCGTCCTGCCGGTCGTCGGAGACACCCGTACGGCCGAGGCTGGAGTGGATGTCGCGGCCGCGGTGCGCGAGCGTACGCATCGGACCCTCGCCGACCTTCAGACATGGCTGGCGGACGAGCGGTTCGCCGCGTCGACCCTGGTGGTGGTGACACAGGGCGCGGTCCCGACGGCGGCCGGCGACGTGAGTGATCTCGCGGGTGCCGCAGTGGGCGGTCTCGTACGGTCGGCGCAGATGGAGAATCCGGGCCGGATCGTACTGATCGACGTGGACGGCCACGATGCCTCTCTCGCCGCACTGCCTCGGGCCGTGCATACAGATGAGCCGCAACTCGCGCTGCGTGAGGGCGACGTGTACGTCCCGCGATTGGCGCGGGTGTCTGCCGCGGCCCGGCCCGCCGATGCCGATGTCCCGTCCGAGCGGAAGGTCTGGGATGCCGACGGCACGGTTCTGGTGACTGGTGCCACTGGCGCGCTGGGGGCCTTGGTCGTACGCCACCTGGTGGCCGAACACGGGGCCGGCCATGTACTGCTGGCCAGCCGCCGGGGTCCGGACGCACCCGGTGCCGCCGAGCTGGCCGCGCTGGGCGCCGGCGTGACACTTGCTGCCTGTGACGTCGCCGACCGCACCCAACTGGCCGCCCTGCTGGCGGCAGTTCCGGCCGACCACCCGCTGACCGGTGTCGTGCACGTCGCCGGCACGCTCGACGACGGAGTCATCGGCTCGCTGACTCCGGAACGCATGGACACCGTGCTCCGGCCCAAGACCGACGCGGCCTGGAACCTGCACGAGCTGACCCGCGACCTCGGCCTGTCCGCGTTTGTGCTCTTCTCCTCCATCGCCGGGGCGCTGGGCGTACCGGGGCAGGGCAACTACGCGGCAGCCAATGCCTTCCTGGATGCGCTGGCCCAGCACCGCCGGGCCCATGGCCTGGTGGCCAGCTCGCTGGCCTGGGGCATGTGGGCGGACGACGGCGGCATGGCCGGCACGCTGAGCGGCACCGATGCGCACCGCATGGCACGCGCGGGTGCCGGGGCACTCTCCGCCCAGCAGGGCCTGGCCCTGTTCGATACGGCTGTGCTCGACCAGGACCAGATCGGCAACCCGGCCGACGCGCTCCTCGTACCGGCTGTGTTGGACGTTCGCGCCATGGCGCAGAGCGGTGAGGGGGAACTTCCGCCGCTCTTCCGCGGCTTGGTGCGCGCGCCCGCACGGCGGATCGCGCACTCCCTTTCGCAGTCGCCCGCCGACTCGCAGAGCTTGCGCGCCCGGCTCGCGGACACGCCCGCACACGAGCGGAAGGATCTGCTGATCGAGGTGGTGCGCGCGCAAGCCGTGGCGGTACTCGGCCATGCCGAAACCGAAGCCGTGGACTCCGACCGGTCGTTCAGCGACCTGGGGTTCGACTCGCTCACCGCCGTGGAGTTCCGCAATCGCCTCAACGCGGCCACCGGCCTGCGTCTGCCGGCTGCGCTGATCTTCGACTACCCCAGTACTCAGGCGGTCGCGGGTCACCTGTGGGAGGAGTTCGCTCCGCAGACAGAGGACGACCCGAGCGCAACGGATACCGGGTCGGCGGAGAACCGTATCCGTACCGCGCTCGCCGCGATCCCGCTGTCCCGGCTGCGGGAGGCCGGCCTGATGGACAGCCTGCTGGAACTCGCCGGAATCGAAGCCGGACTCGCGGCGGAAGAGGCGGACGAAGCCGCAGACTCCATCGATGCCATGGACACCGAGGCCTTGATCAGCATGGCTCTCGCGGACTCTGGTTCCGCCCACGACGACCTGTCCGAAGACCCGGCCCACGACGCGGCCTACGAATCCGACAACGTGTACGACGAATTCGACGTCAACGACATGACGCGGGAGAAGTGACACCGCAATGACTGAGCCCAGTCGTCCCAGCCGGCCCACTCAGACTCCGCAACCCGATCGGCCCGACGCGAGGCTCGTCGACGCTCTGCGGACATCCGTCAAGGAGACCGAGCGTCTGCGCGAGCAGAACCGCAAGCTGACCGGCATGGCGCAGGAGCCGCTCGCCATCGTGGGCATGTCCTGCCGCTACCCGGGCGGTGTCCGGTCGCCGGAGGATCTGTGGCGGCTGGTCTCCGAAGAGGCTGATGCCATATCCGGGTTTCCCGAGGACCGGGGCTGGGACCTCGATGCCCTGTACGACCCCGACCCGGAGCACGACGGCACCTCGTACTCCCGTCACGGCGGGTTCCTCTACGACGCCGCCGACTTCGACCCGGCCTTCTTCGGCGTGGCACCGCGTGAGGCGCGTGCCATCGACCCGCAGCAGCGGCTGCTGCTGGAGGCTTCCTGGGAGGCGCTGGAGAACGCGCGGCTGGATCCGGGCACTCTCCGCGGCAGCCGCACGGGTGTGTTCGCCGGTGTGATGTACCACGACTACATCAACAGCTACGGAAGCGGCAGCGTTGTCTCGGGCCGTGTCTCCTACACCCTCGGTCTTGAGGGGCCGGCGATGACGGTGGACACGGCGTGCTCGTCGTCGCTGGTGGCCCTGCACCTGGCTGGCCAGGCGCTGCGCAACGGCGAATGTTCGCTCGCGCTGGCGGCAGGCGTCACGGTGATGTCGACACCTGGGACCTTCGTCGACTTCAGCCGGCAGCGCGGGCTTGCGGCCGATGGCCGTTGCAAGTCCTTCGCCGAGGCGGCCGACGGCACGGGGTTCTCCGAGGGCGTCGGCGTGCTCGTGGTGGAGCGACTCTCCGACGCGCGGCGCAACGGGCATCGGGTGCTCGCGGTGGTGCGGGGCAGTGCGGTCAACCAGGACGGCGCCAGCAACGGTCTCACCGCGCCCAACGGACCGGCCCAACAGCGGGTGATCCGGGCGGCGTTGGCGAATGCCAGGCTGTCGGCGGACCAGGTCGATGTGGTGGAGGCACACGGAACGGGCACGGTTCTGGGTGACCCGATCGAGGCGCAGGCACTGCTGGCCACCTACGGCAAGGGCCGGCCGGCCGAGAGCCCGCTGTGGCTGGGGTCGGTGAAGTCGAACCTGGGGCACACGCAGGCTGCGGCAGGTGTGGCCGGGATCATCAAGATGGTCATGGCGATGCGCAACGGCGTACTGCCCAAGACCCTGCACGTGGACGAGCCGTCGTCGAAGGTGGACTGGACGGCCGGCGGCGTGGAACTGCTGACGGAGTCCCGGCCGTGGGCAGCGGGCAGGCCCAAACGTGCGGCGGTGTCGTCGTTCGGGATCAGTGGTACGAACGCGCACGTGATCCTGGAACAGGCACCGGCACCGGCACCGGCCGAGACGGCCGGGCCGAAGCGCGGTGACACCACCGGGCCGGTGCTCTGGCCGGTGTCCGGCGCCAGCCCGGACGCGCTGCGCGCCCAGGCAGCCGGACTGCTCAACCTCCTGGAACGCACCGACGCACCCGCCCCGGCCGACATCGGGTACGCCCTGGCCGCCACCCGCGCACACCTGGAACACCGCGCCGTCATCACCGGCACCGACCCGGCAGAACTCAGCACCGGACTGCGCGCCCTGAGCCAGGACACCCCCGCCACCGAACTCGTCCGCGCAGTCGCCCGCACCAGCGGCAGGACCGCCTTCCTGTTCACCGGACAAGGTGCCCAACGCCCCGGTATGGGCCGTGAACTCGCCGCAGCGTTTCCGGTGTTCGCGGCAGCCCTGGACGAGGTGTGCGGACATCTGGACCCCCTGCTGGACCACCCCCTGAAAGACGTGCTCTTCGCTCAGGAGGGTTCGGACCTGGCGGTGCTGCTGGACCGGACGGAGTACGCCCAGCCCGCCCTGTTCGCTGTCGAGACGGCCCTGTTCCGCCTGGTGGAGTCGCTGGGTGTACGCCCCGATCTGCTGGCCGGGCACTCCATCGGCGAGATCAGCGCGGCGCACGCCGCCGGCGTGTTCTCCCTCGCCGACGCCTGCACCCTGGTCGCCGCGCGCGGCCGCCTCATGCAGGCCCTGCCCGACGGCGGCACCATGGCCGCCCTCCAGGCCACCGAAGACGATGTCCGCACCCACCTCAACGGCGTCGGCAACGCGGCGATCGCGGCGGTAAACGGCCCTCGCGCAGTGGTGGTCTCCGGCACGGCGGCCTCCGTCGACAAGGTCGTGGAAGCGGTACGCGCCCAGGGCGGCAAGACCTCGTACCTGAAGGTCTCGCACGCCTTCCACTCCCCGCTGATGGACCCGATGCTGGACGAGTTCCGCACGGTGGTGTCGGGCCTCGCCTACAGCGAGCCCCGTACCCCGGTCATCTCGAACGTCACCGGACGCACCGCCACGCCGGGTGAGCTCACGTCCCCCGACTACTGGGTGACCCACGTCCGCGAAGCCGTCCGCTTCAACGACGCCATACGCGCCGCAGTGGCACGTGGCGTAACGCGATTCGTGGAGCTGGGACCGGACGCGGTGCTGTCAGGGCTGGTACAGCCGTGCCTGGAGGCAGGCGAGGCCGAGCGGGTGACCGTGGTGCCCATGATGCGCAAGCGGCGTGACGAGGCCCGGGTGGTTCTGGCAGGACTGGGACTGCTGCACGTCGGCGGAGCCGCAGTGGACTGGCAGGCGCTGTACAAGGGCAGTGGCGCACGGGCAGTGGACCTGCCCACCTACGCCTTTCAACATCGCCGCTACTGGATCGACTCGCCCGCGCTCTTTGGTGGAGCTGTCACCGACGGGCTTGATTCTGCGGCCGGCCAGGAGCCCTCCGACGGCCTGGCGGCGGTCCGGCTGCTCGCACGCCTGGCCGAACTCCCCGCACCTGAACAAGAGAAGCTGCTGATCGAAGTGGTGGTGGGACACATGGCTGCGGTCCTGGGCCATGACTCTGCCGGTGAGGTCGATCCGGAGCGCGGCTTCCTGGAGGCCGGAGTCGACTCGCTCTCCGCGACAGAACTGCGGATGAGTCTGCAACGCGCCACCGGGCTGGAAGTCCCGGCCGCAGCGGTGTTCGATCTCGGCAACCCGGCCCGGCTCGCCTCGTACTTGCGTACCGAACTGGGCTCCGCCCCGTCAGCGCAGGCATCCGCTGCCGCTGCCCCCCGTGTCGCCGTTGCCGCCGCTGGCCCGTCGCGCATGCCGGAGATCCTCAGCGAGCTGTTCCGGGCCGCGGTGAAGGAGGGAAAGATGGCAGAAGGCACCGCACTGCTGAACGCAGTGGCCGAGCTGCGTCCCTCCTTCCGGACTGCCTCCCAACTGCATACCGTGAGCCCGCCGGTGAGGCTGGCCCGCGGCCCCCGCGGTCCGTCGCTGATCTGCTTTCCATCGCCGATGGCGCTCGCCGGAGCCCAACAGTACGCGCGGCTCGCCGCGAACTTCAGGGGTGTGCGCGATGTGCATGTGGTGACGCCGCCCGGATTCGTGGACGGGGAGCAGCTGCCGGACTCGGTGGACGCAGTCGTCGACCACTTCGCCGAGAGCGTACGGCGGCTGGCTGGTGAAGAACCGTTCGCACTGGTCGGCTACTCCTCCGGCGGCCAGCTCGCGCATGCCACGGCCAGCCGCCTGGAGAGCGAAGGGGTGATGCCTGCCGCGATCGTGCTGCTGGACACCTATCTTCCCACCGACAAGAGCGATGAGCAGGCTGCCGCGGACGGCTCGGCGAACGCGGACGACTCGTCCGACGGCCTCTGGGCACAGATGCTGGACGGGATGCTGGAGCGCGAGGATGCCTTCGGCATCTTCACCGCGGCCAGGCTGTCGGCCATGGGCCGGTACAGCTCACTCATCACCCAGTGTGGTCCGCAGTCAGTCGCGGCACCCGTCCTGTTCGTACGACCGACAGAATCATTCATGGGTCGAGCCGGGGAGCCCGGGGCGGCCGTGAGCGCCGATGGCGACGAGAGCTGGCGCTCCTCCTGGCCGGCCCCGCACACACTGCGTGAGATTCCGGGGAACCATTTCACCCTGCTGGAGGATTCGGCCCCCACCACGGCCGAATCCGTCGAGAAATGGCTTGGATCCCTCCTGGAAACCATCAGAATTGAACCTTCTGGAAACTGAAACTTCCGGAGATCTGACGTTCCCGCATCCGCTCGCGGGAACGGAATATTCCGCAAGCGGCCCCGGTGACGCCCACAGCGCACCGGGGCTTCGTGCTCCCCACCCGGCGTGAGTCAGCCAATCGTGGAATTGGGTGGCTTGAATTCAGCAATAATCACCCCTTAGGGGGTTGGTTAGGGGCTTTGTTGTGTCCAGCGAAATAGTTTACAGTGAATTTATCTCGATGTAAGCGTGCGCCTCCTCTCCTGGATCAAGGTATTTCCCCGTGTTGTGAAAGATTCATGTGCGGACCGGTTATTTTCCCAGAAGTAAGGATATTTGTAGTGCGTTCGGATGGTTCCCGTGCAGACCGGACATTACTGAGTCGGCCAGATGAAGTCGGCCGACTGTATTCGCATGGCGCCTCGTGCGTGGTACGCTCCGGCGCCTGACCACAGGACGCGATCTCAATTTGAGCGAGTTGTTAACAAACCAAGTTCCCCGTGGAAATCCACCCGGGCCTTGCGGGAGGCGACGAACCGCGCCTCGGGCACAGGGAGCGGGGGAGGTCGTATTCATGGCCGAAGATCCCCCCCCGTCGCGCTACAGCATTGTCGTTCTCAGCGCTCCTGCCGAGACCCAGAGCCGGTCGATGCTGCCGATAGCCCAGGAACTGAACCGCAGGGATCACCGGATCACCTACGTCACCACTCAGGAGTTCGCCGAGCGTGCCGCCATCACCGGCGTCGACGTCCTGGTCCACGAGTCCTGCCCCACCTACGGACTGCAGACCGACCTCTGGGGATGCAGCGGGCCGGCGGACCCCGTGTGTGTCGAAGCCACGCTCGACTGGGCGGAGGCGATCTATGCCGACTTCGCCGACGACGTGCCCGACCTGGTGCTGTACGAGGCTTCGACCCGGATTACCGCTCGATTGCTGACCTTTCGCTGGAACCGGCCGGCGGTGCAGATCTACCCGTCCTTCGCCAACGGCGACGTCCTGGTTCGTGACGACGCCGCCGTATCCGATTCCGGTATCGACGAGTGCGTCAGTGGCCTTCCCGCGGACATCCGGGAGCGGCTGTTCCGCTTTGTCTCCCCGGCGGAGCAAGCAGGTTTGTCGCCAAGCGACTTCTGTACGAGACCCGAGCCCCTGTCGATTGCTCTGCTGCCCAAGGAGTTTCAGGCAGACGGGCACCTCTTCGACAGTCGTGTGGCGTTCGTCGGTCCCTGCATACCGGAACGCCGGATGAATGAGCGCTGGCAGCTGCCCGCGACCGGCCTGCCCGTGGTGTGCCTCGCCCTCGACCCCGAACTCCTCGGTGCGGACGCGGATTTCCTCCGGAGCTGCGTGGATGCCCTCGCCGGACAGCCGCTGCACGTGGTGATCATGACGAACAGCAATTCGGAAGGTGTGCTTCAGGCGGCCGAGCAGTTGCCCAACGTCGAAGTGCATGAATGGGTTCCGCGTTCGGTGGTGCTGCGCTGCGCGTCGGCGTTCGTCTGCCACTCGGACCTGAACAGCGTAATGGAGTCTCTCTATTTCAATACGCCACTGGTCACAGTGCCCACGTGCGCCAGCGAACGTGCGGTGGCCGACCGGGTGGTGGAACTTGGACTCGGGGTGCAGATGCCGCCGGAGGCCGCCGGTCCGCAATCGCTCGTGGACGCGGTCGTCGTGCTCGTCGGCGACTTGGAGACGGGCCGCCAAGTACGTGCACTCCAACGCCAGGCACGCCGTGCGGGAGGCGCGCGGCGCGCGGCGGACGAGATCGAGCGTTACCTGGAATGGATCTACGAACCCTAGACCCGGACTTCGCGGGTCGTTGATTCGTATGGTCTGAACGATCGGGGTGTCCTCGGGCCGGGGTGTGGCGTTGGGTGGGGTGTGCCGAAGACTTCCCGGTCCCCGCGGCCACGGTCTCAGCGTCAGCGTTTTGAAGTAGCGGTGACGTCCGTGGTGGAGAAACGTCTGGGCGCTCTGCCTGTCGTTTCCGAGTTCACTCGTCGGCTGGATCTGGCCGGGATCACCGATGAGGTGTGCCCTGGTGGCGTCAGCGCGCTTGTGACGCACGGGCAGGTCATCGAGGCGCTGGTGGCCAACCGGCCGACCGGGCCTGCACCGTTGGTGCGGGTCGGGGACTGGGCTCGCACGTGGGCGGTGGAGGAAGTCTTCGGGATCGAGCCGGGATGATGGTCGCCGACTCCAAACTGGTGTCGTACTCCTACGTCGCCGCCCTGCTGAGGGCCGGGGTTCAGTTCATCGCTCCGTCCCCGGCCGCGCAGGTCAAGGACGAGGTCTATGCCGCCCTCGACCTCACCCGGGCCACGACCGTGGACTGGGTACCGGGCAGTGACGCGGGCAAGGCAGCCGTGCGGCGTGAGAGCTACCGGGTGCTGGAGGACACCCATACCCTGAAGGGGGCGAGGAAGAGCGATCCCGAGCTCACCGTGCGGCGGATCCTGTTCCACTCCACCGCGAACGCCGCCGGCCAGTAGGCCCCTCGGGGCAAGCGCCTGACCAAGGCGGCTGAGGACCTCGGCAAGCTCGCCGGGGCGGCCGGCGGACGGCATTACAGGAGTGCCGAGAAGATCGTCGGGCGCCTCGGTGTGATCGCGGCGAAGCGCCGTTCCGCGTCCTGCCTGCGCTTTCACGTCAGCGAGGACGAGCACGGCGTCCCCGCTCTGGACCGGCACTTTGACGAGGATGTCCTCAATGCCGAGGCCGCGGGCGACGGCTGGTACGCGCTGCTGACCTCGCTGCCCGCCGAGGAAGCAGATCCGGGCCAGATCCCGGTCCACTACAAGGGCCAGGGAGCGGTCGAGCGCCGCTACCACGACTTCAAGGGACCGCTCGCCATCGCCCCGGTCTTCGTGCAGCACAACCGTCGCGTAGCCGCTCTCATACAGGTCATCTGCCTGGCCCTGCTTGTGTTCTGCCTGATCGAGCGGCAGGTCAGACGGGCCTGGGCCCCGAGCAGACCATGACCGTCCTCTACCCCGACAACCGTCGGGTGCGCCCGACCGGCCGTGTGATCCTCTACCACCCCGGCGAACTCACCCTCCGGATCGGCCATATCACCAACCCGCCGACCGTCCAGATCACCCGCGGCGTCCAACTCCACCTCCTCGACCTCCTCGACACCGACATCGGACAAACCCACTGGCCACAGACCTGAAACGGTGACCCGCGAAGTCCGGACCCAGAGGCGGCAGGAGCACCGCTCCCTGCCCCCGAGAGGCCGCTCAGGCGGACTCGGCCTCTGTCGAAACGATATTGAGCCTCGCGGCCAGATCGCTTCTCCGGCTGACGTCCAGCTTGCGGTAGACCCTCGTGAGGTGTTGTTCGACGGTACTGATCGTGATGTAGAACTTCCGCCCGATCGCCCGGTTGGTCGCCCCCATCGCGGCCATCTCGGCGACGCGTCGCTCCGCGTCGGTCAGTGCTTCGACGCCGGTCGGCTTCTGCTCTGCGTGCCGTCCACCGTTGTGACGCCCGTCAGCGTGTCGCTCCGCCGGTACGGTCGGCGGGTGCGAGGGCCGCGCTACCGGCAGCGGCTGCTCCCACTCCGTCCACACCTGGCACGACTTCATCATCCCGGCCGCCCTTTCCGCCATCCCCCTGGCCCGGTCCGGATCGCCCAACTGCCGGTACGTGTCGCTGAGATCGGCCAGTGCGCGGGCGAGTTCGAAGCGTCCGGTGTCCGGTTGCAGCAGCCGTACGGCCTGCTGGAGGAGTGCCGGCCGGTCCTCCAGATCGCTGGCCGCGGCCAGCAGCCGGAGCGATGCCCCCCGGGTGCGCGGCTGGTGCATTCCAGGACGGGTCAGCTGCTCCTCCATGAGCATTTTGGCCTGGCTCTTCTGTCCGAGGGCCAGCGCGGTTTCGGCGGCGCCGGTGCGCCAGGAGATCAAGGACGGCAGGTCGAGTCCCCAGGCCTGCATCAGACGACCACAGCTCTCAAAGTCGGCGAGCGCCGCCACGGGCCGGTTCGTCGAGAGATGGAAGTGCCCGCGCGCGTTGAGGTAATGGAGTCCGTACCGGGCGTCGAAGAGGGTGTCCGGCACCGGCAGTCCGACGTACTTCACCGCCTTGTCGTACTGCCCCATCATGGTCGTGGCGAGGATCAGGGTCGCCAGCGGGCCGCCTATGGCGACGCCCCAGGAGGCGATGGGGAGTTGGGCGAGCGCGGCCTCGCCGTGCTGCACGGCGGTGGCCATGTCGCCCTGGCGGAAGGCCGCGTCAGCGCGTACCGCCGCGAACACTGCCTGCCAGGTTGGCGAGCCCTGGTCCGCCGCCTCCTTCAGCAGTTCGTCGCACCAGGAAGCGGCCTTTTCCGGGTGGTCGGCGCAGATCAGCGTGAGCAAAGCGGCGTGCAAGGACTCAAGCGTGGCGACACCCAGGCCGACGCTGTGGAGGACCCCCTCTGCGCTGGTCACGGCCTCGTCATCCGCGCCCTGGGCGAGCAGACGGCACAGCACGGTGATCGCCTGGCGTCCGAAGGAGCGTACCGGACCCGGACCTGTCTCCGGTTCGGCCCCGGTCGGCGACCCGAAGGCTCCGTAGGAAGTGTAGGAAGCAGCGGAATCCGGGGAGTTGAACGCAGCGGAGGACACAGCAGAGCCGGGCGAACCGGGCGAGCCTGAGGGGACGGCCACCAGCGAAGGATGCGAGTACGTCATCCAGCCGTTGAAGGCGGCGAGCTCCTCCGACGGGGCGCGACGGGTCCCGGAGTCGCGTGCCTCCCAGAGGGTGAGCGTCTCGCGTGCCTCGCTGTACCGGCCGTGCCACAGGAGGTTGCGCACCAGCAGGCCCGTGTCCTGGCTGGTTAAGTGCCCGTCACGCAGGGCCTCTTTTAATCGCATCGCGTGGCGCATGGCCTTCACTGGGCACTTCTGCCAGTCGATGCGCATGCGGTCCGCGGTGAGCGCCGTCAGCTGCCGGCTGTCGGCGCAGTAGGTCAGGGCCAGTTCGAGGTATTCGCAGGCCATGCCGGTTCTGGCCGCGGCGAGTTCGGAATGCGCCGCGTCCCTCAGAACATTGATCATCCACTCTTCGGGAGCCTTGCCCGCCGCGACGAGCTGTTCTGCCACCACAACCGGTGACACGCCTTCGTTCTGGAGGGCGGCCGCGACCCGCAGGTGCAATTCGTGCCGGCCTTCGGGCGCCACCTGTTCCAGGATGGCCGTATGCGCGGCGGGATGCCGGAAGTTCTCCGAGTTCAGCAGGCCGGTGGCGGTGAGTGAGGCGATTGCATGCTCCACCGTGGCCGTGTCCAGGCCGAGGATGTGGCCGATCGACACGGACGATATGATCTTGCCCACCGCGGCCACCGCCCGCGCGACTTCGAGGACCGCCGGCTCCGCCAGGTACAGGCAGCCCATCAGCGCATTGCGGAAAGCCTCCTGGGGGACGGCGGGTTCGCTCTCGTGGCTGCCGGCGTTGGGCCGGTGGACCGCCTCGTAGTCGTCCAGCAGTGCGGACAGGAACAGCGGGCTTCCGCCCGAGGCCTCCTGGTAGGCCTCGGTGAGCTCCAGCGCCTTGGCCTGGCCGAGTCTGGTTCCAATCATGGTGTGCGCACCGGAACGGGACAGCATCTTCAGCCGTATCTTGCGGCAGTTCGGCTGCCGGAACAGCTCGGCGTGGAAGACCGGGTGGGGCGAACGGACCGTCGACTGTTCGGCGAGCAGCAGCAGCGTCCGCGAGGCCTTCATGCGGCGTTGCAGGAACAACAGCATCTGGAGGGAGGGCGCGTCGGCGTACTGCAGATCGTCGATGCTCACCACCACGGGTCCGCGCTCGCCCAGCTCCAGCAGCAACGACCGGAGGCCATGGGCCACTGCGATGCTCGGCTGGTTCATCAGGACGGGGTCGGAGCCCGTTCTGCGGCTGGTGGCGAGCCCTTCCGGCAGCAGTTCGTTCACCCGGTCGCGGAGCTCAGGGGGGAGCGCCTCACTTCTGAAGAGCTGATCCATCACGCCCAGCGGCAGCTCGCATTCGGCGCGGGACGCTACGGCATTCAACAAGATGGCGTTAGAGTTTTCCGCTTGTTTACAGAATGTTTGTAGCAATTGCGTTTTCCCGCTGCCGGTCGGCCCGCTGACCAGTGCGATACTGCCCCGCCCCGCTCCCGCATTGGCGAGTAGGGCGTTCAGCGCACTCAACTCGCTGTCTCTGTCGATGAGTTGAGTCATCTGCTGAGCTTCCATCCTGCCCCCTGTGCGCGATCACATCTCCCAGGGCTGCAAACATAGCAAGTGGATTCGAACGAATGGAGTTCATCTTGATCAAATAAAAACGGAAAAGTGAATTTCGCTGGTAAGCAGCGTGCTCGGCGTCGTCTGCTGTTCGTCCGCCGGTGCGGGGAAGTGGCTGAAAATGTAGGTACGAGGGCGACGTGGGATTCGCTGCGGCCCCGGGCCCCGGGCGGTCTCTTCCGGGGACGGGGTGCGGGTATCGGGCCGCAGTCACCGTGTGACACGCCGTAGATGGTTCACTTTTCGGACGCGGTGCCGTCAGCACCGCCCGGACTCGTACAAGGAGCTGGTCGAGTTCCTTCTCCTCGCGCGCCTTGCGGCGGCCCCCAGCCGTTCGCTTCGCTGGCTCGACGAGGTGCTGGCGGTATCCGCCGTCGCCCCAGACCTTGCGGAAGCTGAGGGTAGGGCGCGACCGGGACGAGACAGTCGAGTGGGTGCCCAGCCGGATCAGGCGGGCACCCACTCCTGGCTCAGTACGTGAGCCGCACTGTCAGCTTGTCTCCCTTCCGCACCTTGATCGGCGCCGGGAACTCGACGGTCGCCGTGGTGCCGGATACGCGGACTTCGGCGCCGTCCACGTGGACCGTGCCCGCCCCCTTGGGGATTTCGAGCCTCAGTGTGTGCACGGTCAGCGAGCCGTGGTGGACGCGCAGGGTGTCGGTCTGACCTGCCCCCTTCGCGCGTTTCTGCGTGAAGGTTCCCCAGGCCTCACCCGTGCTGAAGAAGGACCGGTGGTCGGATGGCTTCCAGGTGGGCGCGAAGGTGATCGTGTCGTGCGGCCCGTTGTAGGAGAAGCCCTGCATTGCGGTGAGTAGCGACCATGAAGAGAGGGTGCGGGCGTAGTACTTGCCGCACTCGTCGTCGCCGAAGGGGCTGCCCGTGCCGTCGCCGGTGGAGCAGGTGCTCATTGAGACGTACGGGCCCTTGCGGGCGCGCCCGTCGTAGCGGTCGGAGATCGCCTTGACGACTTTCAGGCCCGCCTCTGTCTGCCCGCGCTGTAGCATGAGTCCGGCCGCCGAGTACTCGAAGCCTGACATCAACTCGTCGTAGTAGAGTGGGGTGTTGGAGGGCTGGTCGTTGTGCGGCCAGACGATCATCTGCAGGCCGCCGTCGGTTTCGAGGGCGTACTGCCTGAACTGGTGGCTGTAGTTGTAGCCGGAGTACGGGGCGTCGCCCAGCAGATTGTCCCGGTAGTTGTTCTTGAACAGTTCACCGGCCGCCTTGTCCATGTGGGCGCTGTCGTAGATGTCGCCGAGGCCGAGCTGCGTGGACCACCACTGGCCGAGCAGCATGTCGATCTCGGAGCCGTTGCCGTACGAGGCGCCGGTGTCGGAGTTGATCTCGGTGTAGTAGTCGCCGTTGAAATAGGCATTCTCGCCCGCTATACGCCCCTTGTCGTAGAGGGAGCCGTACAGTTCGGCCGTGGCGGTGTCGCCCTCGGCCTCGGCCATCTTTTGCGCGGCGTGCACCGATGCGAGGTACATCGAGCCGAGCCAGGAGCCGTTGCCGGTTTCGCCGCCGTCGAGGGTGGTGTTGAAGGTTCCGGTCAGGACGCCGTCGTGGTCGGCGTCGCCGTGCGCGACGACGTAGTCCATCGCCTTCTTCACCTTTGGCCAACTGCCGTCCAGCCAAGCCTTGTTCGTGGTCTGGTACGTGCGATACGCGGACAGGATCACGCCTGTCTGGCCGTCCATGGTGAAGGTGCTGTCGCCGTTGAAGCGCATCGGGATCTTG
This sequence comes from Streptomyces sp. NPDC058240, assembly GCF_042882135.1. Taxonomy (NCBI): domain Bacteria; kingdom Bacillati; phylum Actinomycetota; class Actinomycetes; order Kitasatosporales; family Streptomycetaceae; genus Streptomyces; species Streptomyces sp. NPDC058240. The sequence continues at coordinate 18,674 of NZ_JBHVWT010000013.1, forward strand.
CCGGTGCTGTCGGCGTTGTCGAGCCACTGCTGCGTCCAGCGCTGCCCGACCTCCGGCCACAGCCAGGCCTGTGTCTGGGCGTAGTGGAAGACGTGCGTGGGCATGCCGGGGCAGCATCCCCAGCCTTCGCGGCCTCCGAAGAAGCCGTTCTTCGCCCACCACACGGACGGCGAGTGGAGGACGGCAGTGGCTGCCGAGACGCGGTCGATGAGGTAGCGCGGCAGGTTCGAGTCGTAGAGGGCGTCGTGGTAGGCGGTGGTGTCGCCGAGCAGACGGTCGTAGTTCTTCGTCACGTACGCCGCTACGTCGTCGGCGGAGCTCCACCAGTTCTCGTACTGACGGCCGTCACCGCCGTTGTAGTTCTTGGCGCTTGGGAAGTGCCAGCTGAGGGTGACGGGGACGGTCCTCTTCTCGCCTGGTTTCAGAGTGACAGGGACGGCGAGTGCGCCGTCGACGGTCGTGTGGTCGGCGGGGCTCGCGGCGTCCTGCGAGCCTCTGAGTCTACCGTCGTCCGATACGTCATCCGCGAGCGAACTCAGTGAATTCCAAGCGGCGGTGGCGGACACGTCCTTGCCGAACGCGGTGAGGTTCATGGTGCCCGAGCCGTCCTTGCCGGACATGCTGAGCGAGGTGGTGCCGTCGCCGGCGATGACGCGGGTGCGGTTGGCGCCGTAGCCGTCGACGACACGGTTGTCCTCTCCGCCGATGGACTTGTACCCGTCGTAGCCGACGGCGTTCTGCTGCGAGGCGATCAGTGAGACTCTGACCGTCTTGTCGGTCGGGTTCTTCAGGGTGAAGCGGTAGATCGCGGTCGGGATCGCCGAGTTTTTGGTGTCGCCGGGCGTCATCGGGTTGACGACGTCCTCCGACACCTGCACCGGCAACTCGTCGTCCTTGAAGTCGTAGCCGAGCTCAGGGTATTCGCCTTGCTGGGTGAGTGACTTCATAGCGGGGAAGGCCGAGTCGCCGACTGGTGTGGTCTGCAGGCTCCGTACGACGGGCTTGGCGCCCTCGGCCTCGGCACGTACGCCGAAAAAACTGTTGGGGACCTTGCCCTGCGTATACGCGTCGTCGGTGTTGTGCCAGCCGTTGGAGTTCAGCTGCCCGAGGTTGTTGAAGATCCACCAGGTGGGGCGGGCACCGGTGCCGTCGTGGACGATTCCGGCGGAGCCGAGCGGACCGACCGCGAACCGGGTATCGGTGAGGTGGTCGCCGCTGTAGGTGGCCTTCTCACCAGGTGCGTACAGGTTTGCGTACGGGCGGGCGAGGGTGGTGACCGGCTCGGACTCGGCCCCAGTCCGGTCGAGAGCCGCTATTCGGTAGAAGTAGGTGTGGGAGGCGTCGGTTGAAGCGTCTTTGTACGTGACTTGGTTGGCAGTCGCAATCCTTGCGTACGGGCCGTCTTGCGTAGCGGCCCGATAGACCGCGTAGCCGCTGACGTCCGGATCGGGCGCCGCCTTCCAGCTCAGCGAGACCGCCCCACCTGCCGCGTTGCGCGTGGCACGGGGCACGGTGGGGGCGGGCGGTACATTGGCGCGCACATCGTCGACCGTGATGTGGCCCCAGCCGCCTGTGGACTTGTCTACGACCTTCAGGACGACGTCCTTGCCGACGAGCGACGAGCCGTCGAGGGTGCGGTAGGCCATGACCTCGGCGTTGTTGCCGCTCGTCCGGGCGACCTCGGCACCGCAGCCGTCCGGGGCTGAGACGTCGTATGCGCACAGCGCCACGTATGTGTTCGCGCCCGAGCCGCCACCGACGAGCATCGAGACTGTGGGGCGAGTGAGCGTGAACTTGGCGGAGACGACCGTGCCGGTGTAGCCGTCATTCGGCTTCTGCGCAGGCGTCTCCAGAGTTGACAGGAACCACTTGCCCTCCTTGAGGTAGGGGCGGTCCGCGTTGTGGAACTGGGCTCTGTCCGTGATGAGTTGGCCGAAGGAGCCACTCGTGACCTGCCAACCGGAGGGCAGGGAGCCGCCCTCGAAGCCTTCCGTGAAGGCGGGCGACTCGCTGGCCCCGGCGGGGGCGGAGCCAGCGGCGAGCCCCGTTACCAGTAGTCCGGACAGAGCGGTCAGTGCAGCGGTGAGAGTACGACTGCGCAAGGCCATCAGCTGCCCATCCGCTTGCGCAGGTCGGCCTCGCGGTCTGCGTCCCAGTACTTGGCGTCCAGCTCGAAGAAGACCGAGGTGTACGGGAGGGTGAGGTCGGTTTTGAGGACGATGACGCTGAACTCCTTGCCCGCGTCGTCGAGTTTGCCGATCAAGTCTTCGTGCAGCAGTCTCTCGGTGTTCTGTCCCGCCAGCGCCGTGTCGAGGTCCTTGCGGTACCGGCTGATGCCGGGCGCAGAGTTCTCCGGTACGTAGTTCAGCTCCTTGTCGAGCTGTACGTGCGCTTTGACATGCTGTTGCTTGCCGAGCAGGTCGACGACGTCCTTGACGACGTCGACCTGGTGCGCGCCAGTGACGATCGTCTTCACGCCGGGGCTGGTCTGCTGGGGGTACGCGGAGTCGGCGACGACGATCCAGTTTCGGTGACCGAGGGAGGGCAGGGCGGCCTTCAGTTTGTGCTGCCAATCGGTGGAACCGGCGACATGTCCGGGTTTGCTGTCGCGGGCATGGCCGGCGTGGGCCTGGGTCGTGCCCTGAGGGGCGAAGGCGAGCGCGCCGACGGCGAGTACCGCCAGCACGGCGGCTGGGGCGATGACAGCGGGGCGGAGTGTGTTGCGCACGTGCGGGTACCTCCGATGAATTGATGAAGCATGGGTATTCCTGTGGGCATCTCCGCAGCTCGGGCGGGAGATACATCGGATCAATTCACCGATGGAACCTAGGAGTTGAGCGTGGCCGGGTCCATGGACTTCCGTGCGCGGTCGCTTGGACTTTCTGGCCGGCCCTCGCTTTTCCGGCGCCTCGGCCGCCGGGCTGCAGCAGCGACGGTCTGCCGTGCTGATGTCCAGGCTGGGTTCCGTCACCGGTGCGGGTGATGCCTGTACCGGCGGCGAACCAGCGTCGGGCGATCCGGGGATGAGGGCGCCATGTCGGTTCCGGCCCACGCCTCGACTGCACCGGCCACCGCGGCTGTGCCGGGGACGGTGTTCTGCACCCGGACTTCGGCCAACTGCTTCGCGGTGGGAGCGAAGAGCTGGTTCTCGCTGATGCCCCGGGTCTGGGAGTTGATCAGGCCGTACTGGTACAACGGGTAGCTCTCCCCGTTCAGCCGCACGTTGACCTTCCCCGTGCCGCGGCGGCCGCGACCCGGTCGCCGAGGCTCCGCGGCACGGCCAGCTGGCCCAAAGCAATACGCGCCGTCCGGGCCTGGCTCGACCCCTGGACCAGCCTCCAACGATGCCGGCGAGCCTGGACGAATGCACCCCCACCACCGGAACTCCAAGCCCTGATCAACGCCGTCGGCGCAGGCCACCCACTCGAGCGTTGGGCCCGGCGGGCGTCCGCCCCGCGACACCCCCGGCTTCGAGAGCCGGAGCGACCACCTGCCTCCGCCCGCGACGACCACCGCGTCCGGGAAGCCGCCGAGGGTCACCAGGTCTTCGGACGTATCCGCGTCCACCCCGTGCGCGCGCAGCGCGTCGAGTGCCTCGGCGCGCACCCGCTCGTCGACCAGGGTGAGCGGGCCGTCCGGCTGGTGGTACTGCCCGACCTCCACGCCGGACCCGTCCAGGACGAGGATTCGGGTGTAGTGGAAGACGGACCGGGTGACGGCACGCAGGTCACGGAAACCGTGTGGCGAGCTCTGGTATGTCTCCCAGGCGCGCAGGAGCGGTCGTTTCTCGGCGTCCCGGCGCTCCCGCGCGCGGTCACGCTCGGTCTCCCGGCCCCAGGCCCCGCCGGCGGCGCGTTGGCTCAGACCGGTCCGTAGCCGGATGGCGAGCCGCTCGGCGAGCGCCCGGCGCAGGTCCTGCTCGACACCGGTCGGGGCCGGCTCCTTCTCCGTGCACCGGTCGGCCTCTTGCCGACGAGCGGCCAGGTACGAGTCCACGAGGGCGCGCACGGTCTGACGCTCGGACAGCAGGACCCGTACGGAACCGCTAGGTCGGGCAGCGCTCGTTCCATCTCGATCCGGGACTGCTCGAACGCCTCCATCTGCTGCAGCAGCCGGGCGACATGGAAGCGGATCTCCGCCGCCTCGCTCGGCGCCGGCTCACCGGTGTCCAGCACGAGGCGGAGAGCGTCCATAAGTTCGCGGTAGCGTTCGTGCCCGCTGAGCAGACAGAACGGAACCTTGCTGGTCAGCCGCACCACGTCGGCGGGCGGCAGGTCGGCGTTGGTGAGCAGATCGTGCACCAGGATGACCGTCGTCGCATCGTCACCCGAGGCGAGGGCGAGGTCGGCCGACTGTTCCGTGTACCGGCACCATGCCGTCGTGTCGCCGGCCTCCCGGAAGTGGCGCGCGAGCTGGGCGACCGGGGACGGGGTGGCGCCTTCGAGGACGTGTGCGGCACGCAGGTGCATCGCCCGCCGCTGCGGCACAGGAATTGCCTCGTACACCGCGCGGCACGCCAGCATGTGCCGGAACGAGACCAGCCCGCGCTGGTCCTCCCTCAGCAGCCCCGAACCCACCGCCTCCGCCAGGCCTGCCAGCCTGCTCGCCGGATCGCCATCCGGAGCCATCACCTCAACGACGGTGTCCTCCGGGGCGGGGTCGGCGAGTACGGCGGCCGCGCGCAACGCCGCCTGCGCCGCCGGGCCGAGCCGTGCGCTGCGTTCCAGTACGACGTCCCGCACCGTCGGCGGTACGTCTGTCTCACTCAGTCGTTGCCGCACCCAGGAATCACCCCGCCGGGTCAGGCCGGCGCGGTTCCACATCAGCCGGACGGACTCCTCGACCGCGAGGGGAAGCCCGTCGGTCCGGTCGTGCAGGATGGTCGCGAACCCCTCGGAAACCCGTTCCCCACCCGGCATCGAGGACACCATCGCGGCAGTCCCGGGGACATCCAACGGCTCCAACGACAGCCGCAGCCGCGCCGCACCCGCCGGTTGCCGCGACGACAACCGCAGCAGCAGAGAGTCCGGCGCGATTTCCTCCGGGCGACAGCTCACAAGCAGACTGACCTGTTGTCGCGGACGTGATGCCAGGAACAGCAGAAACTCCAGGGTGGCCTCATCTGCCCAGTGCACGTCCTCGACCGCGAGCAACCCGATCTCGAGCCGTTCGAGGATCTCCTTGATGGCCCGGAACAGTCGGTGTCGTGCCGCCGCTGCGTCTTCGGCCGGGTCGGGTGTGGGCGGCAACGCCGATGCCCACTCGGGGAACAATGGCCGGAGCGCCCCCGCCAGCCCGCTCAGGCCGAGCCGGGCGACATCCTCGGTCGCCGGTCGGATCGCGTCCACCACCGGCCCGAGCGTGAAGGGCTGTCGAACAGCCGGGCAGGCCGCCAGTAGCACCCGCTGACGGGCCGGGGCATGCGCCGCGAGCAGCTCCTGGACCAGTCGGCTCTTACCGATCCCGGCCTCGCCTTCGATCAGCACGACCACCGGCGGATCGGACAACGCCACTCTCAAAGCGGCGAGTTCGCGCTCGCGTCCGACCAAGCCGGGTGACGCGATCGCCGGTAGGTCGCGTGTGTCGGAATCGCTGGTAGACATTCGCCCCACCGTGGGAGACAGACGACGGCGTGCCCGAACTGTCGTCTTCCGTGAACAATATGATCAGAGGTTACAAGGTGGGGTGGCAGGGGGATAGGCCACGTTCACAGGCGTGGTGCAGAAGGCGACCACTGTGGAGTCCTGGGGCTGATGTTTGTGTTGCCATCAGCCCGCCCGGGGCCGGGGTCTCCGTGTCACTTGCCTCAGCCTCACACCGGTCCGGTCTGCCGCCGTGGCGGCTGCAGACCGGCGGACGCTGCACCGGCGCCGCATTCTCGCACCGCATGCGCGCGGTTTTGGGCAGCGGGTTCCCCGAAGGGGCGTCACGCGCTCTGCCGAGGCTCAGCAGTTGTCACCGGCAGAGCCGGATGAGCTGAATCGACGAGTTGGTCGGCGGAGCCCACGCCGAGGGCCTCCAGGCCCTTCGGTGGGAAGTAGAGGGATGCGGCGGTATCCGGGGCTCGGAACGGTTGGTCAACCGAGGGACGGGCGGGCGGCCGCGGCGTCGAGCAGCGCTTGGAGGAAGGCGGTGTCGGACGTCGCGGCCTCGGCGGGGGAGCTGGCCCGCATCGTCGGTGATCAGCAGGAGTCCGCGGTGGGCGGTGCCAGGTGGGGTTCGCGGGCGAGGAGCGCCATCAGGACCTCGCGCACGTCGACTTTCGAGCAGGCTGGAGCCCAAGTGATCGGCATCCTGGCCGGGGTATCGGCCAGGCAGACAGCCAATGGCGACAATCTGACAGAGGGATAGGGTTCGGCTGAGAAGAATCCGCTCGGTGCACGGGAGCTGCGCCAGGGCCGGACACGGTGGCCGCCCGAGGAGGAGCCGGATGCTGCAGGCGCTGGGATTGGGCCCGGCCGAAGAGGCCATCTACACGGCGCTGTTGGCCCGCCCGACAGGCTCCGCGCAGGACCTCGCCCGGCAAACCGGACTCGAGAGGGCCGAGAGCGTGCGCATCCTGCTTGACCTGGCGGCGCGCGGCTTGGTGGCCGTCGCCACCGAGGCCGAGAGTGGGGCACCCGACTCGGCCGATCGCGAGGCCGGTCTTCAGCCTGCTTACTACCGGCTCACACCGCCCTCGGTGGCCCTGGCCCCGCTCCTCGTCGAGCAGCGCAACGCGCTGCACCAGGCCGAGACCGCGTTCTCGATGCTGACCGAGCAGTACCGCAGTACCGCCGCACACACTGCGGGCGGTGTCGTGGAGGTGGTCGTCGGCGTGGAGCAGGTCGCACACCGATTCCATCAACTGCAGTGCGGCGCCCAGCGGGAGTTGCTTGTCTTCCTCGTCGGCGCGCCCATCGCGGTGCCGCGCGAGGATACCGACACGTCGGAGAGTTCCGCGCTGGACCGCGGGGTCGACTTCCGGGTCGTGGCTGCCAAGAACTATCTCGACGGTCACGACGTCGTGCGGGACGTGCGGGCGGCCGTCATGGCAGGCATCGAGCTTCGCATGGTCGATTCGCTGCCGCTGAAGATGGTTGTCTCGGACCGGGAGCGCGCCATGGTGCCACTGGACATGGCGGACTCCGGCGGTGAGCCGAGCGCAATCGTGGTGCACCGCAGCGGCTTGCTGACGGCCCTGGTCCATCTCTTCGAGAAGGAATGGGCCCAGGCCCGACCGATGTACACCACTGTCACGGGCGTGCGCGAGGAGCCGGCAGTCGATCATCGGCCGACCGAGGAGGAACTGGAGGTCCTGGCCCTGCTGCTGGCAGGGATCTCCGACCGGCGGGCGGCATCCCAACTCGGTCTCTCCATACGCACCGTGGAGCGGCGGATACGCCGTCTGATGGACCTTGCCGGAGTGGAGTCGCGCCTGCAACTCGGATGGCACGCTGCACGTACGGGCTGGCTTTGACCTCCTCTTCGGCCTGAGAACCGAGGACCTTTCATCTGTTGGTGGTCCCCCTGCGAGGGTGGCCGCCAACTCCTGGCGGGTTCCTGCTTCACCGCCGGCGGGCCCGTGAACCGGACTGGAGATATCCACCGGAGCGGAGGCACGCGCACCCACACCGACAGGTACCTGACCGAGTCCCTATCGCCCCTCGGCGGCTTGGGGATGAGGAACGACATCGCGATGGCGGCGGCCATGATGACGACACCGGCGATCACGGCGGCGATGTATTTGAGGGAGGGCGTCGGGGCGGCGCGCGCGGCGGCGGTCTCGACTGTGTACGGCACCGCGAAGCCGATGTGTACGGCACCGCGAAGCCGAGACCGGCGCCGCGGCTGAACGAATACGCGTTCAGACCTGGGCCGGAAGCCCGAGCTGTCGCGGAGGGACAGGACGACGGCGAGCCCGCTGCCCGCGGTGGTCCGGTGGCTGTTGACGTCGGCGACCGGACAGCGGGACCTCGATGGCGCGCAGGGCGCGGGCGAGCCAGCCGCCTTCAACCAGGATCGCTCTGCCGGACGTTCACTGCCTCGGCGACCTCAACCTGGCCGAGGAGTTGCTCGCCGAGGAGATGCCGCGGCTGCAGTGGCTCCCGGAGGGAGTGCGGAGCCTGTGCTGTGTCCGGGATCTGCCGGCCAACCTGGTCGCCGGAGCCTTTTTGCCCGCAACCTCGCATCCTGGCGAGCCACGACCGACGCGTGGTCCAACCCGCACCTCGCTCGTGAGCTGCCGGGCCCGTTCCCCGGCGGCGGATCGGAGCCCGCACGGATCCGGAGGTATCGGCGTCACGGGAGGAGCTTGAGGGAGGCCGGGGCCTGCTGCTGGTCGAGGAGTGGGGGGGAAATGCGCCGCGCGCGCCCTTCGGCGGGATCATCCGGGCGACGTCGGCCCGGCGAAGCGTACCCCCACCTGCCGGGCCCGAAGATCCACCGAGCTGACGAACCGATTGATGTGACCGCGTGACGGAATACCGCCACGTGGGAAACCCGTCACGGACGGCAACCCTAAGTGATCCGTATGTCTGCCAGGATGCAGCCGCAGCATGGCATGTTCACGGTTCAAGTAGGGAGACTCATGCATCCCATAGCGCGTATAGCCTTGGGCGCGGCGACCGCCGCCGTCCTGGCCGTCACCGCGGTCTCGCCTTCCGGGGCGGCGGATACGCCGCCTGACGGTGCCTCGGGAAAGAGATCCGTCATCGGCAGCGGTGCCGCAGCAACGGGCGGCAAGCAGGTCGCGGTCACGCTCATCACCGGCGACAAGGTGCTGGTGACCACGGACACGTCGGGCCGCAGCTCGGCGGCCGTGCTGCCCCGCGAGGACGGCACACAGCCGATTGTGCAGACCTTTCAGATGGGCAAGGACCTCTATGTCTACCCGGAGGACGCCTCCCGGGCGATCGCCGAGGGCAAGGTCGACGAGCAGCTGTTCAACGTCACTGGGCTGATCCGCCAGGGATACGACGACACACACACCGACACGCTGCCGCTCATCGCCACCTACCGGAACAGTGTGAACGTTGCCGACATCGCGCCGGCGGCCCCTCGTGGGGCCGAGCGGGGCCTGAGCCTCCCGGCTGTGGACGGCGTCGCGCTCAAGGCCGGCAAGGACACCGCCGCCACCTTCTGGCAGGACGTCACCAACACCCGCTCACGTTCTGCCTCCACGTTGAAGAAGCTGTGGCTGGACAGCAAGGTCAAGGCCACGCTGGACCGTTCCACCAAGCAGGTGCACGCGCCGGAGGCCTGGGCCGAGGGCTACGACGGCAAGGGCACCAAGGTCGCCGTGCTGGACACGGGCGTGGACGCCGAGCACCCGGACCTGGTGAGCCGGGTCGCCGCGTCCAAGAACTTCACGGACTCCAACAGCACCGCCGACCGGCAGGGTCACGGCACCCACACCGCCTCCACGGTCGGCGGCTCCGGAGCGGCCAGCGACGGCCGCAAGAAGGGCGTCGCCCCCGGGACCGATCTGCTCATCGGCAAGGTCCTCAACGACAGCGGCTCCGGTGCAAGCTCCTGGATCATCGCGGGTATGCAGTGGGCCGTCGACCAGCATGCCGATGTCGTCTCCATGAGCCTGGGCAACCCCGCGATCGGCGACTGCACCGACCCGTTGGCCGAGGCCGCGAAGCAGCTCTCGCAGAACACGCACACCCTGTTCGTCGTCGCCGCCGGCAACGCCGGCTCGGGCATCGAGACCGTCTCCTCGCCCGGCTGCGTGCCCGGCGTGCTGACCGTCGGCGCTGTCGACCGTGACGACACCACCGCGTGGTTCTCCAGCCGCGGTCCGGTGGCCGTCACCCACACGCTCAAGCCCGAGATCGCCGCCCCCGGCGTCGACATCTCGGCGGCCAACGCGGGCGGACGCGGCGTCTACGCCTACCGGACGATGTCGGGCACCTCCATGGCGACCCCGCACGTCGCGGGCGCAGCGGCCATCGTCCGCCAGGCCCACCCGGACTGGACCGCGCAGCAGATCAAGGCCGCCCTCGTCTCCTCCGCCCGCACCGACGGCAAGGTCGCCGGCGCCGACCAGACCGGGGCCGGCGCCCTCGACGTGTTCGCGGCGGTGCACCAGAAGGTGCTCTCCGCGCCCGCCGTCCAGGGCGGCAGTTACAACTGGCCGCAGGACACCTCGGACCGCACCACCGTGCAGGTGCCCTTCACCAACACCAGCGCCGACGACCTCGCCCTGAGTCTCAAGGTCAGCGGTGTGCACGGCAACGACGGCAGCGACGTCAACTCCGGCGTCATCAAGCTGGAGCAGGGCAAGGTGACCGTTCCCGCGGGGGCCACCGTCCAGGTGCCGGTGCGGATCGACCCCACCGCCCGTCTCAAGGCCGCCCAGTACGGTGCCGTCACCGGCCGGATCATGGCCACCGGCAGCAAGGCGCACGTCTCCGTGCCGATCACGCTCTACGTCCAGCCGGAAACGGTCACCCTCCGGGTCAAGGTCATCGACCGCAATGGCAAGCCCGCGACCGGCGCCTCCTCCCTGGACCTGGTCAGCCTCGACACCGACAAGGGCGAGCGCCGAAGCAACCAGGGCGCGACCGAGCAGATGTACAGCGTGCGGCCGGGCGACTATGCTCTCGCCGGCTTCGTGGCCACCTACGATGCGAACAACGCGCCCGAATCCATCGGCTACCTCGCGCGCCCGCAGCTGCGGATCACCCGTGACACCACCGTCGTCCTCGACGCTCGCAAGGCCCACCGGCTGAGCGTGCGCACCGACCGCCCCTCGACGTTGAGCCACACCACCTTCAGCTACGCCCGCACGTGGGACGACACCTGGCAGCTGAACGGATCGCTCGCGGCCGGCAGCGCTGTGCAGAAGTTCTACGCCTCCGTCGACGGGCGCGCTCAGAAGGGCTTCTTCGAGTTCCGGCCCACTTGGCGCGCGACCGGTTCCCAGGGCGGCTCGTCCTATGTCTACAACCTCTCGTTCCCGACCCAGGGCCCGCTGCAGTCCGACCGGGTCTACCAGCCGAGAGACTCCAAGCTGGCCCAGGTCACCGAGAAGTGGAATGCCCTCGGTAAGGAGGCCGACTACGCCGACGGACTGTTCATCCTTCCCCCCTGGAACAGAAGCACCACTATCTCGGTGAGCCTGTTGGACCCGGTCCATGTGCCGGGCACCCGTACCGCCTACTACACGACCGGCGACGACGCCTGGTTCCACGGCGCGATGACCAGCTTCCCGTTTGCCGCGTTCATGAGTGACCAGTACCGCACCTACCGGGCCGGAGACCGGCGTACCGAGGAGTGGTACCACGGTCTCCTGCGGCCGGCCGCGCCGCGTGACAGCGCCGGCAAGCTGGCGCTGGCCGCCGAGCGGCAGGGCGATCTGATCGGCTTCCAGAGCGCGCTCTGGCTCGACGCCTCCGGCGACCACTGGTCCTACGGCGGGTCGTTCGGCGACCTCGGTAACCTGGTGCTGAAGCGCAACGGTGAGCAGATCGCCACCAGCACCTATCCGTACGACGTGTTCGAGGTTCCGGCTGAGGACTCCGCGTACGAGCTCACCCAGAACCTGTCCAAGATCGACACCTCGGACCGGAACTGGCTGCGTTCCACCGCTCTCACCACCACCTGGAGCTTCCGCTCCCACCTGGAGCCGGACGTCTACTCCCGCGGCCTGCCGATCCTCTTCCCGGCGTATGACCTGCCGGTGGACGGCACGAACACGCTGCCCGCGCAGAGCGGCATCAAGGTCGGCCTGTCGGCCGAGGGCCACGCCGGGTACACCCCGGGCACGATCACAGAGGCCTCGCTGTCCTACTCCTACGACGGCGGCACCACCTGGACCCAGGCGCCGACCGAGCAGCAGCACGGCAAGTGGACGGCCGTCCTCGACCACACCGGCGCCGCCGGCAAGCAGGTCACGCTGAAGGCCACCCTCACCGACTCCAACGGCAACGCGGTCACCCAGACCATCACCCGCGCCTACGATGTCCGGTAGTCACACAGTCCGGCCGGGCGGTCTCCCACAACAGGGGGCCCGCTCGGCCACCCACCTGCCGCCCCACGCGTGATCATCAGGGTGTACTGCAACCGTGCTCGAAGAGCTGGGACGCGCTGTGCGTACGGTCCTCGCCGAACCGGCTTCGGCGAAGAAGCCGTCCATGAGGACCGGCGGGGACCGACCGCCGTGTTCCGGTCGAACATCAATCCGTAAGGCACTTTTCGTTTCGATATAGGCAAGTTTCTGGAACTGCCCGTGACCACTTCTGCGGCAGGCTCCGGCCAGGGTGCCGACGGTGCTGCCCGCGCGCGACCGGGACCATGACAGTGCTGCTCACGAGGCGGATGGGCCTGCTGCGTGGGAGAATCATGGGGATTGTTCCCGGCCGACAGGTGGCGGGAGGAGCGGACATGGAGATCAAGCCGCAGGCGGCCGTCATACCCGAGATCGACCAACTCGAGCAGGGGAAATACGGTCCCGTGTTTCCGAAGACACCGGCGTGTTACGGGTTCACCATCATTGCGAAGGTCAAGCCGGGCAGGGCCGACGCGATACGTGCCCACGGCAACACTCTGGCCGAGGCTTTGGAGGAAGACCCCCATCTCCTCGCGCCACTGAAATTGCACTACCTGCGCTGGGTGCTTTTCGACGACGACACGCGCTTCATGTATCAGGGGATCTTCGATACCGACTTCGACAAGTACACCGAGGACGCCGTCGCGCTTTTCGGCAAGGCAGGGGTGAACACGGCCTTCGAGAACCTCGAAGGATTCCCCGAGGACTGGCGGACCAACCCTGAGGCGTTCGTCAGGTTTGTGCGCGAACACCACTGTCCGAGCTTCATCGAGTACGGGGAGTACCCGTACGTGTCCGCTGATGAGATCAAGAAGGCTCTGCGGATCAAGAACGCACTGTCGGAGATGCTCGACCAGCTGCAGTGAGAGCGGGCTGTCGTGTGCTTGTCCCACTTGCGGATCGGAGACGAGATGAGCGAGGTCAGGACTGCGCGCACCTACAACCAGAACCACAACCCGCGCGAATACACTCCTGGTCGGCGACGGGTGAGCATCTACGTCTCGTGGAGCTATCCGGCCGAGGCGGGCAGGAATCCGGCTGAACTGGACAACCGGTTCTCCACGATGACGGAGGTCAGGCGGGTGGCGTGGCCTGCCTACGAGGACCCGAAGTGGTCCGATCCGTTGCAGTTCCAGCAGGGCATCGCCGGCTCACTGGAATTGTTCTTCTGGGCCTGGGTGCCGTTTCAGCAGTTCGTCGAGGAGGTCACCGGGCACCCCGTCCCGGTCTATCAGCGCATCGACCAGGCTGGATTCCGGACCCCGCTCGACGAACGCGTACTGGCCGACACCGACACTCTCTTCGTGTTCGGTCTGGACCACATGGTCACCGGGCAGGAGGCCCAGCCCGAGGAGGTTGAGGCACTGCGGGCCTTCCTCGCCCGGGAGGACGCCTGCCTGGTCCTGGGGCCTCACCATGACGTCGGGGCAACGGATGATCTGGCCGTGCGTGACGTGGAGTACCACCATCACGGCGATCGCTTGGTCCCCCGCCAGCAGCGATTCGCCACCTACGTCCGGGACTTGATGCAGGGCCTCGCGGTGCCGGTCGAGAACCGTTACGGACTGCGCCCCGCGGTGCGGGAGAAGAACGAGATCGCCCCGCTCTCCACGGTGAGGGACCTGGACGCGAAAGGGTGGCTGGAAGGGGTGACTAACTTCAACTTCCATATGCACCTGCCGCATTATGCCGTGACTACCGACGAGCCGGATGTCATCCACGTGCTGGCCAGGCAGCCGATCGACACCTCCAGTCCGCATCCGTTCACCGAGGCCGGCAACACCGAGTTCAACATGTTCCTGTGGATGCCTCCGAGCGGTGAGCGGGCCGGTGATGTGCTGCTGGCGGACTCCACGATCTTCAGTTCGCTGTTCGGCGGCGACGAAAGTCTGCGGAAATTCTGGCGGAACCTCGTTTCGAGGTAGTGCCGCAGGGAGGCGAACCGTGAGCGGGCCTACGCAAGTCGCGTTGGAACTCGACGATATTCAGCGCGGGGTTCTCAACCCTCGGCCGACTCCCTACGCGGCGACCTACCTTGTGTTCCGCGTCGATGACCGGGCGGACGGGCGAGAGCTGATGCGGCGCGCGAGCGCGGTGGTGACCTCCGCCGCCGACTCGGTCAGCCCCCGGGGGGACACCTGGGTCAGTGTCGCGGTCTCCTGCCACGGTCTGGAGGCCCTGGGTGTGCCGCGCGCATCACTGGACACGTTCGCCTGGGAGTTCCGGCAGGGGATGGCCGCCCGGGCCAAAACGCTGGGCGATGTCGGCGAGAGCAGCCCCGAGAACTGGGAAGCGCCGCTGGGCACGCCGGAGGTCCATGTGGTGCTCACGGCGGTCGCGCCCGACCCCCAACGGTTGGAGGCGGCCCTCGATCGGGCCCGCCCCGCCTACGATCACCTTTCCGGTGTGACCGCGATCTGGCGGCAGGACTGTTACGCGCTGCCCACCGAGACCGAGCATTTCGGCTATCGCGACGGCGTCAGCCATCCAGCCGTCGAAGGAAGCGGCATCGCCGGGTCGAACCGGCTGGAGCCGCCGCTGAAGGCCGGGGAGTTCGTGCTCGGCTACCGGGACGAGATCGGCGGCATCCAGACCCCGCAGCCGGAGGTGCTGGGGCGCAACGGCAGCTACGCGGTCTTCCGTAAGCTCCACCAGGACGTCGCCGCGTTCCGGCGCTATCTGCGGGACAACGCCACTTCTCCTGAAGACGAGGAACTGCTCGCGGCCAAGATCATGGGACGCTGGCGCAGCGGCGCCCCCCTCGCGCTCAGTCCGCAACACGACGACCCCGCTCTCGGCGCCGACGGGCACCGCCGCAACACCTTCCTGTACGAGCGAGACGATCCGACGGGATTCATCACTCCCGGCGGCTGCCACATCCGCCGGGCCAACCCCCGCGACGCCTCAGTAGCGGGAGAAGTACGACTGCACCGCATGATCAGACGCGGCGCCGCCTACGGTTCGCCGCTGCCCGAGGGGGTCCTGGAGGACGACGGGGCCGACCGCGGCCTGATGTTCGCGTTCATCGGAGCCCACCTCGGGCGGCAGTTCGAGTTCGTCCAGTCGGAATGGATGAACAACGGCGTCTTCTTCGGCGCGGGCAACACCAAAGACCCCATCACCGGATCCCATGACGGAGTCACCGGCTTCACCATTCCCCGGCGGCCGCTTCGACGGCGCCTCACCCCGCTGTCGCGCTTCGTCGTCACTCGCGGCGGTGAGTACTGCTTCCTGCCGAGTCGGAGTGCCCTGCGCTGGCTCGGGGAACTCCAGAACTGACAGGGCGGCCACGCACGCCATGGCGCCACCCCGAGGTGCTCCGCCGCCCGGGGGCGCGTGCCGCCCTGCACCGGTGACGCCATCCGTACCTGCGGGCACGCCCACCGCGCGCTGCGCACGCGGCGTCTTCCTGCGGTTGCCGCCGTCGAACCAGATCGGTTCAGTCCGTGGACTCCTCGACCGGAATACGTTTGACGAGCACGAAGCCGCGTCCGTTTTCCAGGACGTCGGCGATGCGTTTCAGCTCGCCGGCCAGGGGCGGCAGCGGAAAGTCGTCGACGGTCACCTTCAGCAGCGGAACGCCCCGCTCGCGCACCGCGCGCAGAGCCGCCTCGAGTTCGTCGATCTGCGCCGGCGAGAGCCGCAGGACCCATTCCTCGGAGTCCGCCAGGTCCGGACCCGCCCACACGGCAGGTCCGGAACAGGGCCGACGCAGCACGTTGATCACGCTCGTCATGGTGACCTCCCTCAGGTCGTACGTCTCTCTTCGGACTCGTGTGCAGCTCATTGCCGGCTGGAACAGAAATGGTGCGTACGACCTTTCTCCTTTCTTTGTGGAATATCTCTGACGGCTTCGGTGCATGTCATTGCCCCGAATTCATTGATCTGCAGGAAATTCCGTGTCGGTTTTTCAGGGCTGGTCAACACTTGGACTGTTTTCGATGGTGTTCTCCGCTGGATTTCCGATCGGCCGGGCCGCCGTATCCAGGCGGAGCCACCGCAGTGGTGCAACGCTAGGTCACGACATGGCCCATGGCTTGACGTGACGTGACATCTCACTTATCACTTGGGGACAACGCCCCCTGGAGTGCGCCTATGAAGCCTCTTGTCCGCAATGCAGCGCTGAACAACTATGTCGAGGTCAGCCAGTCGCTCGGCATCGATGCGAGGGCCCTGATGAAGCGTGTGGGCCTGGACCCTGTCGGCCTCGCGGTCCAGGACAGATGGATCCCCGGCGTGGCGGTCGCCCAGCTGCTCGAACTCTCGGCGGCGGCCTCACGACGCGGGGACTTCGGCCTGCTCCTCGCCGAGCGACGGAGCTTCTCCAATCTCGGCCCCATCAGTCTGGTCCTGCGCGACGAGCCCGATGTCCGCAGCGCCCTCGAACTTCTCGTCCGCCATGAGCACATGTACAACGAGATGCTCCGCAGTCGGCTCTCCGGGGCGAACGGCCTGGCCACCCTCAAGGTGAGCCTCGAGCTGGGTGAGGCCGTGGCCGCCCGCCAGGCCACGGAGCTGGCCGTGGGCGCCTTCCACGGAGTCCTCCGCAGCTTTCTCGGTGCCCGGTGGCAGCCGTTGTCCGTGTGCTTCACGCACGACGCGCCGACGGATCCCGGTACCCACCGGCGCCTCTTCGGCCCCGTAGTGGAATTCGACAGGGAGTTCAACGGGATCGTCTTCTACGCCAGCGATCTCAGGGCTCCCAACCCCATGTCGGACCCGCTGCTGCGGACCTACGCCCGGCAGTATTTCGAGTCCATCGCGGTCTCTAAGGACACCACCGTGCTGGACCGCGTCCGTGAGCTGATCGAAGTCCTGCTGCCCACCGGGCGCTGTTCGATCGAGCAGGTCGCAGACAGCCTCGGCATCGACCGGAGGACGATCCACCGGCACCTTGCGGCCTCGGGCGAGACGTTCTCCGCCGTTCTCAACGCCACACGTACCCAGCTCGCGGAGCAGCTCGCGGCGAACCCGCGCCGCTCGTTCACGGAAATTTCCGGGCTCCTGGGATTCTCGGCACCGAGTGCCTTCTCGCGCTGGTTCCGCGAGCGGTTCGGCTGCAGTCCGAGGGAGTGGCGGGTCCGCAGGACCAGGCAGCAGCCTTCCGGCGAGGAGTGACCACCAGAGTTTCCGCACAGGGGTGGGGCCGACCGTTCACGCCCTGTCTCGGCATGACCCTGCCCGGGTCCGGGGGCGACGGCCGCGAGGGCGAGGCATGTCCCCAAGCGGCAAGTCTTCTGTCACCTTCGGTCAAGCGCGCACGTTAACCCGCCCTTAACGTTGCCTCACCGCAAGGGAAATGGCCGACCCCTCGGGGACGGGCAGAAACCCTGCCCGCAGCCGAATGTTCCCTTCCGGGCCCGCTAATCGTATCCGACCCCCGGCGAGCCCGGGGGCCCCGTCTGCAATCCCGCGTCCGCTCCTCGCAAGCCCTCCGGGCCGCGCATCGAAAGCAGTGATGCGTGCGGCGAGTGAAGACCCATCCGATAAGGAGATGGACCATGCACTTCTTCGACGACTCCCTGTATCCGGAGAACCAGGAGAGGCTGGTCATCCAGGCCGCGCCCTACGGGCCGGAGTGGCTGCCCGGTGACGCCGACGACCTACCGCTCACCATGGACGAGCACGTGCAGGCGGCCGTCGACTGCTACAACGCCGGTGCCACGGTGCTGCACATCCACGTGCGCGAGCTGGACGGCCACGGATCCAAGCGCATCTCCATGTTCAACGAGCTGATGGCCCGCCTGCGCGAGGCCGTGCCGGACATGGTCCTGCAGATCGGCGGGTCGATCTCCTTCGCCCCCGAGGACGAGGGCGGCGACGCCAAGTGGCTCAGCTACGACACCCGCCACATGCTGGCCGAGATCACTCCCAGGCCCGACCAGGTGACGATCGCGATCAATACCAACCAGATGAACATCGTCGAGCTCTTCGACGACGAGGACATCGAGGGCACCTCGATCGCCAAGCCGGGGTACTACAAGGCCTATCGGGACATGGCGGTCGAGGCCGGGCCGGACTTCTACCTCGAGCACCTCAAGCGGCTCCGTGCCAACGGCATCCAGCCGCACTTCCAACTCGCCGACATGGCGCAGCTGGAGACCGTGGAGCGGCTGATCCGCAAGGGCATCTACAGCGGGCCGCTGGTGCTCAACTACGTTGCCATAGGCGGCGGGTTCGCCGGCCGGCACCCGGCCGACCTGATCGAGTTCATCCGCCGTGTCCCGGACGGCTCCGTGCTCACCATCGAGGCATCCATGCGCGCGGTGGCGCCGATGAACGCGATCGGCATCGCCCTCGGCACGCACGTGCGGGTGGGCAACGAGGACAACCTGTGGCGGCACAAGGGCGAGCGGATGTCCTCCGTGGAGCAGGTCGAGCAGATGGTCAAGATCGCCCATGCGCTCGGGCGTGAGATCGCCACCGGGCAGGAGGCGAAGAAGATCTACAAGATCGGCGATTGGTACTCGGACGCCGACGAGACCCTGGCCCAGCTCGGCATGGTGCCCAACCGCCGCCCAGGCCGGCGCGGTTCCATGCTGCGCGATCTCAAGAGCTGACTCGACCCCACTGGCGGCGGCCCGGGTTCCTGCCCCGACGCCGCCCCACACACGAGCAAATGGAGCACGCCTTGGTACACGCCATTCGATTCCACGAAACCGGTGGCCCTGAGGTCATGCGGTGGGAACAGGTCGTCGTCGGCGACCCGGGTCCGGGCGAGGTACGGATCCGGCATGTCGCCGTCGGACTCAACTTCGCCGACACCTATTTCCGCACGGGCCTGTACCCGGCTCCGCTGCCTGCGGGGCTCGGCGTGGAGGCCTCGGGTGTGGTCGAGGCCGTGGGCGAGGGTGTGTCGCATGTCGCCGCGGGCGACCGTGTGACCTACACCGGCAGTCCGCTGGGTGCCTACAGCACGGAGCGGGTCATGCCCGCGGATTCACTCATCAGGCTGCCGGACGAGATCGACTGCGAGACCGCCGCGGCGATGACCATGCGCGGACTCACCTCGGCGTACCTGCTGCGCCGGATCCACCCACTGAATTCCGGCGATACCGTGCTGCTCCACGCGGCGGCTGGCGGCGTCGGTCTGATCGTCTCCCAGTGGGCGAAGCTGCTCGGCATCACGGTGATCGGCACGGTCTCCAGCGAGGTGAAAGCCGAGGTCGCCCGCGCCCACGGCTGCGAGCACATCATCTACTACCGGCGCGAGAACG
Organism: Streptomyces sp. NPDC058240; assembly: GCF_042882135.1. NCBI lineage: Bacteria > Bacillati > Actinomycetota > Actinomycetes > Kitasatosporales > Streptomycetaceae > Streptomyces > Streptomyces sp. NPDC058240. The sequence goes on from NZ_JBHVWT010000013.1 coordinate 37,928, forward strand.
TGGCCGAGCGGGTGCGTGAACTGACCGACGGCAAGGGCGTCCCGGTCGTCTTCGACAGTATCGGCAAGGACACCGTCGCCGGATCCATGGCCTCGCTCCAACGCCGCGGCCTGCTGGTGTGTTTCGGCACGGCCTCCGGCGTCCCGCCGCTCGACGCCATGCAACTGGCCGTCCACGGCTCGCTGTTCGTGACCCGCCCCGCGCTGGCCGACTACATCGCCGAGCCGGCGGAGCGGGACGCCCTGGCCGGGGAGCTGTTCGGGCACGTCGCGGCCGGTCGCATCAAGATCGAGACCAACCAGCGCTACGCCCTTCAGGACGCGGTACAGGCCCATCGTGACCTGGAAGCGGGACGGACCACGGGATCTTCCGTCTTCGTCCTCTGAGCTCGCCGTGCCACGCACGTGACCCCAAGGAGTGAGCACATGCCCCAGACCGTCCGCCCGATGGAAGACACGCCCGCCCTGGTGCGTCCGGGCGTCCTCCGTACCTCGATCAGGGTTGAGCCGCTGACCTGTACCATCGGCGCCGAACTGTCCGGTGTGAACCTCGGCGACGCCGCGCGCGACGGCGATCTGTTCGCCGAGATCAAGGCGCTGCTGCTGCAGTACAAGGTCCTTTTCCTGCGTGACCAGGACATCACGCGCGCCGAACACATCGCCTTCGCCGGGCGCTTCGGCCCGCTGGAGGGCCATCCGGCGGTCGGCAGCGACCCCGACCACCCAGGGCTGGTCCGCATCTACAAGGATCTGGACAGCAAACCCGAGCACTACGAGAACGCGCTGCACTGCGACGCAACCTGGCGCGCGTGCCCGCCCATGGGCGCCGTGCTGCGCTGCGTGGAAACACCAGAGGTGGGTGGTGACACGATCTGGGTCAATATGTCTGAGGCCTATCGCAGGCTGCCGGAGCACATCAAGACGCAGATCGCGGGCCTGCGCGCACGGCACAGCATCGAGGCGACCTTCGGTGCCGTGATGCCGACGGAGCAACGTCACGAGCTGAAGGCCCGCTTCCCGGACCCGGAGCACCCAGTGGTGCGTGCCCACCCGGAGACCGGCGAGCAGATTCTCTTCGTCAACGCCTTCACCACGCACTTCGTCAATTACCACACGCCGGAGAACGTGCGCTTCGGCCAGGACTACGCGCCCGGAGCGGGCAGTCTCCTGAACTACCTGATCAGCCAGGCGGCCGTCCCCGAGTACCAGGTGCGCTGGCGCTGGCAGAAGAACGGCGTCGCCATCTGGGACAACCGCTCCACCCAGCATTACGCCGTCCAGGACTACTGGCCCGCCGTCCGCAAGATGGAGCGCGCGGGGGTTGTCGGCGACAAACCTTTCTGAGCCCCGACCAGAGACGAAAAGGTGATGTCAATGGGACTGCACACTACCGGCACAACGGTGCCGGGGACGTCTCCCGCCGCACCGGCTGTATCCCGTAGCTATGCGTGGCTGGTGTTCGCCCTCGGTTTTGGGCTTCTGCTGTCCGACTACATGTCGCGACAGGTCCTCAACGCGGTTTTTCCCTTGTTGAAAGCGGAATGGCTTCTCTCCGACGCTGAGTTGGGCTCTCTCAGTGGCATCGTGGCCTTGATGGTCGGAGTGCTCACCTTCCCCCTGTCGCTTCTGGCGGACCGCTGGGGCCGGGTCGAGATCTTGGTCATCGCCGCGACGGCGTGGAGCCTGGCGACCCTGGGCTGCGCCATTTCCGCGAGCTACGGCCAGATGTTTCTGGGCCGGTTCATGGTGGGCGTCGGAGAGGCGGCCTACGGGAGCGTCGGCATCGCGGTGGTCCTCAGCGTGTTCCCCATCGGTTTGCGGGCCACACTCTCCGGAGCTTTCATGGCGGGGGGGTCGTTCGGATCCGTGCTGGGCGTGTCGATCGGCGGTGTGATCGCCCAGGAGTATGGCTGGCGCTGGGCGTTCGGCGCGATGGGAATCCTCGGTCTGGTCCTGGCCGCGGTCTACGGCCTCGTGGTCACCGAGAAGAGGCTGGGCCCGGCGTCCATGCGTAACAGCGCCGTGTCCGGCGAACACGCCCCCATCCGGACCCAACTGCCGCGGCTGTTCTCCTCGGTCTCCGTGGTCTGCGCCTACATCGGCAGCGGGCTGCAGATGTTCATCGCGATGGCCCTGCTGGCGTGGATACCCAGTTTCCTCAACCGGTACTACGACATGCCTCCTGCGAAGGCCGGCCTGGCCGCCGGGGTCTTCGCGCTGATCAGTGGCATTGGCATGATCCTCTGCGGGATCGTCGCGGACCGCCTCAGCCGGAAGGCCGCGGCCCGGAAGTGGATCGTTGCGATCGTCTGCGCTCTCGGGTCGTTCGTGCTGCTGATGGCGGGATTCCACCTGCCGGTCGGCCCGCTGCAGCTTGCGTTGATCGCGGCCGGGACCCTGGTGGCCGGTGGCACCGCCGGTCCGGCGGCCGCCATGGTGGCCAATCTGACCCCCGCCGCCATTGCGGCGACGGCTTTCGCCACCCTCACGCTGGCCAACAGCCTGCTCGGGCTGGCCCCCGGGCCCGCGGTGACGGGCATGCTCGCGGACCATCTGGGCCTGCTCGGCGCACTGCAAGTGATCCCGCTCGTCGCGCTCGCGGGCAGCGTGGCCTTCACCATCGGCAAGTTCTCCTACGAAAATGACCTGCGCCGCCTGGGGCTGCTCCCCGACCCGGCGCGCAAGACCCCGGAGTTGCAGTCATGAGTCTCAGCGCACAGCCGACGGTCGTCATCGTCCCCGGACTGCGCGATCATGTGCCGGACCACTGGCAGACCGTCCTCGCCGACAAGATCGCCGACGCCCGAACCGTTCCCCCGCTGGAGAAGGACAGGCTGAGCCGCGCCGCCCAGGTCGCCGCACTGGACGAGGCGCTGTCGGACATCTCCGGGCCCGATGTACTGGTTGCCCACAGTGCCGGGCGATGACCACCGTGCACTGGGCGCAACGACACCGGCGTCCCGTCAAGGGCGCACTGCTGGCGGCGCCGCCGGACTTCGACACCCCGCTGCCGGACAGCTACCCCACCCCGGAAGTCCTGCGCGAAAACGGCTGGACGCCGACGCCGCGGACACCCCTGCCCTTCCCCAGCATCGTCGCGGCGAGCACGAACGACCCCCTGGCCGCACCGGTCGACCGGGAGACCGCCCAGGTCCCGGCCCCAGGCGACCCGTACTCCCCGCATGGGCCGCGGGGACAGGTCCCGGAAGCGGCTTCCGTCGCGGGCCATGACAGTGGACTTGCGGGGTCGTGCCCCGCGATGATGCTGAGCGTGAGCGCGACGTCCTGCACCGTGCGGGCCATGGGTCCGTCGACGGCGACCCAACGGCTGATTCTGCTCACCCTGATGGCGCTCCTGGCACTCCTGGCCGCCGACCTGTCCGGGATGAGCACGGCGGAGACGGAACGCATCTGGCAGCCCTTCATCCTCTGGCTGCTGCCCGCCGCCGCCCTTCTGCCCACCGGCACCCGGCGCGGCTGGCTGACCGCACAGGCCGTCGTCGCCCTGCTCGTCAACCACCTGCTGTGGACCGGGTGGTGACGAGAGAGAGACCGTTGAACTCATCCACCGCGGGGTACGGACAAATCCACGTTGACGTTCCGGTACGCCGACAAGCACCGACGGGTGCCGTCACCTGAGGTGTCGCGGAGCCCTGCACGCTCCACGGCCACACGCATTCTCATCCCACGGCCGCCGTGGCGGCGGCGCGAGGCGTGTACGAGCCGATGCATTCCGTGTTCTTCATGCCGTCCGAGGGGTCGCGCGTTTGCGTGTACATGCGCCGTGTTGCGCTCAGCGGAGCGGTGACCGTCGGACGGACAGCACCGCGACGTCGTCGTGCTGGCCGCCCTCTCCGGCGAACGCACGCGCGTCGTCGTAGAGGGCGTGCGGCAGCTCGGTGGGAGAGAGCGACACGCGCTCGGTGAGGCGTTCGGTGACGGGGTAGAACGTACCGTCGGCGGCGCGGGTCTCGGTGAGCCCATCGGTGGTCAGCAGCAGCGTCGCGCCGGGTGGGAAGGCGAACCAGTCGACGGTCGCGGGTTCGGCGGCGAGTTCGGCGAGACCGAGGGGGACGCCGGAGCCGATGGCCAGCGTGGTGACGGTGGTGTCGTGCAGCAGCTGCGGCGGAATGTGCCCGCAGTTGATGACTTGTACCTCGTCGTGCGCGTCGACGTTGACGATGAGCGCTGTGACGAACCTTTCGTCGTCGCCGGTCTGTGCAGCATAGGAGTTGTGCCGTACGACAGAGGCATCGAGGGCATCGACGAGCGCGGTCAGGGTGGGCTCCCGATGGGCCGCCTCACGGAAGGCGCCGATGACGGCGAACGCGGCGCCGACTGCGGGCAGGCCCTTGCCCTGGACGTCGCCGATCAGAACCCGGGTCCCCCATGGGGAGACGACGACGTCGTAGATGTCGCCGCCGACGAGCCGGTCCTCCTGCACGGGCTCGTACACGCCGTCGACCAGGACGTCGTCGGTGAGCAGAGGCAGAGGGCGCAGGATGTGGCGCTGCATCGCTGCGGCGGTGGAGCGAAGCCGCAGCGTCTCGTGCTCGCGGCGGATACGACGGTGGCAGGCGTAGACGGAGACCACGCCCAGGGCGAGGGTGAGCAGCATCATCAGGATCCTGTCGAGCCACGACCGTCCGTCACCGTGCCGGACCACCACGGTGACGGCCACCACAAGCGTGGTCCATGCAGACACAAACATCGTCTGGCGTACGGTGCACAGCGCCGACGCCGCCCCCGGCAGGAACACAAGGAGTCCCAGAAGCCACACCGGGGACGCGGACAGGGCACCGAGGGCCATCACCAGGGCCGTCACTGACATCACGCCGATCACGACTTCGGCATTGCGCGGTGGTGCGACGACCTCGAAAGGATGCGCGAATCTCTTCGGGTGAGTACGGGTCACGGGGCCTCCCGGGCAGGTGGTGTACTCCCCGTACGTTAGGCAGGCCCAGCCACGGGCGAGCCGCGCCCCGCCGGACGATGTCCTCTGTGCGGTGAGCAGCACTACGTGCAGGGTGCGGCCCTTGCATCGCTCACGCGGCAGGTGGGAGCCGCGCCGCCGACTGCGCGGCTCCCACCCGGTCGGTTACTTCCGCACGCCGACCGCGCGGATGATCTCCTGCTTGACCGAGCCGCCCTTGTTGTCGGCGGCCGAGGCCCGCACGGAGATGTACCGCGCGTCGCTCGGCACCCGCACGGAGCCGGCCCAGGCGGCGGACTTGCCGCGTACGCCGTCGAGTTCGACGGATGTCCACGTCGTGCCGTCGTCGAAGGAGACCTCCAGCGTGGAGCCGGTGATCTTCCCGGTGTCCGTCGCGCCCTTTATGTACTCGGAGAAGATCCCGAGATCCAGCCGCTTTCCGGCCCGCACATCACCCTGCAGGTCGGTGTCGACGTCGAACCCGAGGTTGAGCATCGGCAGATACGTATACCGGTCGGCCGGCGTGGCGGACGACTTGAAGGTCCATTCGGAGTGGCCCTTCGTGGAGAGCCGCCAGACCTCCGGGTCCAGGGTGGTGTCGGTGACCACCTTGAAGTCCTGCTCGGTCGGCTTGACATTCCAGGCGTACGCCCCCGAGCTGGTCCTCCGGTCGACCTGGACCCCGTCCACGTACACCTCGGTGAACTGGGTCATCGAGCTCGCGTGCCACACATCGCCGAAGCCGGTGTGGTCCGGTCCCGAGTCTCCCCAGCCCGGCGTGTTGAACTCCAGGTCGTTGCCCGCGCGCCGCTGGCCCCAGCCGAGACCAGTACCCAGCCACGGGTGCCAGACCGGCTTGAACCAGTCGGTCCCGGAGCGCGTACCGCCGCGGTAATGCACGACGCCGCTGCGCTCCTCGAGGGCGCCCGGGCCGCTGGACATGGACTCGTGCCAGCCCTGGTCGGGGCCGGTGCTGATGTAGTCGGTGCGCTCCGCGGGGAACTTGATCCTCTCCTGGAAGCCGATGCCGTAAGGGAAGGCGTCGGTGATCGAGTAGCGGAACTCGCCGCCGTCGGCGGGCTTCGGCGCGTGGAACTTGTTGTTGACCACGGCCAGTTCCCTCTTGCCTGGCCGGTACGTCAGATCAGCGGGGATCGCCCCCGGGTAGCCCTTGCTGAGGTCGTAGACATACGGCGTGAACTCGGTGCCGGTCAGTTCCACGCCCCGGCCGAGCCGAGCGGCCTCGATCAGCCGCGCCCCGTCCTGCGCGTTCACCGTCGCGCTGTACAGCGGACGTGTCGCCCCGTCGGCCCCGCTGAAGTCGGCCATCAGCCGTCCGGGAACCTCGTCGGTGACGAACAGCGCCCTGGCGCCCGCGTCCTGTGCGTTCTGGGCCAGTTTGGCGGACGTGATCGCGTCGGTACGACGCACGACGACCGCTTTGCCCGCCACGTCCTTGCCGGCGTAGTCGGCGGTGCTTCCGGCGCCCGCGTCCACCAGGGACATCCGCTTCTTCCCGGTGAACATGTCCGATCCGTACTGCACGGCAGTCTCGCCGAGCCGCTTGCCGCCTGCTTCGACATCGAGTTGCGGCAGGCCGAGCCGCCAGACGGTCCGGTACTCGAAGGTGCCCGTGGCGGGCTTGCGGGTCGGCGCCGCGAAGATGCTGTCGTACGTCGGCGGGACCTGCACGGCCTGCGTGAAGGAATCGCCGTTCGCAGCCCGGTTCAACTTCATCATCAGCTGACGGGTCTCGGTCCGCCGGTCCACATCGGCCCGGATCTCCCGCAACTTCGTCCCGTCGAGGGTGACTTCGCGGTCACGGTCCATGGTGACCTCGGGCTCGGTGAGAAGACCGAGTCCGAGCGAGTCCTTGCCCCTGCTGCCGCGCACGTCGAGGAAGCTGGACAAGGTGTACATGCCGGGCTGCAGACGCAGCTTGAGCGTGCCGGATTCGCCGACCGTGGCAGGGAAGGGGTCTGTGTCCTTGGCCAACTCCTTTACAGCCACGTATGCGGCGGATGCGGCACCGTCGCGGTCCTTGACGTGGACCGTGAGGGTGTAGCGCTCGTTCTCCTTGGTCAGGCCGAAGGCCGTGTGCGCCACCACTGTGCTGCCGTCCTTGGCGACGATCCGGCCGGAGGTGGCGCCAACGGGCGCGGCGGTGCCGTCACCGGTGACCGTGGTCTGCGCGGTGCCGTGTGCCGGCACGGTGAGGGTGGAGTCGGCGAGGGTGACCACGCCGGCGGGAGCGCCCTCGGCGGTCAGCGCCAGGGTGACCGGCTGGTCGGAGGCGTTGGTGTAGGTCAGCGTCTTCGTGACCGGCTTGTTCGCCTCGTAGGGCCAGCTGGTGAAGCCGAGGTCGGCGCTGCCGGTCGCGGTGATCTGCGCAGCGATCGCGGACGGGACGTCCACGCGGCCCGCACCCACCTCGTACGAAGTGCCGCTGATCTGCTTGGACGTGCTCATCAGCCCGTCCTTGAGCTGCTGTCCGCTCCAGTCGGGGTGCTTCTCGGCGAGCAGCGCCGCCACGCCCGCGACGTGCGGGGTGGCCATGGACGTGCCGCTCATCGATGTGTACGGGCCGCTGCCGCTCACGAGCTGTGAGCGCGCCGCGAGGATGTCCACGCCCGGCGCGGACAGGTCGGGCTTCAGCGCGTTGTCGCCGAGGCGCGGGCCCTGGCTGGAGAAGTACGCAAGTTTGTCGGCGGAGTCGACCGCGCCGATCGTCAGCGCAGAGTCGGCGGCGCCGGGGGAGCCGATGCTGCCGGGGAAGCCTGCGTTGCCGGCCGCGATCACGAACAGGGCGCCCGTGTCCTTGGAAAGGGTGTTCACCGCCTGGGCCATCGGGTCGGTGCCGTCACTGCCCTGCCGCGATCCGAGGCTCATGGAGATGATCTTGGCGTGGACGTCCTTGGCCGCCCATTCCATTCCGGCGATGATCTGCGAATCGAATCCGGAACCCTGGTTGTCCAGAACCTTGCCGACGGCGAGTGTGGCGTCGGGCGCGACGCCCTTCTCCTTGCCGTCGGACGCCGCACCACTGCCACCGACAGTGGACGAGACATGCGTGCCGTGGCCGTGCCGGTCGGCGACCTCCTGCCCGTCGATGAAGCTCTTGGTCTCGCTCACCCGGTCCTTGAGATCGGGATGGGTCAGGTCCACGCCCGTGTCGAGGACGGCGACCTTGACGCCCTTGCCGGTCAGCCCGGCCTCCCAGGCCGCGGGGGTGCCGATCTGGGCGTTGCTGGCCTCCATCGCGGCGTCGACGCGTGCGTCCAGCCAGATCTTCGCGACGCCTCCCGACAGACGCGCACGGCCTGAAGTCGCGCCGCGTGCCCCGGAGGTGACGTCCGGTGCGACCGTGCGCCAGAACTCCCCGGACTTCGACGCCTCCAGGGCCGCACCACCTATGCTCGGCAGCCCACGGACCTGACGGGCTCCGTGGGGCGTCGCGCTCCGGGCGTTCTTCGTGTACGTCACGATGAGCGGGAGTCCGTCGGATGACGGGTCACCGAGCCCCTGCTCGATCAGAGCGGTGACGTCGAAGAGTTCGGCGTCGAGGACGCCTGACTGGAGGTAGGGCCGGGCCTCGTCGGGTATGACGGTGATCCGGCCGTCGGACATCTCGCTGCGAACCGCTCCGGTCGCGCCCTTGGGACGCTCCACGGCGACCGACTTCCGGCCCGCGCCGAGGTCGGTCACGGTCACCTTGTCACCGGTGATCAGGGTGACGGTTCGAGCGGTGCTGGGTGTGTGCACGGGTGATGTGGCACGGTCGGTGCCCGCCCCCGCTGCCCCCGCCGTCCCCGATGCCCCGGCTGCGACGGCCTGCCCTGCCGGCAGCAGTATGAGCGACAGCCCCGCTGCGAGCAGCCGGGACCTCCGCCTCGCGGATGATCTGGTCATGGATGACTCTCCTCCACGCACCCGGTGAATGGGTGGTTCCAGGTGCTGCGAAGAGTTTTCGCGGCGGCAACTTGCGTGTCGACCGTTCTGCGCTGGCGGATATCTGCCTTGGCAGAGACCCGTCAGTGACGGCCACGGAGCACGGACTCGCCCTACGCCCAGCCGTGGCGGCGGGCGTACCAGCCGAGCTGGACGCGGATGGTCGCCCCGGCCTGGACCATCAACCCCTGGACGCGCCGTTGCACGGTGCGCGCCGACATTTCCACCTGCGCGGCCACCGCGGGTTCAGCCTGATTCTCCGGCCCCGCCCAGCACGTCTTATTCCGGTGCTGGTTCGGTTCTGACTTTCGTGCCGCTGTCCTGGGAAAACTGCAGGTCGTAGCGCTGATGCGATGAGTTGTCGTACCACTCGATGGTGGTCCCGATGAGACTCGCGGCGACGATGCGCCTGAGGTTCGAGGGGGCTGGCGGAGAGGTTGCTGGGGCGGTCATGGGTAGCACTTCCGGACGGTGGGCGGGGACGGTTCCGTGTCGTCGGTCCCTGCCTGGAGGTCGGCTGCGGAACAGGCCAGTTCACGCCCCTGCTCACAGCCGCGTTCCCCAAGGTGATCAGCCTGGATCTGTCGATGTAGATGCTCCGGCAGGCCGCCGGCCGCTCCCCGGCCCGCATACGCGCCGACGCGAGCGCACTGCCGCTGCCCGACGCATCGGTCACGGCCGTCGCCGCCGTCGACATGCTGCTGTTCCCCGCCGAGACTGCCCGGGTCCTGGCACCGTACGGCGTGCCGCTGTGGATCAACCAGCTCGGCCGGGACGGCCCGTTGCACCTGCCGGCCGACGAGGTCGCCGACGCCCTGCCCGGACGGTGGAGAGCCACCGAGTCCGCGGCCGGCTGGGGCAGCTGGGCCGCCCTGCGACGTGCCTGACGCCCCGCGTACACGGCCGCGGGCACGCGCCCGCGGTGGCAGGCCGTCAACAGGGGTTCGGTCCACGCCTGCCCGCGCCGGACCCTGCCAGGTGTGAACCGCGCACCGACGAGCCGTCCGGCGAAGGACATGCCGACCGGATCGGAACGAGGACGTACGGATCACGCTGCTCGCCGAGCCGCGAAGACTGAATGTCGAGCCGAGAGGACCGAACATCGGACTCAGCTTCTTCTCAGCCGGTGTCGCCCACGCTTGAGACGACCGAGCATCTTTCGCACCGGATGAGGGGGAGTTCATGGTCTCCCGCACTGCCGCGCCGCCCGACGTCCTGATCGGTGACTGGACCGAATCGAGGAGAACGGGCGACGCGGACAGACTGAACCAATTCTTCGAGGCCGCCTGCGACCGCACACCGTCAGCCATCGCGCTCGAATGCGGTGCACACCGGTTGACCTACGCGGACCTCGACGTCCGGGCCAATCGAGTCGCCCACTACCTGCGTCGGATCGGAATCGGTCCGGGCAGGCTCGCGGCCCTGCTGCTGCCGCAGTCCGTGGAGACTTATGTGTGCATGCTGGGTGTCTGCAAGGCGGAGGCGGCGTTCGTTCCGATCGACCCCGCGGCGCCGCCCGACCGGGTTGCCTTCATCCTGCGTGATGTGGGCGCCGACGTGGTGCTGACCACGTCCGTTCTCGCCTCCGGCGCCGTCTGGGCGGGGCCGCACAAGGCGTGCCCGGTGGTCGAGGTCGACGCGTGCGCCGGGGATTTCGATCTGCTGCCGTCCGCGCGCCCGTCCACCGAGGACCGGCGCGCGGAGGACCCGCTGGCGTACGTCATCTATACGTCCGGGTCCAGCGGCAGGCCCAAGGGCGTGGAGATCGCGCAGTCGAGCATCTGCAACTTCCTGCGGGTCGTTTCCCCGATCTACGGTGTCCGGCCGCGGGACCGGGTGTACCAGGGCATGGCGATCTCGTTCGACTTCTCCATCGAGGAGATCTGGCCGACCTGGGCGGCCGGAGCGACGCTCGTCGCCGGACCGGCCGGCCCGGGACGCCTCGGTGCCGAACTCGCCGATTTCCTCCAGGAACACGAGGTGACCGTCCTGTACTGCGTACCGACGCTGCTGGCGACGGTCCCGCGCGACCTCCCGCGGATCCGCAGCGTCGTCGTGGGCGGTGAGGCATGTCCCGCCGCACTCGTCGAACGATGGAGCAGGCCGGGACGGCGCATGCTCAACACGTACGGACCGACCGAAGCCACCGTGACGGCTACGTGGCAGGAGCTCCTTCCGGGCCGGCCGGTCACCATCGGCCGGCCCCTGCCGACGTACACGGTCGTGCTCCTCGACGAGTGGCGCCGACCCGTCCCGCAGGGCGCCGTCGGCGAGATCTGCCTGGGTGGCCCCGGCCTCGCCCGTGGCTACGTGGGACGACCGGACCTGACCGCCGACCGCTTCGTCGAACACCCGCTGGCGCCCGGGAACGGCCCTCTCTACCGCACCGGGGACCTCGGCAGGATGACCGCCGACGGGGAGATCGAGTACCTCGGCCGGGCCGACGCGGAGGTGAAGATCCGCGGGTACCGCGTGTCACTGGAGGAGATCGACAGCGTACTGATGGAGGACCCCGGTGTCGCCCAGGCAGGCACCGCCCTCATGGCTGCGGGCGACGGCGACAGTCGCCTCGCCGCCTACGTCGTGCGCACCGAGGACCGCGAAGTCTCCGACAGCGATCTCACCGCCCGGTTGCATGAGCGCCTGCGCCGGTCACTGCCCGCCTACATGGTGCCCTCGACCCTGGACTTCCTCGGACGGCTGCCGGTCATGCCCAGCGGCAAGACCGACCGCAGACGACTGCCGCCACCGGTCGGCCACCGGCTCGCCGGAACCGGACACGTGGTGCCGGTCCGCGGGGGCCTGGAGACGAGAGTGCGTGACGCCTGGGCCCAGGTGCTCGGCATCGCCCCCGGGGAGTTGTCGGCGGAGGCCGACTTCTTCACGGACCTCGGCGGACATTCCCTGCTCGCCGCCCGTGCCGTGTCATTGCTGCGTGACCAGGACGGCACGGCAGGACCCACCCTGCGGGACCTGTACGAGCACCCCACCGTGCGGGCGCTCGCGGCACGCCTGAGTTCTGCGGCGGCCCGCCCCGCCCCGACGGCGCGGCCCCGCCCCGCCGCTCTCCGGCACAGCCGTGGGCGGATCGCGCGTGCCGGGCTGGCCCAGCTGGTGGCGATGTACGGGTTGCTCCTGCTGCTCACCGGGCCGGTGGCTCTCTCCTACTCGGTCCATCACGGCCAGGAGTCGGGCTGGGGCGCGGTGTGGTCCACCCTCACCGTGCTGGCCGGCTATCTCGCCGTGCGCTGGCTCGTTCCCGTCGCTCTCGCCCGGCCGTTGGCGGCGGGCATCAGGCCCGGCCGTTACCCGTTGTGGGGAACGACCTATCTGCGGCTGTGGGTGCTGGACGTGCTCGTGCTCGGCCCCAGTCCCCTGCGGGTTCTCAGCGGGTCACCCCTGATGGGCCCCTACCTGCGGCTCCTGGGCGCACGCATCGGCCCTGACACCACCATCGCCACCGGTCTGATCGGCCTGCCCGCGCTGCTGCGCATCGACCGCGACGCCGCGATCGGCTACGGCGCCGTGCTGCGTCCCTGGCAGGTCGCCGACGGTTGGGTCACGATCGCTCCGATCACCATCGGCGAGCGGGCCTTCGTAGGTGCCAACGCGGTCTGTGAGCCCGGCGCGTGCCTGGGACCCGGGTCCGCGCTCGGTGAGCAGTCCGTGGCGGGCCCGGACGGTCCGGTACCCGCCGGGGCGCGCCGCGCCGGATCGCCCGCACGTCCTGTCACCTCGCTGTCGCCCTCTGTCGAGGCGATGCTGGGAACCCGCGGCGAGACGGACCGCTGGCAGCCGAGGCAGCTGCTCGCCGTCCTGCTCGGTCTGGTCCTGCTGGAGGCAGCCGCGGTCGCCATGGTCCTGCCGAGTGTCTCCCTGCTCTGGTGGGCCTGGCTGCACGGCGGCCCGGCCGCCGGACTGGCCGCCGCCGTGCTGTCCGGCCCGGTCTTCGTGATCACGGTGTGCCTGACCGTCGCGGTCGGCAAGCGCATGGTCCTGCCGAGGACACCCCCGGGAACCCACCCGGCGCGTTCGGCACTCGGCGTACGCAAGTGGATCGCGGACAAGCTGCTGGAACACAGCCTCATGTTCACCAACTCGCTGTACGCCACGCTCTACACGGCCCCGTGGCTGCGGCTGCTCGGCGCCCGCATCGGCCGCCGCGCCGAGGTGTCCACCGTGTCGCACATCGACCCGGACCTGCTCACTCTCGGCGACGGCAGCTTCGTTGCCGACATGGCCGGCATCGGCGTCGCCTCCTTCGCGGCCGACCGCATGACCTTCGAACCGACCGAGGTCGGCGAACGTTCCTTCATCGGCAACGCGGCGCTCGTTCCGGCCGGAACACGGCTCGGCTCGGGCTGCCTGATCGGCGTGGGCACGGTCCCGCCCACGGACCGTGTGCCTGCCGACAGCACCTGGCTGGGCTCGCCCGCCCTGCGGCTTCCCGTACGCCAGGACAGCGGGACGTATCCCGAGAGGCTGACGTTCTCGCCTTCCCGCAAGGCCGTGCTCGGCCGTCTGGCCATCGAGTTCCTCCGGACCACCATGCCCGCCTCGGTACTGGCCATCAGCGGCTGCCTGTACCTGCTGGCCCTGGCCGACACCGCACACCGGACAGGGCCGCTCGTGCCCCTGCTGGTGTCCCCGCTGCTCGCCATGGGCGCCGCGTTGGCCGTCATCGCGTACTGCGTGCTGGCCAAGTGGGTGGTCGCCGGGAAGTACCGGCCGCGCATCGAGCCCCTGTGGAGCCTGTTCGTGCGCCGCACGGAGTTCGTCACCGGACTGTTCGAGGCGGCCGCGGTCCCGATCGGTGTGGGCCTCCTGGTGGGGACACCGTTCCTGCCGCCGGTGCTGCGCCGGTTCGGAGCCCGCATCGGACGGCGTACCTGGATCGGTACCACGTTCCTCACCGAGTTCGACCTGGTGGAGGTGGGCGACGACGCCGAGATCGGCATGCACGTCTCGCTGCAGAGCCATCTGTTCGAGGACCGTGTGATGAAGATGTCGACGGTGACCGTCGGCCCCGGGGCGAGCATCGGCCCGCGGACGGTCGTGCTCTACGACACGGTGGTGGGCGCCGACGTCCGGCTCGGAGCGCTGTCGCTGGTCATGAAGGGCGAGCGGCTGACCTCGGGAACGAACTGGCAGGGGCTCCCGGCCGAAGGAACCGCCGTGGCATCCGTCGGTCCTGCGTCTGTGGGTCCTGGGTCCGCCGGTCCTGCGTCTGCCGGTCCTGCGTCCGTCGGTCCGGCCCGGTCCACGCACTGAGGGAGACCGTCATGACACACACCGAGGCGTTCGCCGGGCACCGTCGCCTGGCCCTCGTCTACCGAGGGCCGGCCTCACAGCCCGGCTGCCCCGAGGCAGTCGCGGGGCTCCTCGCCTCGGCTCGATGGAATCTGGACGTCCGATTCACCGGGCCCGACGAGGCACTTCCGCTGACGGCCCGGACCCTGTCCCACGCCGCGCTGTACGCCCAGCCCGGTGGCGGCACGCTCTCGTCCGCCTACCGGAGACTACGGAGGCAGCGCCGGGCAGTACGTGACTTCGTCCACCGAGGAGGGAGCTATCTGGGCTTCTGCCTCGGCGGCTACCTCGCCGGAGCCACCCCGGGCTTCGGTCTGCTGCCTGGCGACACCGACCAGTACATCGCCTCCCCGGGCGCCACGGTCGACGACGAGCGCGACACGGTGATCCAGGTGACATGGCGCGGCCGTCCGCGCACCGTGTTCTTCCAGGACGGCCCCCTCTTCGTCCTCGACGAGAACGCCGACGCGAGGATCCTCGCCACCTACGACAACGGTGCCGCCGCCGCCCTCGTGACCCGGTACGGCCATGGCCGCGTGGCGGTCACCGGACCGCACCCCGAAGCCACCGCGGACTGGTACACCGACCACGGCCTGCCGATTCAGCACACCCTGGACCTGGCCGAGGAACTGGTGGAAGCCGTGATGCGGGAGTGACCCGGGAGCCCTCGTCGCGACGCCTGCCTGACCTGCCTGAGGGGCTTCGGCAGGGGACACGCAGGGGACACGTACGGGAATCCGATGTCGCCGAGAAGCACACTCGGCCGACCCGAGGCACGGGCCGGCCAAGTACGCTTCTCTCTATCGGTAGTTGCTTTCTCCGCCATTCAGCCGAGTGGCTGATCGGTGACACGCGAGGCACGAGCCTGACGCTCACGTTCCTCGGTGCCGGGCTCACGTCGTCCTTCGGGCCGCCTGTCGTCCCGCCGCTCGTCGGATTCCCGCCGGTCGCCACTGTCGTCGTACCGCCTGCGCTCCGGGGCGTCCTCGTCCCTGCCTCGGCGTCCTTCCCTGAGGTCGCTCATCGTTCCTCTCCTCGACTGACCATTTCCGATTGACGACTCCAGCCTGTGACTGCGGCACTGAGAAGAGACTGAGAACCGGCTCGCCCCTCAGCGTCCTTTCAGGAAACAGCGACTTCGGCCCGGGGCTATGGTGGACGGAGAGGTCACCATGCGGATGCTGATCACCGAGGACGAGCCCGCGCTCGCCGATGCCATCGCCGACGGACTGGCTGCAGAGGGGTTCGTCGCCGACATCGCGTACGACGGAGCGGACGGACTGTGGCGGGCGCTGCACGAGCCCTACGACGTCATCGTGCTGGACATCATGTTGCCCGAACTGTCCGGATACGAAGTCCTGAAACGGCTGAGGGCAGCCAGGGTCTGGACGCCGGTGCTGATGCTCACGGCGAAGGACGGCGAGTACGACGAGGCGGATGCCCTCGACCTCGGCGCCGACGACTATCTGAGCAAGCCGTTCTCCTACGTGGTGCTCGTCGCCCACCTGAGAGCCCTGCTGCGCCGTGGCGCACCCGCCCGGCCCGCCGTGCTCACCGCCGACGACCTCACCGTGGACCCCGCCTGCCACCGCTGCTGCCGCGGGGAACGGCACATCAACCTGACAGCAAGGGAATTCGCTCTCCTGGAATACCTGCTCAGGCACGCCGACGAGGTGATCAGCAAGACTGACATCCTCACCCACGTCTGGGACGAGAACTTCGACGGCGACACCAACATCGTCGAGGTGTACGTCGGCTATCTCAGGCGTAAGATTGACGCCCCGTTCGGCCGCCGGACCATCGAAACCGTCCGCGGTGCCGGCTACCGACTCCACAGCACTGCGAGATGACCGATGGCCGCCGACGTCCGCTCCTGGTGGGCCCGCCGGTCGCTGCGACTGAGGCTGACCGCCGCCGCGGCCCTGGTCATGACGGCCGGACTGGCCGGAGCGGCCCTGCTGCTCGTGGTCTGGTTGCACGCCAGTCTGATCAACGGCCTCGATCAGACCGTACTGCAACGCGCCCAAGTCGTGGCCGCTGACGTGGACAGCAACCAGATCGGCGCAGAAGTACCAGCCACCTCCCACGCGGAAGCCGCCGTGCAGATCGTCGACGGGAAGGGAGACGTACTCTCCAGCTCGGCCAACCTGCGTGGTCTGCCACGGCTGTTCACCTTCCCGGCAAGCCGGTCCGGGACCCCGCACGCCCACACCGTCCACGACATCCCCGAGCACGAGAACGGAACCTGGCGCGCCGTCGGCGTACCCGCAGGCACGCCCCACAACCCCGTGACCGTGTACGTGGCCGTGCCCACCGAGAGTGTCGACCACGGATTGGCGCAACTCTCCGCAGGCCTGGCCACCGGCGTACCGGCAGTAGTCGCCCTGCTCACCGGAATTGTCTGGCTGCTCACCGGACGCGCGCTGCGACCCGTGGATGCCATGCGCGCCCAGACGGCCGAGATCACCGGGTCCGACCTGAGCCGCCGTCTCGACGTGCCACCCGCCAACGACGCGCTCGGCCGACTGGCCACGACCTTCAACGACCTGCTCGGCCGCCTGGACGCCGCGACCCGGCGACAGCGGAGGTTCATCGCGGACGCCGCTCATGAACTGCGCAGCCCCCTCAGCACCCTGCACACCCGCCTCGAAGTCGCCGACCACCACCCGGAATCCGCCCACTGGCAGACCCTCGCGCCCGACCTGCTCCGGGAGACCGAACGGCTCAACCGTCTCGTCGACGACCTCCTCCAGATCGCACGACTCGACGCCCGGCCCCGGCTGCGGACCCGGCCCGTGGACCTGGACGAGATCGTCTTCGCCGAGGTGCGCGAGGCCCGCAGCCGCACCAGTCTCGTCATCGACCAGCACGCCGTCGGCGCCGCACGCCTGACAGGCGACGAGGACGCCCTCGCCCGCGTCGTACGCAACCTCCTCGACAACGCGCTGCGCTACGCCGCGACCCGCATCGACATCAGCCTCCATACGCTGCACAACACCGCACACCTGGTCGTCGCCGACGACGGCCCCGGCATTCCTGAGGCCGACCGTGAGCGCGTCTTCGGCCGATTCACCCGCCTGGACGACGCCCGTGCACGGGGCACCGGCGGCAGCGGGCTCGGCCTCGCCATCGTCCGCGACATCGTCACGGCCCACCACGGCAGTACCCACATCGAGGACAACCATCCCGGTACACGGCTGGTCGTCCAACTGCCGACAGGAGAACCGTAGTCGCCACGCAGGGACGGACCCGGCAGGAGTCCGCGGGGGCATGCGGGTCATCAGGCTGCTCATCGCGGGACGGACGACCGATGACGGCCGTACCGCTGTCCCCCGCGCGTCCTCAGACGGGGTAAGCGTGGGTCTGCGTCGCCTTCACCGTCGCCCAGACCTCCGCCCCCGGGTGCAGGTCGAGTTCGGCGGCGGCGACCGTGGTGAGGTCGGCGGCGAGGGGGAGGTCGCCGGTGAGGGCGGCGCGGATCTGGTCGCCGTGGGTCTCCAGACCGGCGACCTCGCAGCG
Source organism: Streptomyces sp. NPDC058240 (assembly GCF_042882135.1). Classification (NCBI taxonomy): domain Bacteria; kingdom Bacillati; phylum Actinomycetota; class Actinomycetes; order Kitasatosporales; family Streptomycetaceae; genus Streptomyces; species Streptomyces sp. NPDC058240. The sequence continues at coordinate 55,637 of NZ_JBHVWT010000013.1, forward strand.
CCAGACGTTGCGGGCGCTGGAGCCGGTGGGGCGGCTGCCGTGGAGGGTGATGGCGCTCGGGGGGAACGCCACGAAGACCGGTCCGGACAGGAGCTCCGCGATGGTGATGGCGGGGCCGGTGTCGAGGCGGACCGTGTGGCCGTCCGCGTGACCCCGGTGGAGGTTGAGGCCGACGAGCTGCGCGATGTAGTCCGTACGGGGATGGCGGGCGATGTCGGACGGGCTGCCCTCCTGGACGACTTCGCCGTGCTCGACGACGACCAGGCGGTCGGCGAGGACCATGGCGTCGAGCGGGTCGTGCGTGACGAGTACGGCGACCGCTTCGAACTCGGCCAGGTGGTGCCGGAGTTGGGTGCGAACCTCCAGACGGGTACGGGCGTCGAGGGCGGCGAGGGGCTCGTCGAGGAGGAGCAGGCGCGGGCGGGTGGCGAGGGCGCGGGCGAGGGCGACGCGCTGTGCCTGGCCGCCGGAGAGCCGCCGAGGCCTGGCGCCGGTGTGATCCGCGAGACCCAGGCGGTCGAGCCACTCGGCGGCCTGCGCACGTGCCTCCGCCTTGGTCGCCCCCTGACAGCGCGGCCCGAACGCCACGTTGTCCAGGGCGGTCAGGTGGGGGAAGAGCAGGTAGTCCTGGAAGACGACGCCGACGGGGCGGGACTCCGGCGGCGTACGCTCCAGCGTCGCGCCGTCCAGCCGCAGGTGACCGCCGGTGAGCGGTGTCAGGCCGGCGAGCGCGCGCAGGGCCGTGGTCTTGCCGGCGCCGTTCGGGCCGAGCAGGGCGACCACCTCGCCGGGCACGACGGTCAGTGCCACGTCGAGGCGGAAGGCGCCGCGGTCCACCACGAGGCGGGCGTCGAGCCCGTCCGGGGCGGTGTTGGTGCGGTCGTCGTGGGTCTCGGTCATCCGGCGGTCATCCAACGGTCACGCAGCCCGGCCAGCACCGTGATGGACACGGCCAGCAACACCAGGCTGAGGGCGATCGCCGCCTCCGGATCGCTCTGCAGGGCGAGGTAGACAGCGAGGGGCATGGTCTGGGTACGGCCGGGGAAGTTGCCGGCGAAGGTGATGGTCGCGCCGAACTCGCCGAGCGCGCGGGCCCACGCCAGGACCGCGCCGGCCGCGATGCCCGGCGCGATCAGCGGGAGCGTGACCCGGCGGAACGCGGTGAAGCGGGACGCGCCCAGGGTGGTGGCCGCCTCCTCGTAACGCGGGTCGGCGGCCCGCAGGGTGCCCTCGACGCTGATGACGAGGAACGGCATCGCCACGAACGCCTCCGCGACCACGACCCCCGCCGTGGTGAACGGCAAGGTGACGCCGAACCAGGAGTCCAGCCACTTTCCGACGATGCCGTTGCGGCCGAGCGCCGTCAGCAGCGCCACACCGCCCACGACCGGCGGCAGGACGAGCGGGAGCGTGACGAGAGCGCGGACGAGGCCGCGGCCGGGGAACTCGACCCGGGCCAGCAGCCAGGCCAGCGGCACCCCGATGACCAGGCTCACCGCGGTCGCGGCGGTGGCGCAGATCAGGGACAGCTGGAGCGCCTGCCATACCTCGGCGCTGGTCAGCTGCTCGGGCATGCTGCGCCACGGGGCCCGTACCAGCAGGGCGACCAGGGGCACGACCAGGAATGCCAGGCCGATCAGCGCGGGCACGAGCAGCGGCAGTGGTACGCCGCGGACACCACCCGCCCGGACACGCCGACGCCGCGGCCCACCCCGGGGGGCGCCGGTCGCGGCGTCGGACTTCGCGGTCGAGGTCACGGCTTCAGGAACCCGGCCCCGGTCAGGACCTTCTGGCCCTCGGCGGACTGCACCAGCGCGATGAACGCCTTGGAGGCATCGGCGTTGGGGGTGTCCTTGAGCAGCGCGATCGGGTAGTCGTTGACGGCCTTGGCCGACTCGGGGAACTCCACGCCCTCCACCTTGTCACCGGCCGCCTTCACATCGGTCTTGTACACGACCGCCGCGTCGGCCTCCTTCAGCTCGACCTTGGTCAGGGCGCTCTTGACGTCCTGCTCGTACGACACCGGAGTGAGCTTGAGTCCGCTGGCGTCGAGGGCCTTCTGGGCGGCGGCGCCGCACGGCACCTCCTTGTCGCAGAGCACGACCTTCAGGCTCGACCCGGTGAGGTCCTTGAGGGAGGAGATCTTGTCGGGGTTGCCCGGCAGAGTGGCGATCTCCAACTGGTTGCGAACGAAGGTGGCGGGCGTGCCGGAGGCGTCGCCCGCGTCGGTGACGATCTTCATCGTCTTGGGACTGGCCGCGGCGAAGACATCGGCCGGCGCACCGCCGGTGATGCTCGCGGCGAGAGAGTCGCTGCCGCCGAAGCTGAAGGTCACCTTCGTACCCGGGTGCTGCTTCTCGAACTCCTTGCCCAGGGCCGTGAAGCTCTCCTTCAGCGAGGCCGCGGCGAACACGGTCACCGTGCCGGACAGCTTGTCCGACGAGGAGGCCGGGGTGGAGGAGTCCGACTTCACCGACGAGGAGTCGTCGGACGAGGAGCAGGCGCTCAGGGCCAGCAGCGCGGCGGCGCCTGCACCTGCCACCTGCAGGGTCCGGCGGGTCCTGCGCGCAGTACGGGTTATCACGGGTCCACTCCCTCTGGTCCTGACGGACACATCTACGGTCTGTCGACGACCACGTTGGTCGACTTGATCACGGCAATCGCCGGAACACCGGGCTCCAGCTTCAGTTCCTCAGCCGACTCGCGGCTGACCATCGCCACCACCCGGAACGGCCCGGCCTGGATCTCCACCTGCGCCGAAACGTCCCCGAGGATCACGTCGGTGACGATGCCGGAGAGGCGGTTGCGGGCCGAGGACCCGGTGGAATCCCGCTCCGTACGCCGCGACTGCCGGGCGTAGGCCGCGAGGGCCGGCCCGGGGATGATCCGGCGGCCGGTCCCGTCGCGCTCGGCGGTGATCTTCCCGCCGTCGACCAGACGCCTCACGGTGTCGGCGCTGACGCCGAGCAAGGCGGCAGCATCCCCGATCCGGTAGGTGTGCATGCGCCGATGATACTGCCGCAGATGCGAGGGAAAAGTCTTCTGTGGCTTTGCATGAGCCGGATCATGGATCTGACCGGATTGCATGTGCGTTTGTACAGGATGGCTGTCCGGGTAGGGACATCCGGGAGGTGGTAGCCCGTGAGTCAGTCCCCCGCAGCGGCGGACCCGGTGGCGGAATTCGCCCTCGCCGGCGATCTGACCCGTCCGGTCCGCCTGACGGTGCCCGACCTGCTCGTCTGGCCGCAGCACGAGGCCGACGTCAGTTTCGAGTGCGCCACCAGCGGTATCCAGCACCACCGCTTCACCGGGCCGCTCCTGCACGACGTCCTGTCGGCGGCCGGTCCCGTCTTCGACCCCGCACGCCGCAAGGACCGCCTGCGTTTCCTGATCGCGGTGTCCGGCGCGGACGGCCACCACGCCCTGCTGTCCTGGGCGGAGATCGACCCCGATTTCGGCCGCGCGCCCGTACTGCTCGCCGCCACGATCGACGGCACTGCGCTCGACCGCGCCGGCGCCCAGCTCGTCCTGCCCCAGGATCGCTGCGGGGCCCGGCACATCAGCGGCATCAACGCGATTCGGGTGGACGGCGGCTACGCCTCCTGGGCGTGACACCGGGCCGTACCCGTACGGCAAGGACGGAGGGCGAGCTGTGAGCCGGGTGGAACCGAGGGCGTCCTGACCGTCCGGCATGTGCCGCGCGCGGCCGCCATCGGTGGCGGTGGACGGCGTGGTCCGCCCCGGCGATGCCCGGCAGATCGGCGGATCGCCATTCCCGGCGGAGGGCCGGCGGAAGCCACCCGCACAGGAATCGCGTTGCCGGAGGTGAGCCGGATGGCTACGGTCGGTCCCATGGCGGATGACGAACCCACGCGCTCGGCACGACTGTTGGACGCCCAGACGAAGGCCGAGCGGCTCTTCGCGGAGATCGAGGAGCGCGGGCTGGTCGCGCCCGGCGAAGGGGAACGGGCGGTCAGCGACCGGATCCGGGACCTCGCGAACGAGCTGTTCGGCACGACCCGGCACTGGCACAAGCGCATCGTGCGTTCCGGGCCGAACACGCTGATGCCGTACCGGGAGAATCCGCCGGACCGGCTGATCGGCGCGGACGACATCGTGTTCGCCGACTTCGGGCCGATCTTCGAGGAGTACGAGGCCGACTTCGGGCGGACCTTCGTCCTCGGCAACGACCCCGTCAAGCACCGGCTGCACGACGACCTGCCGAAGGTCTTCGCGGCGGGCCGGCGCTTCTTCGGGGCCGACCCGGAGATCACGGGCGCGCGGCTGTACGCCGAAATCGAACGGCTGGCGGCGCAGGCCGGTTGGGAGCTGGGCTGCTGGCACGCCGGGCACCTGGTCGGGGAGTTCCCGCACGAGCGGATCGACGGCGCGGACATGGAGTCGTACATCACGCCCGCCAACGACACCCCGATGCGGCGCACCGACAAGGCCGGGCGCCGCTGCCACTGGATCCTGGAGATCCATCTCGTCGACCGGGAGCGGGAGTTCGGCGGCTTCTACGAGGAGCTGCTCACGCTCTGATCCGACAGCGCGAGCCACACCCGGTCGCGGGTGAGGGGGGCCGGGTGAACCGGACGCCCGTCGCGTCCCGGAGGGCATTGGCGAAGGCGGGGGCGACCGGGTTGAAGGGGCTCTCGCTCATCGACTTGGCGCCGAGGGGCCCGATGGCGTCGGCCGTCTCCATGAAGTGGGCCTCGGTGCGCGGGATGTCGGCGTACTGGGGGAGCCGGTAGCGGCGGAAGGCAGCCGTCTCGACCTCGCCCCGCTCGTCGATGCGGACGTTCTCGAAGAGGGGCGCGCCCAGCGCCTGGGCGACACCGCCCTCGACCTGGCCGCGGCACTGCATCGGGTTCATGACCTTGCCCGCGTCGGCGGCGTGCACGCTGCGCAGGATGCGGATCTCCCCGGTGCCCGGGTCCACGGCGATCCGGAACCACTGCGCGTTGAAGGCGACCGAGCGCGGGGTGCCGCCGAAGTGTCCGTCGGCGGTGAAGGCGACCCCGACCGCCTGCGCGGCCGCGTGAAGCTCCTTCAGCGGGAGGCGTCCACCGGGGTGGAGCACTGCCTCCTCGGTGAGCAGGCAGCCGGCGCGCGGGACCCGCAGATGGGCGGCGGAGAAGTCGAGGAGCATGTCGGCCAGGGCGCGCGAGGCACGGAGGGTGGCCTTGCCCGCGACCACGACGCCCGTCGAGGCGAAGGCGCCGGTGTCGTGGCGTACGACGTCCGTGTCGGACTGGCGGACGGTGATATGCGGTCGGCGGTGGTGGCGAGTTCGCCCGCCGCGATCTGGCGGCGCACGGTGGTGGTGCCGTCGCCGAACTCCGCCGTACCGACGCCAAGTTCGAAGCTCTCGTCGGGCAGGAGGGCGGCCCGTGCGTCGGCGATGTGACCGCCGGGCGGACCGGTGGCGATCACCGCCAGGGCGGTGCCCTCGCCTACCAGCCAGCCCTCGGGGACGGGCTCGGTGGCAGGCTCCGCCTGGGCGCGATCTGGCCCCTACAGGCACTCGACGAGCACGCTCGTCGACTTCACGCGTGCGGTGACCCTGACGACGACCACGGGACCGGGTGCCCCGACCGGCTCCCGGGTCGCGAGCGACACCCACTCGGTGCGGCCCCGGCCGGACCTCCACCTACGGTCGGAGCGGTGACGATGCCGGTGAATGCGTTGCGCACGGGGAGGCCGGCGCTTCTCGGTCAGACGCGGTCGATGTGCACGTTCGTCGACTTCACCCGGGCCGTGGCCTCCATTCCGACCTCCAGCCCCAACTCCTCCACGGCCTCCCGCGTCAGCAGCGACACCAGCCGGTGCGGGCCGGCCTGGATCTCCACCTGGGCGGCGACGTCACCGAGCTTCACCGCGGTGACGATCCCGGGGAAGGCATTGCGGACCGAGGTGTACGAAGCGTCCTCCTCACCGCCACCGCCCTTGGCCAGCTCCACGGAGAAGGCGGCAAGATCCTTCCCCTCGATGAGCCGCCGTCCGCCCTCGTCCCGATGGGTGGCCACCCGGCCTGCGTCGGCCCAGCGCCGCGCGGTGTCGGGGCTCACACCAAGGAGCCGGGCGGCCTGGCCGATTGTGTAGAACTGCATACGCGCCAAGATAGGCCCATCCGCGGGTGACCTGCCCACCGCACTGGTCCGGTCAGGTCGGTAGCTGTCCGGGCTGGCGGCGGTGTCCGGCATCAGGTGTGGTCACCAGCGCCGGCTCGTCGCCGTTGGCCGGCCGGATATCATCCGTTGATGATCAAATTTCGCGCCCGCACACTGGTTTTCGACATCGACGGCACGCTCTGCTTCGACGGACGAACGATCGATGATCGGATTCTCGCGGCGATCGGCGAGTGCGAGCGCGTCGGCCATCATGTGGTGTTCGCTTCCGCCCGGCCTGTCCGGGACCTGCTGCCCGTCCTCGACGGAGCCTTCGCGTCCGCCGGACTGATCGGCGGGAACGGGAGTCTCGTCTCGGTCGACAGCGAGATTCGGGCTCGGGCCGCGTTCGATCCCGCCGGACTCGGCGCGCTGCTGGAAGCGGTCGGGCAGTACGAAGCGACATACCTCGCCGACGGCCCCTGGGACTACGCCTACACCGGACCTGCGGACCATCCGATCCGGGGCCGTGTCGATCAGGGCAACCTCGCGAGAATGGTGGACATCGCCGAGCTTCCCGAGGTCGTGAAGTTCCTCGTCGTCGGTGCGTCGGACATGGCGGCACTCGCCGAGGTCGGCCGTGGGCTGGGGATGACGGTCAATCACCACCTCGACGAGGCGATCATCGACTTTGCGCCGGGTTCGACGACGAAGTGGGAAGCCCTCAGGTGGATGGGGATCGGCGAGTACGTCGCATTCGGCAACGACATCAATGACTTCGATCTGCTGCGGAACGCGGAGCGGGCAGTACGCGTCGGCTCGCACCCGGGTCTGGACGATGTCGCCCACGTCACCGTCGCGGCCGACCCGGAGGCGGTCGCGGCCGAGATCTCACTGCTGGCCGAGGCGGCCCAGGACATTGTCCGGGCGGTGTGATCGCGGGCGTCACGCGTGCCTGACGGCCTCGGCCCGTCTTCGCGATGAGTCCATCCCGTGCCGACAAAGTACGGAGCCCGTGGTCAGGCGCCCGAAGGTCCGTCCCACGGGCCGTCGCCTTCGGATCCGCCCCGGCACCGCACCCCGCGACCCGGTGCGGCCGACGCACCGACGAGGCGCGGGCCGCCCGGCCAGATCCTGCCTCGCGGGTCGGAGCCCTCTCCGTGCTCCCCGGCCGCCGGTGCATCGTCAGCCGGGTCCGGGCGCCGTGCTGTCCCGCACCACGAGCCGCGTGGGCACCAGCGTCGTTCCCCGCTCCGCCTCGCCCTGCCGCACCTGGCGCAGGGCGCTCTCCACGCAGCGGCGGCCGACCTCGGCGAAGTCCTGGTGGACCGTGGTCAGCGGGGGAAGGAACGAGCCCGACTCCGGGATGTCGTCGAAGCCGATGACCGACACGTCCTGGGGGACCTTGCGGCCGCGTTCGTGGAGGGCGCGCAGCAGGCCGAGTGCCATCTGGTCGTTGGCGGCGAACACCGCGGTGCAGTCGGCCTGTTCGGCCAGATGGAGGCCCGCGCGGTAGCCCGACTCCGCCGACCAGTCGCCTCGGACGAGGGGTGGCGGCATGCGTCCCGCTTCCTCAAGTGTCCTGCGCCAGCCGTCCGTTCGGCGTTGCGCCGCGAACGACGCCTCCGGTCCGGCGAGGTGCCACACCGTGCGGTGCCCGAGGCCGAGCAGGTGCTGCACGGCGTCCCGCGTGCCGCCCGCCTGGTCCGTGTCGACGACCGCGTACCGGTCTCCGGCGTCCGAGTCCGCGACCACGATCTTCACGTGCGGCGGCAGCGACAGGCTCGCCGAGTCGAGCAGATGGACCTCCATGATGACGATGACCGCGTCCACCGCCAGCTCGCCCAACCGGGAGAAGGCGCCGCGCACTTCGTCCTGGGTGGGGACCGCGACCGGCAGCAGTGTGACCGAGTACCCCTCCTGTGCGGCCGATGTCGCGATGGCCTCCAGCGTGCGCACGTTGCCCGTCGTGGACAGCGTGAAGGTGATCACGCCTATCGTGCGGAACTCGCCCCGCTTGAGCGCGCGGGCCGCGCTGTTGGGCCGGTAGCCGAGCTCCTTCATCGCCGCGAGCACCCGTTGCCGCGTCTCCTCGTTGACGCCGGGGAAGCCGTTGGAGACGCGGGACACCGTCTGCGAGGAGACGCCCGCGACCCGGGCGACGTCCGCCATCGACGCGTTCTGCGTACGGCGTCGGCCGTCGGCCCCGCCACGCGCCGCGGTGCTGTCCGCTGCTCCCACCGTCCCCCCTCACCGGCCGCCTCGTTCGTATACCGGCGAGACGGACTCTTGACCGTGATCAATGGGGCGGTGTAGACATGCCGCCACCGAATGGCGTCACCGTCGGCCTCGACAACGCGGTGATCGGCAGCCTGTGGACCGACCGGATCACCGTCACCGGGCCGGACGTGGAGGTGCTGGCCCGCTACCGCAGCGGGACGTACGCCTCCCGCCCGGCCGTCACCCGCCGCACGACGGGCGGCGGCTCGGCCGCGTACGTCTCCACCCGCCTCGGCGCCGAAGGCCTCGTCGCGCTGCTGCCCACACTCCTCGCACCGGCTGACGTGACGAGTGAACTCCCGTACGAAGCGACTGGGTTGATCGAACTGACCGTGCGCCGCGACGCCGGCAGCCGCTACCTCTTCCTGGTCAACCGCAGTGACGTGCCGGTGCCGCTGCCCGGAGTGACCGGTGAGCTCCTTGTCGGCCCCGCGACGGAGGGCGACCTCGTACTACCGCCCCGGGAGGTCGCCGTACTCCGGCAACCCGCCCCCTGAATCGCACCACAGCAGTACCAACTATCCGCCCATCCATGTGATCTGGGAGTACACGTTGGCACGCCGTACCCGCACAGGACGATTCCTCGGCCTCGTCACCACCGCCGCCCTGGTCTCCGGAGCCGCCCTCACCACCGCCCCGCCCGTGACGGCCGCGGGGTCGACCGCCGCCGTCACGGTGACCCCCGACCCCTCGTACCAGCAGCAGAAGTTCGAGGGCTGGGGCACCAGCCTCGTCTGGTTCGCCAACGTCACCGGCGGCTATCCGCAGGAGATCCGCGAGAAGCTCGCCGACCTCCTCTTCGGTGACGACGGGCTCGCCCTCAACATCGCCCGCTACAACATCGGCGGCGGCAACGCCCCCGATGTGAAGGACTACCTGAGGGCCGGGGGAGCGGTCGACGGATGGTGGAAGGCCCCCGAGGGCACCACCCGCGACGACACCGACCAGTGGAGCGCCGACGACCCGGCGGACTGGAACCCGGACGCCGACGCGACACAGCGCTGGTGGGTGAACCGGATCAAGGACGACATCGACCACTGGGAGACGTTCAGCAACTCGCCGCCGTACTTCATGACGGAGAGCGGGTACGTCTCCGGCGGCTTCGACGCGACCGAGGACCAGCTCAGGGCCGACTCGGTCGACGACTTCGCCGCGTACCTGGCCGGCGCCACGCAGCGCCTGGAGAAGGCGGAGGGGATCGAGGTCGACACCGTCGACCCGTTCAACGAGCCCAACACCGGCTACTGGAAGACCACACTGGGCGCCGACGGCGAGCCGACCGGCGGCCGTCAGGAAGGCGCGCACATAGGTCCCGAACTCCAGCAGAAGGTCATACGTGCCCTCGCCCCCGCGCTGAAGAAGGCGAGGACCGGTGCGGAGATCTCGGCCATGGACGAGACCAACCCGGGCATCTTCTCGACGAACTGGAACAGCTACCCGGCCGACGTGAAGAACCTCGTCGGTCGGATGAACGTCCACACGTACGGCACGGGCGGCCGTACCACCGTCCGTGACCTCGCCAAGGCGGCCGACAAGCCGCTGTGGATGAGCGAGGTCGAGGGCGACTGGGGCGACGGGCAGTCCTTCACCGACATGCGGCCCGGTCTCGGCCTCGCCCAGCAGATGGTGGACGATCTGCGCGAACTGGAGCCCACCGCCTGGGTGTTCTGGCAACCGGTCGAGGACTACGACAACATGAAGCCCGGCGGGGAGTCCGCCAAGGGCGGCAACTGGGGCAGCATCCAGCTCCCGTTCAGCTGCACCTCCGAGGACACCCTCGCCAGCTGCCCGGTCCGGACGAACACGAAGTTCGACACGGCCCGCAACTTCACGCACTACATCGAGCCGGGCGACCGGCTGATCAAGACGGACGACACCTCCAGCGCCGCCGCCGTCGCGCGGTCCGGCAAAGGCGCCACCGTCGTCCACGTCAACCGCACCACGGACGCCCGCACCGTGACGCTGGACCTGTCGAAGTTCGCCAGGATCGACCGGGACGCCACGGTCACACCCGTCGTGACCAGTGCCGCCGGCAAGCTGGAGCGCCACGACGCCGTCCCGGTAGGCGACAAGAGGGCCACGTTCACGGTGCCCGCGCAGTCGGTGACCTCGTTCGTCGTCGACGGGGTGTCCGGTGTTACGAAGGACGCGGCGACCCTGCGCAAGGGGCATGCCTACGAGCTGACGGGCGTGCAGAGCGGCAAGGACCTGACCGTCGCCGACGACGGCAGCGGGCTCGTCATCAAGGCCGGCGCCTCCGCCGCTGACCGGCAGTGGCAGCTCCGGCAGATCAGCGGAGACGGGGCGGACAACCGCAAGCAGTACGTGTTCACCAGCGCGGCGAGCGGCAAGCGTCTTGCCGTACGCAACGGTGTACCGGTCGTCGAACCCGACACGGGCCGGCGCGACGCGGCCACCCGGTGGATCATGTCGTCGACCGGTGACCACACCTGGACGCTCGTCAATGCCGGGACCGGCAGACTCCTGGAAGTCGGCGGCCAGGCCACGAACGACGGCGCCGCCGTCACCACCTGGCTGCCCAACTCCGGGGCGAACCAACGGTGGAAGGTCGCCGATGTGACTCCGTAGACGTACGACGTGCCGGGCCCCACGGCGACCGCCGTGGGCGACCCCGGCTCGGCAGGGCCTGTCCAAGGGCCCTCCCGGGCCGCGACGAACGGTGCCGATCCGGGGCGGAGAATGAACCCATGGATCGCTTGCTGCACCTTGACCGCACGCTCGATGAGCTGGACCCACCCCGCTGGGCGGCTCCGGACGCCGACGCGACCCGCCTGGTCCGCAAGGTGCATGAGCTGCGGCGCGTACCGCTGGGCGAACTCCGACCGGCGGATCTGCGCACGCTGGTCACCCAGCGGGTGTCCCTGTCGTACGTTCTCCCGCTCGCGGTGCGCCTGCTGATCGAGGAGCCACTGCTGGATGCCTGCTTCTACGAGGGGGACCTGCTGCTCGCTGCGGTCGAAGCCCCGGAATCGGCCTGGGCCGTGCTGCCAGACCTCGCCGCGCGGCTGCGCGCCGTGATCACGACGCTGCCGGAGGCGGTGGCCGCCGACCTGCCGCGTGGCGGCGCCGGGCAACTCGGCCGCTTTGTCGCGTAGCGCCGACCGGACCGCTCAGATGGCGGGTGAGTTAACTCGGGTGTAAGGAAGGCCGATACTGGTGCCACCAGGGGTGACGACCCTGACGGTGACCGCGCCCACCACGCCGGGCGGCGCCGTGGTCGTCAACTGAGTGTCGGAGACCACGGTGAAGCCGGCGGGCACGCTCCCGAACAGCACTGCGGTGGCAAACGTCAGTCCGGAGCCGGTGACAGTCACCGTGTTCCCGCCTGCCGACGGCCCCTGGTTGGGGACCAGACCAACGATTACCGGTGCACTCAGATACAGGTAGGGCACACTGTTGCTCGTGCCACCCGGCGTGGTGACGTTGACCGGGACGGTGCCGCTGACACCGGGCGGCACCGTCGCTCTGATCTCCGTGGCCGAGAGAATGGTGTAGGTGGTTGCCGCCGTCAGACCGAAGTGAACCGCCGTGGTCTGGAGGAGATTCGCCCCGGTCAGCGTCACGGCGTTGTTACCGCCCAGCTGACCGGAGCTGGGGATGACACTGTTGAGAACCGGTGCGCCGAGGTAGTAGTAGGAGACGGCTTGGCTGCTGGTACCGCCGGGCGTGGTGACCGTGACGGCAACCGGGCCGGGGCCGCCGGTGGGGACCACCGCAGTCAGCTGATTCGCCGAGACGACGGTGAACGCAATCGCCGCGTTCACGCCGAAATGAACGGAGGTCGTACCGGTGAAGCCGGTCCCGGACAAGGTGACACTGTTCCCGCCCGCGAGTGGCCCCTGGGCCGGAGCCACGCTGCCCAGAACGGGAACGGCGACATACGTGTAGGGGATCCCGACGCTGGTGCCGCCCGGAGCGGTGATCGTGACATTCACTGTGCCGACGGGCGCGGCGGGGGCGATCGCGGTGACCTGCGTGTCGGAGACCGCGGTGAACGCGGCGGCCACGGTACCGAAACGGACTGAGGTGGCGCCGGTGAATCCGGTCCCGGTCAACGTGACCGTGTTCCCGCCCTCGACCGACCCCTGGTTGGGGGCGAGGGAAGTGATCGTGGGCGTCGGGATCGTGTAGGTGAAACCCACGCCGTTGCTGGTTCCGTCGGGTGTGGTCACCGTGATCTGTACGTTGCCCGCACCGGCCGGGGCGACTGTGGTGATCCCGGTCGCGGACAACACGGTGAACGAAGCGGCGGGGGTACCGCCGAAGTTGACCGCGGCTGCGTTGGTGAACCCTGTGCCGGTCAGTGTGACGACCGTTCCGGCGGCCCCCGAGGGAGGGCTGCTCGTGGTGATTGTGGGGGCTGCCGCAGCCGTCGACGGTTGCGAAGCGTGGAGCATTGAGCTGTCGGAGCTCTCCACTGCCGTTCTCCTTCAGGATGATGTGATCGGGGTGTTGTGGACGGGATGAGGTGACCGGAACGCGAGGGTCGGGGCGCCGCCCGGACCTCCTGGCCGGGCGGGCGCGAGCGAGTGGTGCCGAGTGGGATACCCGCCCGGCCGGGCGCGGAATGCGCCGGACCGGGGCGGGCATCATGTAACCGGAAGCGGTACCGCGCCGGGCGCTGTTCCACGCCGACGGTCGGTGCCACAGCCGTGGCGGATCAGATGCCGGGGCCCGTCACATAGGTGAAGGCGCCGGCGTCCGTGGCTGTGCCCGCAGGGTTGGAGAGACCGACGTCGACCGCACCGACGGCGCCGGGCGGTGTGACGGCGGACACCGTCGTCGCGTTGATGACCGAGAACGGTGCCGGCACCGAGTCGAACGTGACCTGGCTCGTCGAGGTCAGGTTGGTGCCCGTGATGGTCACCGCCGTTCCGCCGGACGTCGGTCCGGAAGCCGGAGTGATCCCGGCGATGGTCGGGACGTCGATGTACGTGTACGACAGACCGTTGTTGGTGCCTCCGGCGGTCGTCACACTGACGCTCACCGGCCCGGCTGCCGCACCCGCGGGCACGACGACACTGATCTGGCTGTCCGACAGCACCGTCGGCGTGACGGTATTGGCGCCGAAGGACACCCCCGTGGCGGTGGACAGACCGGTGCCGCTGATGATGACGGTGTTGCCGCCTGCGGTGGCGCCCGAGCTCACGCTCAGACCGGACTTGAACGGGGCGCCGACGTAGAAGAACGAGATCGGATTGCTGGTTCCGCCCGGGGTGGTCACCGTCACGCCGACCGTGCCGGAACCGGACGGCGAGACAGCGGTGACCTGGGTGGGCGAGACGTTGGTGACGGCGGTGGCCGGCTTGGCACCGAAGAGCACCGCGCTGGTGCCCGTGAGGTTGGTGCCCGTGATGGTGACGGTGGTTCCGCCACCGGTGGAGCCCTGGTTGGGACTGATTGGCATGATCGTCCTCCGTGTGCTCGAACTGATCTCTCGAAGTCCGAAAGTTGACTTCGAGACGGGTCCGGATCAGGACCCGTGGCTGCGACTTGGGCCACCGGGACGCTGTCTGGCCCCGGCTGTTCTCGCTCGCCTCCTGCTCGTCCGGTCCCGGGGGTACGCTGCTGGGCGCACCCGAGGAATCGTCCGAGACGCGCCTGTTGGGGGAAGGCGCCGTCAGCGGCCGTCGCCGGGCAGGGTGCTCGGAGCCGTGATGAGCCAAGTCGCGGGACGCCGGCCCGGAAAGCCGTGGCCGGCTGCCATGCTCGTGGCCCCGATGACGAGGTATTCGGTGTGCGCGGATGGTTCGCGCACCGCTCACTTGCAGAGGCCGGAGGCTGCCGCACCAGTCCCTGCCGCCGTGCGGCAAGGACGACTGGTCGGATCCAAGTCCTCTACAGGGGCGCCCATCGCGGCCATCCGGAGTAAAAGATGCCGAGGTCCGTCATGCGTGGACGGTCGGCGAACACAACGGTTCCGCGCTCCCCCGGAGAGGGATGGGCGGCCCACCGGTTCAGTGACTCAAGTGACCCATACAAATGGAATATGACACAAGCGTCGTGACTGCCCATCACCTGAACGGACGAGCGCTCGGGGGGCGGGTCTATCAGTACGCCGGATGGACACCGATCCGCCGCCTCTCCCACCACGCGCCCTCAGAAGCCGGCCCGCACCTCACCGATTTCCGGCACCGACCACACCCGGCGCGGTTCCGGCAGACAAGGCGCGGAAGCAGGGAGGGGGCGTCTCCTGTCAGAGACGCCCCTTGAGATCCGCGTGATCGCCCAGCCAGTGCTGTGGCGCTGCTCGTGCCGCCGCCCGAGCCGGTTCTGTGGGCCGTCGGTGGCAAAGCGGCCCGCGCCCGCTTGCGCCTGTGGTCGGGTTCCCGCACCGCGCTGAACAATCGCCTTGGCCAAGGAGTACGGACGCATCTCAGCGGACTGAGGGGAACCACCGAAATGGACAGAGCGGGACATCCGGATCGCAGAACTCTGCTCGCCGGCGGACTCGTGGTCGCCTCGGCCGCACTGGCGGGGTGCTCATCGACGAGCGCCACCCCGATGGCGACCAGCACCTCGCCGGAAGCACGGCCGGCCACACCCGCCGAGGCGCTCGCGAGACTGATGGACGGCAACAAGCGCTGGGTGAGCGGAGACCTTCGACATCCCGACCGCGATCCGGACCGGCGCGAGTTCGTGGCCCAGAAGCAGGAACCTTTCGGAGCGGTCCTCTCGTGCATCGACTCCCGGGTGCCGCCGGAACTCCTCTTCGACACCGGACTGGGTGACCTCTACGTGATGCGTACAGGCGGGGAGGCGATCGGCCCCGTGGTCACGGGGTCCGTGGAATACGGGCCCGTGACGAGTGGCACTCCGCTCATCGTGGTCCTTGGGCATCAGCGCTGCGGCGCCGTCGAGGCAGCGTACAAGTCCATCCGTGACGGCAAGCCGTTGCCCGGCAACCTGGAAGCGATCGCCAAGGCCCTGCGGCCGGCGTACGAGCAGGCAGTTGGCGAAGGCGGTGCCGACCCGGTCGAGACCATGGCCCGCGCCCAGGTCGAGCTGACCGCAGCCGACCTGCGCTCCAACCAGGACCTGGCCCCACTCGTGGGAAAGGGCACCCTTGCCGTGGTCGGCGCCTACTACTACCTCGACACCGGCAAGGTGGAAGTCCTGGCCGGCGCACCCTCCTGACCCGCCGAACGATGCGCAGGCGCGTTGCCGCCGCGGCCAGGGCCTGATTTCTCCGTTGGCGTGTGTGAAGGCAAGACCTTCTCATCAGCCGCCGGATGGACCTGTCGCTGATCGCACCCGCACCATCAATGGGCTCCGGTCCCAGCTCACCAGTATTTTCCCCGGCCTGGAGCGGGCGTCGCTCCCGGGTCACCACGGGAACCGGGACAGCGTTCATACGGGGACGCTCCTCCTGATGCATGGCATCCGGTGGATACCGGCACTCGTCGTACAGCACGCAGGGACCGTAGGAGAACCCGGAGCCGGAGAAGAGCTCGGAGATGAGGTCCGCGCGGGTCGGCGGAGGATCGGAGGGCGAACCGTCGCCCTTCGGCAAGGTGCTGTCGTCGGGGGTCCCGCCGGGGCCGGGGCACTTGTGAGCGCCCCGGCCCGTCGGGTACCTGCCGTCAGGACGCGGGCAGCTCCCCGCGTACCGTGCGGGCCGCGGCGACCAGGTTCTCTAGGGACGCCTTGGTCTCGGGCCAGCCGCGTGTCTTCAGACCGCAGTCGGGGTTGACCCACAGCCGTTCGGCGGGAATGGCCTTGAGCCCCTTGCGGAGCAGGGCGGCGGCCTCGTCCGCATCGGGCACGCGCGGGGAGTGGATGTCGTAGACACCGGGTCCGGCCTCGCGCGGGTAGCCGTGTGCGGCGAGTTCGCGGGCGACCTGCATGTGGGAGCGGGTGGCCTCCAGGCTGATGACGTCGGCGTCGAGGTCGTCGATGGCCTGGACGATGTCGCCGAACTCGGCGTAGCACATGTGGGTGTGGATCTGGGTGTCCGGACGCACGCCGCTGGTGGTGAGACGGAACGACTCGGTGGCCCACTCCAGGTATGCGGCGTGGTTCGCTGCGCGCAGGGGGAGGGTCTCGCGGAGGGCGGGTTCGTCGACCTGGATGACCGATGTGCCACTGGCTTCCAGGTCGTCGACCTCGTCGCGCAGGGCGAGGGCGACCTGCCGGGCGGTGTCGCCGAGCGGTTGGTCGTCGCGGACGAAGGACCAGGCCAGCATGGTGACGGGCCCGGTCAGCATGCCCTTGACCGGACGGTCGGTGAGCGACGACCCGGCCCTTCCAGTAACCCTCGATGGCCTTCTTCAGTTCCCGGTCCGGTCCCTGGCGGGGGTAGCCGTACGCGGTGGCGTGTGCTGCCGCGGCTGCGGGCTGCGCTGTCACGGAAATTTCCTTCGCGAGATGACTCCTTGAGATCCCGGGGACGGGACACGGACGCGAAGGGATGACGAACCGGACGGATCCTGCGCACGCCATGGGTGCGGTCTTCCGTCTGGTATGTACGCCGACCCGCCCACGAGGTCACCGGGATATCCGCACACGAGGGGTCGCGTGCGGGCAACGGGCAGGTCTTCGGACTCGCGGGCACATCTGTCGAAGGCAGACACCTACTGGCCGTCGCTTCCCGGATCCGACCGGATCCAGTGCGTATGACGGCGGTCGTTCCCGCTCACCGCTGCGGGGCAGTCCCGGATTCCCACCGGGTTCCCTCTTACGACGCGCCTGCCTGGCGGACAGGGCGAACCAGCTGCACCGGTCAGGCTAGAGGGCGGATCGCTCTTCGGGCACCGCTGTTCACATTCCGGAACGTGACATGAGACACGGAATCGGTCCGGCCGGGCAGGCGGAAGGGGCACGCGGGTCGCACGTCGTCAACGCACTGGCGCAGCAGCGGGGCGCGTGTCTCCGGGGGCAAGGTGGTCTGGTTCGAACCGGACCTGCCCCGGGGCGCGGGCGCCCGCGGGACCGCCCCGGCCGATGGGGACGTCCCGGGCCGACCCACGCCCCCGGAGCGCGCTTCAGGACTTGGGGGAGAAGCGCAGCCGCGTGGCCGCCAGTGCGCCGAGGGCCAGCAGGACGATGGACACCCACAGGCCGGACAGATGGTTGCCGGTGGCGTCCTCGGCGTAGCCCATGATGTACGGGCCGACGAAGCCGCCCGTGATACCGATGGTGTTGAGCAGTGCCAGGCCGCCGGCGAGGGTCTTGCCCGAGAGCCGGGTGGCGGGGAAGTTGAACAGCAGGGGCTGGACGACGAAGAACGCCAGGCCGGTGAAGCAGAAGCCGAGCAGGGCGATCACGGGACCGGCGACGGCGGCGACGATGAGGCCGGTGAACATCATCAGCAGACCGACCACCACGAAGTTGCGGGAGCGCCGGGGTGTCGTCGCGCGCGGCGGCACCAGTACGGCACCGACGGCCGCGGTGAGCCAGGGCAGTCCGGTCAGCAGGCCGATGGTGAACGGCGAGAGATCGCCCCAGCCGCCGATGATGCCGGGCAGGAAGTAGACGACGGAGTACAGGGCGACCTGGTGGGTCCAGTTGGCGAAGATGGCCAGCAGCATCTGCTTGTCGCGCAGCACCGTCAGCAGGGAGCCGGATCCGGAGCCGTTGCCGGCCGCCTCGGCGCCCTCGATCTGTTCGCGGGTGACCGCGTCCTGGACCAGCCGGGCCTCCTCCGCCGTCAGCCAGGGTGCCTTGGCCGGGCCGTCGGGCAGGAACCGGAGGATGGCGAACGCCAGGAAGAGGCAGGGGACCCCCTCGATGACGAACATCCACTGCCAGCCGTGCCAGCCGCCGAGCCCGTCCATCTCCATGAACAGTCCGCCGAGCGGGTTCCCGACGACGCTGGCGATGGAGGCGCCGAGCAGGAGCAGTCCGATGGCCCTGCCGCGGATCTCGGAGCGGAACCAGTAGGTGAAGTAGAGCAGGATGCCCGGCAGCAGCCCGGCCTCGGCGGCGCCGAGCAGCAGCCGCATGGCGTAGAAGGACTTCTCACCCTGTACGAAGGCCATGCAGGCGGAGACGACGCCCCAGGTCAGCATGATCCGGGTGATCCACCAGCGGGCGCCCACGCGGTACATGATCAGGTTGCTGGGCACCTCGGAGATCGCGTAGGTGAGGAAGAACAGCCCCGCGCCCAGCCCGTAGGCCGCGGCGGAGATGCCGAGGTCGACCTCCAGGCGTTCCTTGGCCAGGCCGATGTTGGTCCGGTCCAGGAACGACATGATGTAGGCGGCCAGCAGCAGCGGCATCAGCCGCCGCAGATTGCGCTGGTCCAGCTCGCCGAGCGCATCGCGCGGGGTTTCGTTTGGTATGGCCGCACTGGGCGTGCGGGAACCGCGGATCAAAGGCATCGGGGTCCTCTTGGAGTGCTCTGGCAGCCGTCGGGCGCGGACTGCGGCCTAGGGGGGTGGGGCGGGCGGCCAGCGACGGTGACGCCGCGGGCCGCCCGGCCGCCGGGGTGGGTTCAGACGACGAGCCGGACCGGGTTCTCCACGGCCTCGGTGAAGGCCGCGAGCCAGCGCGCCGCCACGGCGCCGTCCACCGGACGGTGGTCCACGGACAGGACCACGCCGAGCACCTTGGCCGCGATGACCGCACCGTCGCGGACCACCGCCTCGTCGCGTGCGGCGCCGATGGCCAGGATCGCGGCCTGCGGCGGGTTGATGATGGCGGCGAACTCCTCGACCCCGTACATGCCGAGGTTCGAAACGGTGATCGATCCGCCTTCGAGGTCGGCGGGCCGAAGCCCCCCGGAGCGCGCCTGCTCCGCGTACGCGCGGGTCCGAGTGGCGATCGCCGACACCGACAGGTTCTCGATCCCGCGCAGCACCGGGGTCACCAGGCCCGTCCCGGTGGCGATGGCGACCGAGACGTCGACGGTACGGAACCGGCGGACGGCATCCGGCTGCCACACCGCGTTCATCTCCGGCACCTGTGCATGTGCCGTGGCGACGGCCTTGATCAACAGGTCGTTGACCGAGACCTTGACCGGGCTGACGGCGTTGATCCGCTGCCGCAGGGCGAGCAGCTCGTCCACGGCGCAGGTCGCCCGCAGATAGAAGTGCGGGGTGTGCTGCTTGCTCTCCGTCAGGCGCCTGGCGATGGCCCGGCGCATCCGGCTGTGCGGGATGTCCTCGTGGTCGCCGGTGTCGGCGGGGGCGGCGGCCTGCGGCACGGCGGTGGCTGCCGGGGGGACCGGGGCCTGGGCCACGGCCGACTCCGGCGCCGGCCGGGCCGCGGCGGCGGCGGCATCGACGTCCCGCCTGACGACGCGGCCGCCGGGCCCGGTGCCGGTGAGGGCCTCGATGTCGAGGCCCGCCTCCCGGGCCAGCCTGCGGGCCAGCGGGCTGCTGAAGACGCGCCCGCCGCGCTCCGGCTCACCGGCGGAGGGGGACGCCGGAGCGGCCGGGCTCTCTGCGGCCGGTTCCTCAGGCACCTCCCGGCGCACCGCCTTCGGGGCCGCGACGGGCGCGCCGACGCCGAGCTTCGCCAGCAGCGTGTCGAGGTCGCCGACCTGCTCGCCGACGGCGCCGAGCACGGCGATCGGGTCGCCGACCTCGATCTCGACGCCGGCCTCGTACAACGTCTTGAGCAGTACGCCGTCCTGCTCGGCGGCGACATCCACCTCTGCCTTGTCGGTCTCGATGGAGACCAGCGCGTCGTCCTTCGTGAACGACGCCCCCTCCGCCACCTGCCAGGCGGACAGCACGGCCGTTGCCGCGTCGGCGGCCACGGCGGGCATTCGGAACAGTTCTGCCATGATCAACCCTCCTGGGTGTTCTCTCGTACGGGGAGGGTCAGTTCCCGGTGACCCGCTGGAGCGCGGCCACGACCTCTTCGGTCCGTGCGATGGCCGCCCGCTCCAGCACCTTGCTGATGCTGGGCGAGGACTCGCCGGCCTGGACGCGCTCCACCGGCTGGTCGAGCCAGTCGAAGTAGCGGCGCTGGATCTCGTCGGACAGCCAGCCGCCGTAGGAGGTGCCGATGGGGCCCTGCTCGGCGATGAGCACGTTGTTGGTCTTGCGGATGCTCGCGCCGAGGGTGTCCCAGTCGAGACTGGCGCGGTCCAGCCAGCGCAGGTCGATGACCTCGGCGTCCAGGCCCAGCTGCTCGACGGCCTCCAGGACGTAGTTGGTCATCGCGAGGTACGACACGACGGTGATCCGCGACCCGGTGCGGCGCACGGCCGCCTTGCCCACGGGCAGGCAGTAGTCGAAGTCGTCCACCGGGCCCGGACCGACCGAGTTGTACAGGTCGGTGTGCTCCAGTACGACGACCGGGTCCTTGCAGGTCAGCGCGGAGTTCATCAGGCCCACGTAGTCGAAGGGCGTGGACGGGGCGACGATCCGCCAGCCGGGGGCCGTGGCGAGGATTCCCGCCGGGTCCATGGAGTGCTGGGAGCCGTAGCCGGTGCCCATGGCGACCTTGCTGCGCAGAACGAGCGGGACGCCGGACCCCTGTCCGTCGCCGCCGAACATGTGTCGGGCCTTGCCGATCTGGTTGAAGATCTGGTCCGCCGCGACCCACATGAAGTCGGCGTACATGAACTCCACCACCGGCTTGTACCGGCCGTCGAGCGCGATGCCGCCGGCGAGCCCGGCGAAGGCGTTCTCGCTGATCGGCGTGCCCAGGACACGGTCCGGGTGGGCCTCGGCCAGGCCCTTGGTCGCGCCGTTGGTGCCGCCCTTGAGCCGGTGCACGTCCTCGCCCATGACGACGACCGACGCGTCCTCGGCCATGCGCCGGCTCATCACCTCGGCCACGACGTCGATGAACTTCCGCTGTTCCAGGCGTCCTTGGAAGGCATCCGGTCCGGTGCCGGTGCCGGTGCCGGTGCCGGTCCCGGTGTCGGCGAGGCGTACGTCGTCGAATTCGCTGAGGTCGCCCCGCACACCGACATCGCGGAAGGACGGGTCGGGCCATTCGGAGGGCCTGATGCGGCGGGTGCCCGGCTTGCCGTCGGGGTCGGGCTCCAGCAGTTCGTCGCCGATGGCGGCCATGACCGCCTTGGCCCGTGCGGTGCACTCCTCGATCTCGTCGGCGTTCAGGACGCCGTTCTCGACGAGCTGCCGCGAGACGAGGGCCAGCGGGTCGCGGGCCCGCCACTCCTTCTCCTCGCCCTTGGTGCGGTAGCCGAAGGCGCTGCCCGGGAACGGGCCGTTCTGGTGGAAGAAGCGGTAGACCTCGGCCTCGACGATGGTCGGTCCCTGACCGGCCCGCATGTGGTCCACGGCCTCGCTCATGGCGAGGTACACGGCGAGCGGATCCATGCCGTCCACGCGCCAGCTGGGGATGTTGAAGCCCAGGCCGCGCGCCGAGAGCCGGGGCTCGGCCGTCGCCTCGTCCACGTGGGTGGAGACGGCGTACTTGTTGTTCTCGATGAAGAAGCAGACCGGAAGTTTCCAGGCGGCGGCGAGGTTCATCGTCTCCAGCACGGAGCCGATGTTGACCGCGCCGTCCCCGAAGTAGGTCACCGAGACGGCATCGGTGCCGGCCTGCCGCGCCGACCAGGCGAACCCGGCCGCCTGCGGCACGCCGCCGCCGACGATCGCGTTGGTGCCCATGGCGCCGGCCTCGCGCCATTGCAGGTGCATGGATCCGCCCCGCCCCCGGCAGAAGCCCCTCGCCAGGCCGCAGATCTCGGCCAGGCTGCGCTGCAGGACGGTGCGCACCTCCGCGTCGACAGGGCGTCGCAGGTCGATGCCGCCGGGCGCGACGTATCCCAATGCCTTGGCCAGGAACTGGTGGTGTCCCCGGTGCGAGCCGCCGACGAAGTCCGCGCCGGTCAGCGGGAGCACGGAGCCGACGGCGCCGCCCTCCTGGCCGATGCTGGAGTGCGCCGGCCCATGGACCAGCCCCTGGCCCGCGAGGTCGAGGACGTACTCCTCGAAGGTCCTGATCAGCAGGGTCTGGGTGAACATCGAGGTCAGCAGCCGCGGGTCCGCGCCGTGCCAGTCCTTCTTGGTCGCCGTCACCTCGGTCCACGGTGAGGCGGGGGCCAGTTTCCGGTGTGTGGGCATGAGCACTCTCCTGTGTGATTCGGTGAGCACTGTCGCAGTGAATGGATCCATAGCCAATACCTCGTTACCGGAACGTTACGTTCAGATTTCGGGAATGTCCATTGACTGCGGCATCTATGGCGGCGCAATGTGGGATGCATGGCGGATAGATGGATCCATTCCACAGATGAACGGGAGCAGGGGCTTCCCGGACTGGCCGGTGTCGAACACATCGGCTTCACCGTTCCCGACCTCGAAGAGGCGACCCGGTTCTTCGTCGAGGTGATCGGCTGCGAGCACGTCTACTCGCTCGGCCCGTTCCGCTCCGACGGCACCTGGATGAGCGACCACCTCGGCGTCCACCCGCGCGCCGTGATGCGCGAGCTGCGCTTCTTCCGGTGCGCCGGCGGTCCGAACTTCGAGATCTTCGAGTACGAGGCCCCCGGACAGGAGACGCGACCGCCGCGCAACAGCGACGTCGGCGGCCACCACCTCGCCTTCTACGTCACAGACCTCGACGCCGCCGTGGCGCACCTGCGGCGGCACGGCGTACGGATCCTCGGCGAACCCACGGCCAGCTCCGGCCCGAGCGAGGGACAGCGCTGGGTCTACTTCCTCGCTCCCTGGGGGATGCAGCTGGAGCTGGTCTCCTACCCGGATGGCAAGCGGTACGAAGCCGACTCACCGGTACGGCTGTGGCAGCCTTCCGTCTGAACACGCTGCCGCGACACCGCACCAGGGAGAGCCATGTCACGCAAGCCGACCACCGGATCCGACCCGTCCGGGTCCAGCACGTCCGGATCCAGTGCCGCCGTCGCCAGCCAGCGCGTCGCGGACCATCTGCGTGCCGCCATCCTGAGCGGTGAACTGCGCCCCGGCGCACGGATCATGCAGGAGCAGGTCGCCGCGCAGCTCGGCGCCAGCCGGCTGCCCGTACGCGAGGCCCTGCGGATACTGGCGGCCGAGGGCCTGACCGTCGTGAAGTCCAACAGCGGCGCCTGGGTCTCCAGAATGGACATGGCGGAGTGCGAGGGCGTCTACAAGATCCGCGAACGCCTGGAACCGCTCGCCCTCGGCGAGAGCATTCCGAACCTGTCCGCCGAGCAGGTCGCCGAACTGGAGACGATCGCGCGGCAGATCGAGCTCACCACGGACGTGGACCGCTTCCTGGCCCTCGACGGCCGTCTGCATCTGCTCACCTACGCCGGATGCCGCGTCGCCCAGATCACCGCCATGGTCGACCGGTTCTGGAACACCACACAGCACTACCGCCGCGCCTTCGCCCGGCTCGCGGGCGACAGCGGCTGGGAACTGATCCACGCCGAGCACCGCCTGATCATCGACGCGATCAAGCGGGCCGACACCGTCGACGCCGAACGTTTTCTCACCGGCCACATCCGCCGCACGCGGCTGGAACTAACCCGACATCCCGAACTGTTCACAGAGGACGACCATGACAGCGACCACACAGCAGACGCAGCAGACGCCGCGGACTGACGCCCGCCCCTTCGAGGGCCGCACCCTTCTCCTGTCCGGCGCGGGCGGTGGCATCGCCCGCGAGGTGGCCCGCCAGTTCCACGCGGCCGGCGCCAATCTGGTGCTCGGCGACCTGAACGCCGGGGCACTGGAGGAGCTCGCCGCGACGCTCGACCCCACGGGTGCGACCGTGATCACCCGCACCCTGGACGCGGCCTCGCCGGAGAGCAACAACGCGTTCGTCGCCGCCGCGGTCGAGACGTTCGGCTCGGTCGACTTCCTCGTACCCGCGGCCGGGATCTATCCGGAGCAGGCCGTCGCCGACATGACCGACGAGCAGTGGCACACCGTCATCTCGGTCAACCTCGACGGCGTCTTCTACCTCACCCGCGCCGTCCTGCCCCACCTCAACGAGGGCGGCAGCATCGTCAATCTGACCTCCATGGCCGGTCACCGCGGCAGCGTGCGGCACGCCCACTACGCGGCGACCAAGGGCGCGCTGCTCGCCTTCTCCCGCAGCCTCGCCTGGGAACTCGGCTCCAGGGCACGGATCAACATGGTCTCGCCCGGAATCATCGAGACCTCCATGACCCGCGACTACGTCACCGCCCGCGGCGACACCGCACTCGCCACCACCCCTCTCGGCCGCCTGGGCAGGCCGGAGGAAGTGGCCTCCGTCGTCACCTTCCTGTGCTCACCCGCGGCGAGCTTCGTGCAGGGCGAGGTGATCCATGTGAACGGCGGAATGCACATGATCTGAGCAGGCCCGAGATCTGAGCAGGCCCGAACACACCGGTGGAGAACGCGGCAGAGCGAGTGGGAACGGAACGGAACATGACGACGGAAGCGGCGATCTACCCCGACCTGAGGGGCAGGTCCGTATGCGTCACCGGTGCCGCGCGCGGCCTGGGCCTGGCGATGGCCGACGCGTTCGCGCGCGCCGGCTGCCATGTGCTGCTGCTCGACATCGACGGCGACGAACTGGACCGGGTGCGGCCCGCACTGGCGGCGGGCCGCCCCGACCAGGTGATCGGGACGGCCACCGCCCCGGTGAGCGACCAGGACGCCGTGACGGCGGCGCTCACCGCGTTCACCGCCCGGACGGGAAAGCTGTCCGTCATGGTCGCCAATGCCGGTGTGTCCGCCAACGCGCCCTCCCTCGACCTCGAACTGGACCGCTGGAACACCGCGTTGGACGTCAACCTCACCGGGGTCTTCGTCTGCGCACGCGCCGCCGCCCGCATCATGCGCGAGGCCGACGGAGGTGTCATCCTCACCACCTCGTCGATGTACGGGGTGACCGCCGGGCCCGAGCGCGCCGCGTACTGCGCGACCAAGGCCGCCGTCGCGGCCCTCACCAAGGTCCTGGCCGTCGAGTGGGCCCCGTTCGGCATCCGGGTCAACGCGCTCGCACCCGGGTACGTCGAGACCGACCTGCTGACCCGGCTCTCCGACACCGGGCGGCTCGACACACAGGCGCTGCGCCGCCGCACCCCACGCGGCCGCCTCGGCAGCCCGGAGGACATCGCGCATCTCGCCCTCTTCCTGTCCTCCGGGGTCTCCGCGAACATCACCGGCCAGGTCATGGTCAGCGACGGCGGCTGGACCGCCGACGGCTACGCGGTGGCGCCGGGCTGACCGGTCCCCGGGGCGGACGCCCTCGACCACTGCTTCACCGGTCCTCCCGGAGCAGCACCCGGAACCTGTCGTCGTAGCCGTTGTCCTTGAGCCGCAACGTCAACGTGGTTCGTTCACCGGTGAAACGGACTTCGACGGAGGCCTCCTTCTCCCCCAGAAGGAAGTCCGCGGTGACCGGGTGCTGGGCGGCGCCGCCCCAGCGGGTCACCCAGCGCCGCGCGTCCTCCTCCGTGCCGCCGCCCTTCGCGGCGAGCCCGGCCAGACCCTCGGCATCACGGGCCTTCAGACGGGCCAGGACGCGTTCGGCGGTGGCGAGGGCGCCGGGGGTGGGGCGTCCGGTGACGGTCAGGTCGAGCTCGGCGGTGCCGTCCTTGATGCGCTCGGGCGTCTTGTCCGTGTTGAGGGCGTCGCACCCGCCGACCAGCAGCACGGCGGCTCCCGCCAGGCCGACCGCCCCGTGCGCCCGCCTCCGCCTCGCGTCCCCGGGCACCGGACTCGTCGCTCCGTGGCCTCCGCCGCTTCGCCTCATCCGCCCATTCTGAACCACTCGGCCCCGGGTGATGACCAGCTGATCTAAAGTGCTCAGGCCAGATTCCAGCCCGCGGACCTGAGAAGGAATCACGGATTATGCCCACTGAGACGTTCGAGTTTCAGGTGGAAGCGCGACAGCTTCTGCAGATGATGATCCACTCGATCTACTCGAACAAGGACGTGTTCTTGCGTGAACTCGTCTCCAACGCCTCCGACGCGCTCGACAAGTTGCGACTCGAAGCACTGCGCGACGACTCGCTCGACGCGGACGTGTCCGATCTCCACATCGCCATCGAGGCCGACCGGCAGGCCCGCACGCTGACCGTGCGGGACAACGGCATCGGGATGTCTCACGACGAAGTGGTCCAGCTCATCGGGACCATTGCGAACTCGGGCACCGCGAAGTTCCTGCGGGAACTCAAGGAGGCCGAGGAGACCGCCGCGGCCGAAGGACTGATCGGCCAGTTCGGTGTCGGGTTCTACTCCAGCTTCATGGTGGCCGACGAGGTCACGCTGCTGACCCGGCGCGCGGGCGAGAGCCAGGGCACCCGGTGGACGTCGACCGGCGAGGGCACGTACACGATCGAGACCGTCGACGGCGCTCCCCAGGGGACCGCGGTCACGCTCCGGCTCAAGCCGGAGGACACCGATGACCAGCTCCACGACTACATCTCCCCATGGAAGATCAAGGAGATCGTCAAGCGGTACTCGGACTTCATCACCTGGCCCGTCCGGATGGCCCCCGAGGCGGCGGACGGTGCGGACGACGCGGAGGGGACCGACGACGCCCCGCGCGAGCCCGAGACGCTCAACTCGATGAAGGCCCTGTGGGCGCGTTCGCGCGACGAGGTCGGCGACGACGAGTACCACGAGCTGTACAAGCACATCAGCCACGACTGGAGTGCCCCTCTGGAGACCATCCGCCTGCAGGCGGAAGGCACGTTCGAGTACCAGGCGCTGCTCTTCATCCCGTCGCACGCACCCCAGGACCTGTTCATGCAGGGGTACCAGCGCGGCATCCAGCTCTATGTGAAGCGCGTCTTCATCATGGACGACTGCGAAGCGCTGATGCCGCCGTACCTGCGTTTCGTCAAGGGCGTCGTCGACGCGCAGGACCTGTCGCTCAACGTGTCGCGCGAGATCCTCCAGCAGGACCGCCAGATCCAGTTGATGCACCGGCGTCTGGCGAAGAAGGTGCTGTCGACGGTCAAGGACATGATGTCCGCCGAACCGGAGCGGTACGCCACGTTCTGGCGGGAGTTCGGCCGCGTCCTCAAGGAAGGCCTGCTCAGCGACTTCGAGAACCGCGAGGCGATCCTCGGTGTCTCGTCCTTCGCCACGACCCACGACAGGGACGAGCCGACCACTCTGCGGCAGTACGTGGAGCGGATGAAGGACGGCCAGGAGCACATCTTCTACCTGACGGGCGAGTCCCGGCAGGCCATCGAGAACTCCCCGCACATGGAGGCGTTCCGCGCCAAGGGCGTCGAGGTGCTGCTGCTGACCGACCCCGTCGACGAGGTGTGGGTCGAGGCGGAGCCCGAGTTCGACGGCAAGAAGCTGCGGTCCGTGGCCAAGGGCGAGGTCGACCTCGGCACCGAGGAGGAGAAGAAGGAGGCCGCGACCGAGCGCGAGGGCCGGCAGCAGGAGTACGCGGATCTGCTCGGCTGGATGACGGACCGGCTGAGCGGGACCGTCAAGGAGGTGCGGCTCTCCTCGCGCCTCACCGTCTCGCCCGCCTGCATCGTCTCGGACATGCACGACGTGACGCCGGCCCTGGAGAACATGTACCGCGCCATGGGCCAGGCCGTGCCCCAGGTCAAGCGCATCCTGGAACTCAACCCGGCGCACCCGCTGGTCAGCGGCCTCAACCGGGCACACACCGAATGCGGCGAGGACGCCGGCACCGGTCTCCAGGAGACGGCCGAACTGCTTCACGATCTGGCGCTGCTGGCCGAGGGCGGCGAACTGGGCGATCCCTCGCGCTTCGTCAGGCTGATGGCCGACCGGCTCGAACGCACCCTGTGAACACGATCGCTCCCGCACGATCGGGGCGGCGCCTCGCCGTCCCCAAGGCAGTGATCGGCCTCCGCGCAGGAGTCGGCGGCTTCGGCCGCTGTCGGTGAATCGGCAGCGGCAGGACACCGACTCCTCGCGGTGGGCCACGCCTCGCGCAGCCGAGGCGTGGCCCACCGGCCGGACCGGTCACGCCGGGGTCCCTCCGCCCCCGGCTCCGGCCCGGCCCGGAGGCCGCCCCCGCACCCGAACCGGCCGAGGACTGATCCGGCGCCGGAACGGTCCCGCCGTCACGCGGGGCGGCGGGAGGGGCCGCCGGTGGCGGTGGGCCGATCCGGATGCGAACCACGCGGTCCGGAGCGAGGATCGAGGTACGGGCAGTGGCCCGGTTGCGCCCCGGCTCCCTGAGGGCCGGCCCCTTCCCCGGTGCTCCGGTCCGCTTCCCGGCCGCCGTTGCGTCTGCCCACGCGCCTTTCCGGCTCACACGCGGCGGGCGCTCACGGCTTGGTCCGCGGGGCGATCTCGGCGATCAGGCCCTCGACCAGGGTCCTGATCCCGTCGCGGATGGGGCGGACGGCCGACACGCCCTGTCCGGCCGGGTCGTCGAGCTTCCAGTCGAGGTAGCGCTTGCCGGGGAAGACCGGGCAGGTGTCGCCGCAGCCCATGGTGACGCACACGTCGGACTCGCGGACCGCGTCCACGGTGAGAATCTTCGGGCTCTCGGCGGAGATGTCGATGCCGACCTCGGCCATCGCCTCGACGGCGGCGGGATTGACGGCCCCGCCGGGATCGGAGCCCGCAGAACGGACCTCGACGCGGTCCCCGGCCAGATGGGTCAGCCAGGCGGCGGCCATCTGGGAACGGCCGGCGTTGTGGACGCAGACGAACAGGACGGACGGCTTGCGCGCGGTCTCGGGCATGGACAACTCTCTCGTCGCACGGCGGCACCAGTTGCCAATGACATCAGCCCCCGCTGGTATCAGCGAGTGGTGATGTGAAAGTATCAGTCCATGCTTACTTCAGTCGATCCTGATCTGATCCGGGCGCTGGGCGATCCGCTCCGCCTCCGGATCGTGACCCTGCTGGCGCGCGAGACGCTCTGCACGACGCACCTGGTCGAGGAGACCGGAGCGAAGCAGACCAATCTGTCCAACCACTTGAAGGTGCTGCGCGAGGCCGGAGTGGTGGACACCGAGCCGTGCGGCCGGTTCACCTACTACAGGCTGCGCCCCGAGGTCCTGGCCGGCCTCTCCGAGCAGTTCGCCGCGCTGGCCGAGTCCGCCCGCGGTGCCGCCGGGAACAAGCGGGCCTGCCCGTGAACTCCACCGGACCCGCCACCGTTGCCCCGGTGGGTGACGGCGATTCGATCGTCAGGAAGCTCTCCGCTCTCGACCGTTACCTCGCGGTGTGGATCCTGCTCGCCATGGCCGTCGGTCTGGGGCTGGGGAGGCTGATCCCGGGGATGGACGACGTGCTGGCGAAGATCGAGGTCGGCGGGATCTCCCTGCCGATCGCGCTCGGTCTGCTCGTCATGATGTACCCGGTGCTGGCCAAGGTCCGTTACGACAAGCTCGACACCGTGACCGGCGACCGCAAGCTGATGGTGTCCTCGCTGGTCATCAACTGGATCGCCGGCCCGGCCGTCATGTTCGCGCTGGCGTGGATCTTCCTGCCGGACCTGCCCGAGTACCGCACCGGCCTGATCATCGTCGGCCTCGCCCGCTGTATCGCCATGGTCATCATCTGGAACGACCTCGCCTGCGGCGACCGCGAAGCAGCCGCCGTGCTCGTCGCGCTCAACTCCGTGTTCCAGGTAATCGCGTTCGGCCTGCTCGGCTGGTTCTACCTCGACCTGCTGCCCCGGTGGCTGGGTCTGGGCGACGGCCAGGGACTGGACGTACCGGTGTGGCACATCGCCCTCAATGTCATCGTGTTCCTCGGCATCCCGCTGCTGGCCGGTTTCCTCACCCGCCGCATCGGTGAGCGGAGGGCGGGCCGTGAGTCCTACGAGGCGACGTTCCTGCCGAGGATCGGCCCGTGGGCGTTGTACGGGCTGCTCTTCACGATCGTCGTCCTCTTCGCCCTGCAAGGGAGGACGATCACCTCGCAGCCGCTGGACGTCGTACGGATCGCCGCTCCGCTGCTCGTCTATTTCGCGGTCATGTTCTTCGGCGCCTTCCTGCTCGGCAAGGCTCTCGGGCTGGCCTACGACCGCACGGCCACACTGGCGTTCACCGCCGCGGGCAACAACTTCGAACTCGCCATCGCCGTCGCCATCGCGACCTTCGGCGTCACCTCCGGCCAGGCGCTCTCCGGCGTCGTCGGCCCGCTCATCGAAGTCCCGGTCCTGATCGGTCTCGTGTACGTGTCACTGGCCTGGCGCAGGAGCTTTCCGGCCACGGCCCCGGCGGCCCAGGCCCCGTGACGTGGTGAGCGGGCGGGGCCGGGAGGCGAGCCGGCCTGTCAGGAGGCTGTCGGCCGCCTCGCCCGGATCCGACGGCCGGCGGTCCGCGTCCGGGGTGGGGCCTGCTGCGGAAAACCTGTGGCACAGGGACGTGCGGCCCGCATAGCTTGTGCGTCCGTGACTGATGCCCCCAAGAGCACATCGCCCGACACATCCGTGACGTCCACGGAACCGGCCACGACGAAATGCGGTGGGCGGGCGACGACGGCCGGGCTTCCGCCCGTAGGGTCCGAGGCCGCGGACGGACTGTTCTCCCGAACGTACGCGGCGGCCACCTCCAGCTTCGCCGCGGTGATGTTCCTGACCGGGCTCGCCGCGCTGGCCGTGGTACCCACACTGCCGACGGCCGCACAGGATCTGGACGGGGTGTCGCTCTTCCCGCTGGTGGCGGGCTGCTTCGTGGCCGCGAGTCTGCTGGGCGGGGTGCTGGGCGGTCACTGGGCGGACCGTGCGGGGGCGCACCGCCCGCTGGCGGCGGGCATGGTGCTTGCGGTGGTCACCCTGCTGGTCTCGGCCGCCAGCACCTCGATCTGGCAACTGGCCGCCGGGCGCTTCGTGGACGGAGTGGCGGGCGGGATGGTCGCGGTGTCGATCAACGCCGCGATCGGCCAGGCGTACCCCGACCGTCTCCAGCCGCGTGCCCTGGCGTTGATGAGTGCCTGCTGGATCATTCCGTCACTCGTCGGTCCTCCGCTGGCCGGGCTGGTGGCCGACTGGTGGTCCTGGCGTGTGGTGTTCTACGGCCTGGCAGCTCTGACGGCCCTTCCGGCACTGGCGGTCGTGGCCGTGCTGCGCGGCCGTTCCTGGCAGTCCGTGCCCGCGCCCTCGGAGGACAGCACACCGCGCCCCGCACTGATGGTCGCGGTGGCGGTGAGCGTGGGCGCGGCGCTGGGCCAGTACGGCGCATCGGGCTGGGACACGCGGCATCTGCTGTTCGCGGCGGGCGGACTCGCCCTGCTGGTGCTGTTCGCCTCACGGCTGTTGCCGGCGGGCACCTGGCGTGCCGCGCGCGGCCTGCCGGCCACGGTGCTGCTGCGCGGGCTGAGTTCGGGTGTGTTCTTCACGCTGGAGGCCTTGGTGCCGCTGATGCTCGTCACCGACCGGGACGTGGCCCCCGTCGTGACGGGGCTGGCCTTCACGGGCGCCGCCGTGGCCTGGGCAGCCTCGTCCTGGGTGCAGGGCCGCCTTCCGGAACGGACCCCGCGCCACCGCCTGGTGGTGATCGGCGCGCTGGTGCAGGCGGGGGCGGTCGTGATCGCGGCCGTCGGGTCGCTGCCCGGGATGCCGGCGATCACTGCCGCGTCGTCGATGGTCGTCGCCGCGGTCGGCATGGGCCTGCTCGCCCCGTCCCTCACCGTGCTGTCGCTCTCCCACGCCCCGACCGGTCGGCAGGGCTATGCCAGCAGCGCGATGCAGACCAATCAGAATCTGGGCCAGATCCTGATCCTGGGAGTCGCCTCCGCCGTTTTCAACGCCTTCCTGGGTGCCGGTTCGAACGACCACGTCGGCTACGCCGCCGCCTTCGGGCTGCTGCTCGTGCCGGGCATCCTGGCCGCCCTGCTCGCCACCCGGGCCCGCAGCGCGTGAGCCCGACAGCCTCTCAGGCCCCGAGTATCCGGGCGACGATGCCCGCGCGGCCGGCGAACGCCGTCAACTCCCCGGCCCGCGCGGTGCGCAGGCACACCATCGGACAGCGGTCCGAATCCATGTCGGGGACGGCGAGCGTCGCCCCGACGTCGCGGTAATGGCGTCCGCAGGTCTCCGGGAACGCATGGGTCGGCCGACGCATGTCGCGGGCATCGTCGATCGGGTGCGACCGGTGGCCGGCCGATGAGGTGTGTGTCCGGTTCGCCGGCACGGCCCCGACGGCCGTCGGGGAACAAACACCGGAAACGCGCCGGAATCAGGCAGAAAGTGGTCCTGCGGGCGGAGGGCGAAGATCCCTAGGCTCGGCCCTATGCGTGTACTTTTCGCCTCGACCCGAGGCTCGGGCCACTTCCAACCACTCGTTCCCCTCATCGACGCGTGCACGGCAAGAGGCGACGACGTCCTCGTCGTCGCCCCGCCGGCACTCGAAGCGTTACTGGCGGCCCGGAAACAGCCGTACCGCATCGGCGGGGAACCACCCCAGGAGGAACTCGCGCGGGTCATGGCACGCGGGCCGGCACTGTCCCCGGACGACGGCGTCGCCATGATGGTCGGGGAGGTGTTCGGCCGACTCGGGACCGCCGCGATGCTTCCCGCAATGGAGGAGGCCTGCCGCGACTGGCGCCCCGACCTCGTTCTGCACGAGGCGTTCGAGTTCGCCTCGGTGGTGGCCGCCGAGCGTCTTGGAATCCCGCATGCCCGGGTCGCGGTCTCCGCCGCGCGGTTCACCGGGGCCACCGACCCGCTCCTCGGCCCGGTGCTCGACCCGTACGGACCCGGCATCGCGCAGCAACTCCTCGCGTCCCCGTATCTGACCCGCCTGCCGGCCTCCCTGGACCCCTCGCCGTACGCCGTGACCCACCGCTACCACGAAGCCCTTCGGCCGCAGGCGCTGCCGGACTGGTGGGACGGAGCGGAGGAACCGCTCGTCAACATCACCCTCGGCACCGAGACGGGCACCCTGCCGACCGCGATCGGCCTGTACCGGGCGGTTCTGGAGGCGGTGAGCGTACTGCCGGTGCGCGTACTGCTCACGACCGGGCACCACATCGATGTGCAGGACCTCGGACCGCTGCCGCCCCGCGTCCATGTGGAGCCGTGGGTGCCGCAGGCGGACGTCCTGCGCAGTGCCTCCCTCGTGGTCTGCCACGGCGGCTCGGGAACGGTCTACGGCGCCCTGGCGGCCGGCGTCCCGCTGGTCTGCGTCCCCCTCTTCGCCGACCAGCCGGAGAACGCCCGACTGGTGGCCGCGGCGGGGGCGGGGACGGCCGTCACCCC
Organism: Streptomyces sp. NPDC058240; assembly: GCF_042882135.1. NCBI lineage: Bacteria > Bacillati > Actinomycetota > Actinomycetes > Kitasatosporales > Streptomycetaceae > Streptomyces > Streptomyces sp. NPDC058240. Next base: position 89,068 of record NZ_JBHVWT010000013.1, read on the forward strand.
GGCCGGCGGCCCGCTGGACGAGCCGCCGAAGCTGGGCCCCGACGACGTACGGAGCATCCGAGCGGCTGCCGAACGGGTCCTCGAGGAACCGTCGTACCGTGCGCGGGCCCAGTCCCTGGCCGACGAGATGCGGACCACCGCCCAGGCCGCGGAGCTGCTCGGCACCCTCGAACCGTGATCGCGGACCACGACGGGGCCGGCGGCCCGCACGTCCGTACGGAGGGAGTCGCCGCGCCGGGGCACTGCCGCGGGGCACGGGCGGGCATGGGAAGGAGATGGCACGAGTATCCGCACCCGTGATCGAGCTCGTCCGGCGTACGACGGAGCCGGTCGGGGCGCAGACCCTGCGTTCCACGGCGGCTGCCGTCATCGCCTACGTCGTGGCGGTGTGGGCCCTGCCCCATCCCGCACCGCTCACGGCCCCGCTCACCGCGCTCCTCGTCGTGCAGGTCACCCTCTACGCGACCCTCACCACGGGCATCCGCCGGGTGAACTCGGTCGTGGTCGGGGTGCTCATCGCCACTGCGCTCAGCGCGCTGGTGGGCCTCAACTGGTGGAGCCTCGGGCTGACGATCTTCGCCTCGCTGATCATCGGGCGGCTGGTGCGCGTCGGCGAGTTCGTACCCGAGGTGGCGATCAGCGCGATGCTCGTGCTGGGCGTCTCGCAGGTCGCGTCGACCGCCTGGGACCGGGTGCTGGAGACCCTGATCGGCGCCGGCGTGGGGCTGCTGTTCAACCTGCTCCTCGCGCCGCCCGTGTGGGTGCAGCCCGCGGGCGCCTCCATCGACGGCCTGGCCCGCGAGATGGGACAGCTGTTCCGTGCCATGGGGGAGGACGTGCGTGGTCACATCGCCGTCGAGCGGGCGGCCGACCGGCTCCACGCGGCCCGCCGCCTCGACCACGACATCGTGGAGGTCGATGCCTCGCTGCGGCAGGCGGAGGACAGCCTCACCCTCAATCCGCGCGTCCGGCAGGGACTGCTGTACCGGGTCGTGCTGCGCACCGGTCTGGACACCCTGGAGATCTGCGCCGTGGTGCTGCGGGTACTGTCGCGCACCCTGACCGACCTGGCCAAGGCCCGTACCGACGAGACGCTGTTCCCCGCCGATGTGGCCGAGTCCCTGACCGAGCTGTTCGGGCAGATGGCCGGTGCCGTCGAGAGCTTCTCGGAGCTGATCACCACTCCGCTCGCCCAGAACGCCGAGGAGGCGGAGACCCGGCTGGCACACGCACTCGCCGTCAGTCGTACGACCAGGGACCGGGTGGCCGATCTGCTCCTCGAAGACGTCCAGGAACACCCCAGGCAGTGGCAGTTGCACGGCGCGCTGCTCGCCGAGGTCGACCGGATCCTGGACGAGCTCGACATCGACAAGCGCACGGAACGCCTGGGCAAGGAGCTCGACCGGCGCTCCGCGCAGCTCCACGAACGCCACCCCTGGCTGCGCGCCGTGTCACGCCGACTGGGCGCCGGGCAGAGCTGAGGGCGGGGCACGCGGCAGAGCCGAGGACGGTGTCGGTGCGACGTCATCCGGAGGCCGGCAGGCGCTCGATCGCGACCAGTGCGGCGTCGTCCCCGAGATGGCCGCCCGCGTGGCGCAACAGGTCGGCGCACAGGGACTCCAGCAGGGCGTCGGGACCCGCTCCGTACAGCGCAGCGGCGCGTTCCCGCAGCGGATAGAAATTCCCCGACCGGTCCCGGGACTCGATGACTCCGTCGGTGTAGAGGAGCAGGGTGTCACCGGCCTCGAAGCCGAACGTCTCCGCCGTGTGCTCCGTGATCACCAGGCGCGCCAGTCCGAGCGGCGGGGCCGGCGTCCGCACACCGAGCGGGATCACCTCACCCGCGCGCAGGAGGAGCGGCGGCGGATGACCGCAGCTGACCAGGTGGATCTCCGCAGCGTCGTCGGGGATGTCGAGAACGGCCGCGGTGACGAAGGACTCCGTGAGGTCCGGGTCGTACTCCCTGTGCTCGTCCTCCCCGTCGGCTGCGGTGCCGTCCGGGTCCGGGGCGATGCTCGTCTCCAGCTGGGCCACCAGTTCGGGCAGCCGCCACCGCTGGCGGGAAAGGGCGTGGAAGGCACCCAGGACGCTGGCCGCCTCACCGATCGCGGCGAGCCCCTTGCCGCGTACGTCGCCGATGATCAGACGGGTGCCTCCCATGGTGCGGGCGGCGGCGTACAGGTCGCCGCCGATCTGCGCCTCCGCCTCCGCGGCCAGATAGACCGAGGCGATGCGCAGGGGGCCGCTCCGTCCGGGCAGCGGCCGCAGCACCACGCGCTGCGCCGCCTCGGCCACCGAGCGCAGCTGGGCCACGGCCTGCTCGTTGCGGACTCTCAGGTGGGCGAAGAAGGTGACGAAGACGGAGATGAGAACGAGCGCGACGATCTGGTAGATGTGGTTGAGGTCGCTGAGACTGGTGCGGTCGACGGCTACCAGGGACTGCGCCAGCACGGCGACCGCACCGACGAAGGCGGTCATGCGCGGCCCGGTGAACGAGGCGGCCACCGCGGGCGCCGCCACCAGGAACGGACCGAGATGGACATCCGGCGGCGCGGAGACATCGACCGCCGTGACGACGGCGATCAGCGCGAACGGCATCGCCACGAGCGCGTTCCTGCGCCGCCGGGACTCACGGATCGACTGCAGGAACCGCCGGGAAGCCATGCTTCCGGGATACCTCACCCGGTCCGTCTCCGCTTCTCGTACGGCCGACCGCCTGGCCGGCCCACGGCAGGGCCCGCGGGATGTCGCCCTTCTTCGGCACCGGTCGGACCAACGGCTGCATCGCGTCGACGAGCGTCCTGTCCTTCGTCTGCGCGGCGGCGCGCCCTTCCCGGCGACGGCCCACTCCCAACGGCTCGGTGACGAGGAGCACCCTCGACGAACGCACCGGAAGCTCCGGCTGGACCTCCCTCGGCACCCAGTCGTACGCCGAGGGCACCGGCGCCGCCGTGCGGGTGCTCCGGCGCCGTACGGGCACGGCGTGCCCGCCCCGCACGGTGTCCCACAGCTCCACCCGCAGCGCGGTCGGCGCCGCGGCGCCGACGAGCAGCTCGAAGCCGTCCAGGCCCGTCTCCACCGGCCGCACGATGCCCGGATCGCGGTCGAGCGGACAGTCCTCGGTGCCGGGTCCCGGTTCGACGGCCGGCAGGCCCAGGGTGCTCGACGCGCTCACCCGGGCGGTGCGCGCACGGCCGCCCGGGTCGGTGTTGCGCACCCCGCGTCGGGGGCCTCGGGCGCCCATGCCTCCCCGAACTCGGCGCGGGGCTCCCGGCCGATCCGGTACTCGGCGCCCGCGAGATGACCGGCCGGACCGTCGCCGGTGCAGTCCGGGAACACCGGTCCGGTGAACGTGATCAGGAGTGAGGCGGGACCGGGGTGAGGTGTGCCGACACGGGCGCAGCCGGCCGCGGGTTGCTTGTGCGGCCGGCTGCGGTCGTCCCGGGGCGGGGGCCCGGGACGCCTACGGAACCAGCAGGGAGTCCGACAGGCGGGGCGACGGCGGCGCGGCGCCATCCAGCGTCGCGGAGTGCAGTGCGGCGTGCTCCTCGCGGGAGACGACCGCCCGGCCGCCGCGCACCGTGAGCCGGTTCCCTCGCGGGGTCGTCCAGCGCACCTCGGCGCGGTCACCGGCCACGGCCACCTCCGGATCCGGCGTGGGCCGCGCCCCCCGCTCCGTCCCGGACGGGACGAGGGACAGGGTTCCCGCGGCGAAGGTGTCGCCGAGTTCCGCCCAGTCCAGCTCGGCCGGGGTCGCGCTCTCGAAGAGCACCACCTCGATCCGCACCCCGTCGGCGCGCGGGACCAGCCGGGCCGTCGGCGTACGGCCGCCGAAGGCGCCTCCGGCCAGCCGGAAGTCCAGCCGCGCTGTCCCCAGGTCGAGTTCGACGCCGCCGTCGATCGCGGTTGTCCCCGCCACGGGGGGCGCACCGATCAGGTCCACCACCAGACGCAGCGACCGGGCCCGGAACCGGTCGCCCGGCTCGATCATGTCGAGGTGGTGGTGCCGGTCGCCCGCCGGGCAGGCGAAGCCCGTCAGCCAGGCCACATGGGGACCGCTCTGCACGGTGGAGAGCACACCCGAGGCGAAGTCGAAGTCCTCCGCCCCGTCGTCCTTCATCAGATGGACGTGCAGATGCCCGGAGCTCCCGTCCGGCCGCACCCAGTGGCCGAACAGCGGCCGTCGCTGCAACCAGGTGTCCTGGTGGTTCACGCTGCCCAGGGTGGTGACCGGGTCCAGCCAGGTGGTGCCCGTCTCCGGGGCCGGGCTCTCGGCGAACAGCTCCCGGTGCTCGTGCTCGTTCTCCAGCTCCAGCAGCCGGGGCAGGACCCAGTCGGGCATCCGGTAGTCCACGCAGGAGTCCAGACCGGTCGACATCTCGCCCCGCACGGGTCGGGGCTCCGGCGCGCCGAGCACCCCCCGGACCGCCTTCGCCAGGAACGGCGGCACGCCCAGATCGTTGCTGTAGCAGCGGGCCATCGGGCCGGAGAGCTGGCGGGTCGGCGGGTGCCAGCGGGCCAGGAAGTGCAGCCAGAGGCGGTCGTGCAGCCGGTCGTTGAGCTCCAGCACCTCCGCGTCGTCGACGTGCTCCCTGATCAGGGTCAGGGTCTGGAGCACGACGCCCCAGTAGGAGGGGCTGTTGAACTCGGTGAAGCTGCCGGTGCCGTCGATGGCCCGCGAGAGCCGCACCATGCGGTCCTTGCCGTAGGCGAACAGCTCCTCGTCGTCGAGGAGTTTCCCGGCGGCGAGCGTCACGAACGTACCCATGACGGCGACGTTCGTGTACGTCAAGTGCACGTTCCTGCGGACGATCGAGGCGGCTGCGTGCCGTACCGACTCCCTCAGCTCGTGCCGCACCTCGGCCGGCAGGTCGTCGCCGTGGCGGGCGTGCACCAGCAGCAGGGCGATGCCGAGGAAGTCCGCCCAGTTCCAGTCGGCCGGGTCCATCTCCGCCGCCGGTTCCTCGGCGTAGTAGCCCCAGATTCCGTAGGTGGCGCTCTCCGGCGACCGGTCCTGGAGCCCGGCGATCCGCAGGATCACGGCATGGGCGCGCTCGGCGTCGCCCTCGCCGCCGCGTTCCAGCAGCAGGAGGGCGTAGTGCAGGGAGTTGCGGGTGGGGTGTGCGGGGCCGCCCTTGATATTGGTGTGGATGGGGTTGTACGGGGCTTCGACCTGCAGCAGGTTCGCCTCGGCGTCCCAGCAGCGGTCACCCTCGTCGAGGGCCGCTCGCAGCAGGGTGCGGTCGTACGAGGCGGCCGACCAGGCAGGGTGCACGGGATGTCCTCCAGCTCGCGATCGTCGGTCCGACGATCTTCGACAACGCTTGGGAAGCGTTTTCCAGAGGCTAAGCCGACGTCAACGCTCCGGCAAGGGGCATACGTTGAACTCCGGGGCAGAAGTCCGCACCTAACCCATTGACGCGGCGATATTGGGCGGTGCAAGGTGACCCCGGCTGGAAAACGCTTTCCGGTCAGTTTCCGGTCTGCCCTTGAATGGAGTCCCCGATGAGACCCTCCCTGCGCATCGTCCTGACGGGCGTCACCGCGGGTGCGCTCGTCTGCGTGCTTGCCTCGTGTTCCGGTTCCGGCAGTGACGCCGCCGCCGACGGCACGGTGACGATCACCGTCTCCGGGCGCCCGCCCGCCACCAACGCGGCCGCGCTCAAGACGTTCGACGCGCGGGTGGCGGAGTTCGAGAAGGCGAACCCCAAGATCAAGATCAAGACGAACGAGTACCAGTACGACCAGCAGAGCTTCCAGACCAAGGTGGGCGGCGGCAGCCTGGAGACGATCGTACGGGTACCGCTCACCGAGATGTCGGGCCTGATCAAGCGCAGGCAGATCGCCGACCTCACCGAGGACTTCAAGGGACTGAAGCACAGCGAGGACTTCAACGACGTCGCGCTCGGGGCCGCGAAGGGTCTGGACGGCAAGCTCTACGGCATTCCCACCGAGGAGTACGCCCTCGGCCTTGTCTACAACCGGGACCTGTTCGAGAAGGCCGGACTCGACCCGGACAAGCCGCCGACCACCTGGCCCGAGGTCCGTACGGCGGCCAAGGCGATCTCCGAGAAGACCGACGCCACCGGATACGCGCAGATGACCAAGGAGAACACGGGCGGCTGGATGCTGACCGCGATGGCGTACTCCTTCGGCGACAGCATGCAGGAGCAGTCCGGCGGCAAGTGGGCCAACACCTTCGACCGTCCCGGCAGCGGTGCGGAGAAGTCGCTGAAGGCGCTGAAGGACATGCGCTGGACGGACGATTCGATGGGCAAGAACCAGCTGCGCAACATCACCGACATGGAGAAGGACTTCTCCGCCGGGAAGGTCGGCATGACGATCGCCGGACCGAGCATGGTCGGCCACTACATCCAGCAGTACAAGGGCGACCCGAAGACCATCGGCCTCGGTGCCATGCCCGTCGACGGCGGCAACAAGCGGACCCTGGCCGGCGGCACCATCGCGGTGATCAGCCCCAGGGCCACCGCGCAGCAGCGCGAGGCCGCGACGAAGTTCATCGACTTCTATTACCTCTCCACCAAGTACGACGTCGCACTCGCCGAGAAGGACGCGGCGGCCAAGAAGAAGGACGGAGCCGTCATCGGCGTGCCGTCCGTCCCGTTCTACAAGCCGGCCATCGCCGACCCGGTCGACGCCGCCGTCAACAAGCAGGCCAATGTGCCGGTCGAGCACTTCGCCCCGTACAGCAAGACGCTCGGCGACTACGAACTGCGTATCGAGCCGTCCGTCGAGGCGCAGAACGTCTACAAGGCCCTCGACAGCGCCGTGCAGGCCGTACTGACCCGGCAGGACGCCGACCCGGCGGAGCAGCTGAAGAAGGCCGCGGCACAGGTCAAGTCCCAGGTGGAGCGGGCTCAGAACTAGGGCGTGTTCGAGAAGTCCCGTCTGTCTCGCGGGGTCTGACACGCACGCTCGCTGCGTTGCCGAAATGCCCTGGTAGCTCCGCTACGAGGGCACCCCGGCGCCTTGCGATCGCACGCGCCACACCCCGCGAGACCTGCCCTCCGGGCGGACGACGCTACTTCTGAAACATGCCCTGGAACCACCTCCCGGCAGCCGGAGCGTGTCCGGCACATCAGGCAGTGAGCACAGCACGAGGAGAGGCGAGGAGACGTCAATGAGCAGGTCGCAAGCGCCTGCGGCGCCCGCCGGGAACCGCACCCAGAAGGACCGGACGAAGAAACAACGTTCCGCCGACCCGTCCGCGGCACGTCCGCGGACCCCCGACGGGCCGCCGCGCACCGCCTCCCCGCACCGCGGCGGCCCGGTGGAACGCTTCGTCCGCTGGGTCAGGCAAGGAGGTGTCACCACCATCCTGTTCGGCCTGCCGATGGTGCTGTGCTTCGCCTACTTCTCGTGGTGGCCGATCGTACAGAGCGTGCAGCTCAGCTTCCAGCAGACCAATCTGGTCGACCCCGCCACCTGGGTGGGGCTGGACAACTTCCGCCATGTGCTGGAAGACCCGCTGCTGTGGAAGGCCGTCAAGAACACCGCGCTGTTCGCCGCGCTCGCCCTGGTGATCGGCTTCCCGGTGCCGCTCTTCCTCGCGGTGCTCATCGCCGAACTGCGCCGCGGCGGCACGCTGTTCCGCATCCTCGCCTACCTGCCCGTGGCGATTCCGCCGGTGGTGTCGGTCCTGTTGTGGAAGGTGTTCTACGACCCGGACGCCGGCCTGTTCAACCAGCTGCTGGCCCATGTGGGCCTCGGCCCGTACCCCTGGCTGCAGTCCACCGACACCGCGATGCTGTCGATCGTCCTGGAAGCCACCTGGGCGGGCTTCGGCTCCACGGTGATCATCTACCTGGCGGCGCTCGGCTCCGTACCGGGCGAACTGTACGAGGCCGCCGAGATCGACGCCGCGGGCATCTGGCGCCGGGTCTGGCACATCACCCTGCCGTCGCTGCGCGGGGTCATCCTGATCATGCTGCTGCTCCAGATCATCGGCACCCTGCAGATCTTCACCGAACCCTTCGTGATGACGGACGGCGGCCCGGAGGACTCCACTCTCACCATCCTGATGCTGATCTACAACTACGCCTTCCAGAACGGCGACTTCGGAGCCGCGACCGCACTCAGCGTCATGCTGGCCCTCGTGCTCGGTGTGCTCTCGGCGATCTATCTGCGGGCGACGAGGAGCTGGAGCAACTGATGGCCGTACAGATCCCCCTTCGCCCCCGCCGCAGGAACCGCTCCGAGGAGAGCGGACGCGGACTGATATCCAACGCCGACCGGCGGCGGACCTCCGTACGCTTCTCGCTCCGCTCCGTACAGACGCTCTCGCTCCTGCTGCTGCTCGCCTTCGGGGCGGCGCCCCTCTACTGGACGTTCAAGGGTGCCGTCTCACCGACCCAGGAGCTGCTGCGCGACCCGCTGGCGCTCTGGCCCGGCCACGCGCAATGGGACAACCTCTCCCGCGCCTGGAACGAACTCCAGGTCGGCCAGTACCTCTGGAACACCGTGGTCCTGGTCACCGGCTCGGTCGTCGCCCACCTCGTCGTCGCCACCACCGGCGGCTACGTCCTGTCCGTGCTGCGCCCCAAGTGGGCGACGCCCGTGCGGTGGATGGTGCTCGCCACCCTCTTCATCCCCGGCTCCATCTCCCTGGTGGCGCTCTACCTCACCGTGCTCGATCTGCCTGGCCTCGGCATCTCGCTCGCCAACAGCCCTTGGGGCGTCTGGCTGCCGCACGCGGCCAGCGCCTTCACCGTACTGATCGTGATGAAGTTCTTCGACGGCATCCCGCGCGAACTCTTCGAGGCCGCCAAGGTCGACGGTGCGGGGCCGTTCGTCATCTTCCGCCGGATCGTGCTCCCCATGTCGCGGCCGATCCTCGCGGTGGTGACCCTGCTGACGGTCATGAACTCCTGGAAGGACTTCCTCTGGCCACTGATCGTCATCCCGGACACCGAGAAGCAGCCCATCTCCGCCGCACTGCCGCGCCTCGCGGAAACGGCGGAACAGTCGCTGCTCATCGCCGGGATGCTGCTCGCCATCCTGCCCCCGGTCGTGCTGTTCCTGATCTTCCAGCGGCAGATCGTACGCGGCGGGGGAGGCTTCACCGGCCTCAAGGGATGAGGACCACCCGGGCACCGGCGCGGACCCGTCCGCGCCTTCCGGCGGCGGCAGCGGTGCGCGCCGACGGAACACGGGCCGGTGTGCTCCGCCGGGGTACAGCCGACGGAGCACACCCCCACCCGGGAACCACCGATGCGCACCGCGCCGATCCGATCGAGAGGAAGCCTCGATGGAACAGAACGGCACGATCCGGCCAGGTCCTCTGGCTCCGGCCAGAATAATGGGTCGCTCCAGACGGCCCGCCGCATGGCGCGGCGCGGCCGCCCTGCTCGGCTGCCTGCTGGTGGCGGCGCCGTTGCCCGGCACGGCACCGGCCGCCCACGCGGCCGTTGCCCTCACCGTCACCTCGCCCGACCTGATCTTCATCAAGGGACAGGCGAAGATCACCCTGGCCTCCGACGAGGCCTCGGTGGCCTGGAAGGCCATCGACGACCAGGGCCTGACCGTCGCGTCGGGCACCGCACCGGTCTCGGGCGGAACGGCCACCGTCGACGTCACCAAGCTCGGCAGCGGCTACTACACGCTCACGGCGACCGCCGGCGCCACCACCCGTACCGCCAACTTCGGCGTGCTGACCGCGCTGACCGGCAGGGAACAGAAGGACACCCGCTTCGGCACGGGCATCCACTACGGGTGGAACGACGGCGACGACCAGAAGCTGCTGCGCTCGGTCAAGCTGATGGGCATGCACGGGATCCGCTCCGACATCAACTGGGGCGCCATCGAGAAGACCCCCGGCACCTACTCCTGGAGCAGCTACTCCACCGACCAGCACATCCCGTACGCCAAGTCGCAGGGGCTGACCGCCCTGCCCATCTCCGGCTACCGGAACCCCAACTACGACGGCAACCGGACACCGGCCTCCGACGAGGCACTCGAGGCATACGGCAAGTTCACCGCCGCCACCGTGGAGAAGTACCAGCAGTCCTCGAAGGAGGTCGAGATCTACAACGAGTACAACTCGACCGGCTTCAACAACGGCACCTGCGGCATCACAGCCGACTGCTACCTCAAGCTGCTCAAGGCGAGCTACGGCAAGGTGCACGCCAAGGTCCCGGACGCCACCGTCGTCGGCGGCGGCCTGGCCGGTCTCCAGACCGACTGGCTCAAGCGGCTGTACGCGATCGGCGGCCTGAACTACATGAACGCGCTCAGCGTTCACCACTACGGCTACCCGAGCCCGCCCGAGACCGCGCTGGAGAAGCTGCCGCAGGTACGCGCCGACCTGGACGCGGCGGGCGGCAAGGACTTCCCGCTCTGGATGACCGAGAACGGCTACCCGACCCACAGCGACGGCGTCACCCCCGCTCAGCAGGCCGCGTACGTGCCGCGCGCCCAGATCTTCTCGTTCGCCTCGGGCGTCGACCGCTACTACTGGTACGACCTCACCAACGACGGCACCGACGCCACCAACAAGGAACACAACTTCGGCGCCTTCAGGCGTCCCACCGCCGAGGTCAAGGCCTGGCAGCCCAAGCCGTCCGTGGTCACCGAGGGCGTGCTGATCCGGCAGCTCGCGGGCCGCGCCTACGCAGGCCGTGACGACGCCGGTTCCGCCGACGTCCGTTCGTACCGCTTCGGCACCGGGACCGACACGGTCCGGGCCCTCTACACCACCGCCGCGACGCCGGGAACGGCGGAGCTCTCGGCCACCGGCCCGGTCACCGTCACCGACCAGCTGGGCCACGAGAAGACGTACATCCCGGTCGGCGGCAAGGTGCAGCTCGGCATCGACGGCAAGGTGCTGTACGCCAAGGGCGCGGTGACCGCGGTCAAGACCGTGAGCGGTCCCGTGTTCTCCCTCCGGCTGCCGCAGCACTCCAACACGGAGGAGACCGTCGACGCGGTGCTCCAGGTGGACGGCACCAAGGACCGGAAGCCGTTGCCGGTGCGCTACGACTTCCGGATCGCCGGGGAGAAGTACCGGGTGACCGCGCGGCCCGGCAAGGTCGTCCGCCAGACCGTGCAGCTGCCCACCTCGGCCCTCACCGGCCCGCGTACCGTCAGCGGTACGGTCGGGCTCGGGCCGCTGAGCCTCGCCCGCCTCACCTCCGACACCGAAGTGGTGCCGCCGACCCAGGTCACCTTCGATCCGGTGGTGAAGAAGGCGGCCCCGTTCGCCGCCGCGCTGAAGGTCACCGTCACCAACAACCGCGTCCGCAGCCCACTCGAACTCACCAAACTGGACTGGCAGGTGAACGCGGGCACCGCCTACCTGGACCGGGGCACCATCGACGGTCCGATCAAGGTCGGCACCGATTCCAGCGCCTCGTACACCGTGGACGCGCACAACATCAAGCAGTGGCAGCGTTACTGGACCGCCGCCTACATCAACACCCCCGACGGCACCAGGACCGCCGTGGGTGCCTGGAACGGCTGGGGCTCCGTCCAGCCGGCCGGCACCGACACCACCACACCCATCGACGTCATCGGCGACGGCTCCGTGAGCTACAAGGGCGGCTACAACGGCGCGGCCGACCTGTCCGGCGCCATCCGGCCCCAGTACACCGACGCCGGACTCGTGCTCAAGGGCGCGATCACGGACAACGCCCTGGCACAGCCCGCCACCACCGCCGAGAACATGTGGCAGGGCGACAGCATCCAGTTCGCCGTCACCCCCCAGGTGCCGGGCCGCAGCAAGCAGTACGTCGAGTTCGGCGCCTCGCTCGTGGGCGGCAAGCCGCAGGTCTACACCTGGCGGGCGCCGTCCGGCCAGTCCGCCGGTCCGACCCCGGGCGCCACTGCGCAGATCACCCGTGACGGCACCACCACCCGCTACACGGTGACGGTGCCGTGGGCCTCGCTCGGCCTGTCCGGCAAGCCCACCGACTCCATCGGACTCGGCTTCGTCGTCAACGACAGCGACAACGACGGCCGGGCGCGCGGCTGGTCGGAGTGGGGCGCCTCCATCGCCAACAACTCCAAGAGCGCCACCGGCCTGCGGGCCGTCCAGCTGACCGACTGAACCACCCCACGACGGGCGGGGGGGGGGGGACCCCGCCACACCCCCCCCCACCACCCCCCCCCCCCCCCCCCCCCCCCCCCCCCCCCCCCCCCCCCCCCCCCCCCC
>NZ_JBHVWT010000013.1:101246-149892 GCF_042882135.1 Streptomyces sp. NPDC058240
AGCTCCGGGAGACGACGCTTGTGAGCCAGACCAGACAGCGGGGTGGTTGGGGCCAGAAACCACCCCCCCCCCCCCCCCCCGCCGCTCCATGCCGTACCACCGCACGGCACACTGTTCGCCACCCCACCGTGAGGAGACCAGCCCCATGGCCCTGTTCGACATGCCGCTGCCCGAACTCCGCGCCTACCGGCCGCAGATCGACGAACCGGACGACTTCGACGCCTTCTGGGTGAAGACCCTCGCCGAGACCCGCGCCCACGACCCCGCGGTCTCCTTCGAACCCGTCGAGACCGGACTGACCGGCATGCGCACCTGGGACGTCACGTTCGCCGGCTTCGGCGGCCACCCCATCAAGGGCTGGTTCAGCGCCCCCGCGAACGCCGAGGGCCCGCTCCCGCTCGTCGTCCAGTTCCACGGCTACAACGGCGGCCGCAGCCTTCCGCACTGCTGGGGCATGTGGCCGCTGGCGGGCTTCGCCCACTTCATCATGGACGTGCGGGGCCAGGGCAGCGGCGGCAACATCGGTGACACCCCCGACCCGGTCGGCTCGGGCCCCTCCCACGCGGGCTTCATGACCCGGGGCATCGAGGACCCGGAGAGCTACTACTACCGCCGGGTCTACGCCGATGCCGTACGCGCCGTGGAAGCGGCCCGGTCCCATCCGCTCGCCGACCCCGCCCGCACCGTCGCGCTCGGCGGCAGCCAGGGTGGCGGCATCACCCTCGCGGTCGGTGGACTCGTCCCCGACCTGGCCGCCATCGCCGTCGACGTCCCGTTCCTCTGCCACTTCGGACGGGCCGTCACACTCACCGACTCCAACCCGTACGCGGAGATAGCCCGCTACCTCAAGATCCACCGCGGCAAGGAGGAGACCGTCCTGCGCACCCTGTCGTACTTCGACGGGGTGTCCTTCGCCGCACGTGGCAGCGCCCCCGCGCTCTTCTCCGTCGCCCTGATGGACCAGGTCTGCCCGCCGTCCACGGTCTTCGCCGCCCACAACGCGTACCCGGGCGAGAAGGAGATCGAGGTCTACCCGTTCAACGGGCACGAAGGCGGTGCCATGTTCCAGGAGACCGCCCAGCTCCGCTGGGTGCCGAAGGCACTGAACCGGAAGGCCTGAGCCCTGCCACGCTCCGGCCGGCGTGGTGTGGATCACGGACAGCGTGTGGACAGCACGTATATCGTCCGTCGGGGCACGTCAATGCCCTGTGATGTGGCGAGGACAAGGGCGGACAGTGCGGCAGAAAGCCTATGCGCAGGCGATGCGTGTCATCGCCTGCGCGCTGATGGTGTGGCAGGTCTGGATGATGTGGTACATCTCCAGCCACGAGGCGGCGGGCGTGCAATGGGCCTGCGACGGGACCGGGGGCTGCGCCAGCGACCAGTTCGCGGCCATGTCCCCGATGCTCGGAACAGTCTTCGCCGTCGCCCTCGGTCTGCTCTCCGCCCGGTATCTGCACCGAGCGGCACCGGGCGCGATGATCGCACTCTCCGCCGTCGCAGCCGCAGCCGGTTGGTACGACGCGTTGGCGGAGGGGCAGGTCGAGCGGACCACCGTCACCAGTTTCCACATCTTCCTTCCGCTGGGCGATTTCTCCGTCTCCCAATGGCTCAACTTCCTGTGGTCGGTCGCGGGCGTGGGCTGCCTCGCCGCCTGGTGGGGCGCGGCCGTCAGCCTGCGGCGCACCGCGGGACTGCGCAGGCTGTCCCGCCGCTACACCACGGCCGACGCGGTGCTGGAGGGCTGGCGGTCGGTGGGCCGCAGGTACGGCGAGGTCACCGTGGTGTTCGACGACGAGGCCGGGGTGCGCCATGAGGTCCCGGCCGTCGTGGAACGCATCGCCCTCAGACGGGACGTCCTCGCCGTGTACGACGCCGACCGCCCCGGCGACCCCGCTCTCACCCGGGTCGCGGTTCCCCACCGAAAGCTGCTGCGCATCTCGTGAACCGATCGATAGCGTCCCTGCGCAGGCTCTTCGCCTCGCTCAGGCTGGTGGCGGTCCTTCTCATCGGAGTCTCCTTCGCCGCACTGGTCCAGGGCGCCGTGGACGGCCCCCGCTGGCTGCTGCTGACCGGTATCCCGGCGACGGCCCTGATCCTGGCGATTCTCGGTGATGTGGCCGAGCCGTTGCGGGCGGGCATCGCGATGTCGGGGCTGCGCTCCGGCGGACCGCGGGCCTTCGCGCCCGCCGTGGTCAACGGGGTGAGGACCGTCGACAAGAAGACCGGCCGGCCGGTCCTCGACGGGCGGTCGGTGAAGTCCGTGTTCGCCTTCGACCTCACCGTGATGCCCGATGGACTCCCCGCGTACCGGGTCCAGGTCTGTCACCCGCTCGACGTGCAGGGCCTGCTGGGCCGGTCCAGGGCCGTCGTCGAGTACGACCCCGAGCAGCCCTGGCGGGTCGTCATCCCCAACAACCCGCCCCGCGAATGGCTGGCCCGCGCGAACAGCGCCTCCCCGCCGGCCGAGGTCAAGGACCGGACCGGCGGGCTCCCGGCCGGTTTCTGGACGCTGGTGATGGGCGTGGTCTGCGCGGCCGTGCTGCTGGTACTGGTGCGGCTGCTCGGCTGACCCCCGACAGCCTCTCAGAGGCTGTCGGGTGACCTCGGACCGGGCGGCCACGCCCTGGCACGCACGCTTCCCGCGTTGTCGTCGGTCGACGACGCTCCGCGTCGCCTCCCTCCTCCGCCTTGGAACCGCACGCACCAGACCGCGTCCGCTTTTCCGATCCGAGGTCACCCGACAGCCTCTCAGCCGTTGCGCGGATACTTCTTGAGCACCTTGCCGTTGATGTCGGCCCGCAGATAGGCACCGCCGTACTCGTCCGAGACGTAGACGCTGAGCGTCGGCTGGAAGCCGTCGAACGGGGAGGCCGGGTCGATGTCCACGTAGTGGCTGGTGGGCTCGGCGACACCGAGCTCCTTGTCCGCCCGGCGTATCAGCCCCGGCAGGGCGTCCCAGTTGAACTTCTCCAGATCCACGGACTTGGCGTCCGGCTGGAGGGTGCCGCCCGCGCGTTCGCGGGCGGCCTTGCCGTCCCGGTAGGTGTAGACGTCGTACAGGCCCTTGTTCTTCGCGACCGGGGCCTCGACGCTCGCGTGCACGTCGAACAGCGAGAACGACGTGACCCTGGTGCCCCCCATCACCGGCTTGAGCGCCGCGATGACGGACCGCGCGGCGGCGGGCGTCAGTAGATTCTTGGTCGGTGCCGCGGCCTTCGGCGCGCTTTCCTTCCCCTCGGCCTCGGCAGTGGACGGACGGCCCGGGGTCCGGTCCGAGGCGGACGGGGTGCTGCCGGAGACCTTCGTGTCCGAGTCGGGCACCAGCGACCACACCAGGACGCCGGTCAGGGCGGTCCCCGCGAGCGCGGTGGTGATCGCGACGGCACGGCCCCGCCGGACCCGGCGACGGATCTCCTGGGCCCCCAGCGTCGCGGGTTCGGAACGCCGGGGAGTGGTGACGGGACGGCGGACGGACCCCTGCGCACCGGACGGGCGCCGCACGGGGGCGGTGGGCAGGACGGTGGTCGGGCCGGCCTGGCCGAAGCCGGGCGGCACCGCGTCCTGCCGGGTGGGCGGGTCCTGGCGAGGTGGTACGGCATCCCGCGATTCCGCACGGCTCGGTTCGGGCGCCGCGGCCGGTTCGCTCGTCGGCGCGACCACCGACGCCAGCATCCGGTCGAGCTCCTCGGGACCGGGCCTCGCGGCCGTGTCCCGGGTCAGCAGCGCGTCCAGCACCGGAGTCAGCGGACCGGCCTGCCGGGGCGGCGGGATCTCCTCGTCCAGCACGGCCGCCAGCGTCGCCAGTGTGGTGGCCTTGCGCAGCGGATGCCGGCCCTCCACGGCGACGTACAGCATCATGCCGAGCGACCACAGGTCCGACGTCGGGTCGCCCTCCTCGCCGCGGATGCGCTCGGGCGCCATGTAGTCGGGGGAGCCGATGATGGAGCCGGTCGCCGTCAGACTGGTGGACTCGCGGATCGCCGCGATGCCGAAGTCGGTGAGCACCGGACTCCCGTCGGCCCGCAGCAGTACGTTGGCGGGCTTGACGTCGCGGTGCAGGATTCCGGCGGCATGGGCGGCGCGCAGCGCGGACAGCACCCCGCGGCCCAGCCCGGCGGCCTCGACCGGGGAGAGCGTGCCCTCGGCCAGGCGCTCCGCGAGCGAGGCACCGGGCACCAGCTCCATCACGATCCACGGGTACGTCCCGTCGCCGCCGTCCACGATGTGGTGGACCGTGACGACACCCGGGTGGTCGAGCCGGGCCAGCGCACGGGCCTCACGCAGCACCCGCTCGCGCAGCAGCCTGGCCGACTCGGGGTCGCTCTCGGCGAGCGCCGGGTCCGGGGGCCGCACCTCCTTGAGCGCCACATCGCGGTGCAGGGCCAGGTCGTGGGCCCGCCACACCATGCCCATACCGCCACTGCCGAGCCTGTCCACCAGCTCGAAACGGTCGTCGATCACACGGCGCACAGGCCCCCCAGCGTTCATGGAAAAAAAGAGTACGGGGCGGGTGCGCGGCCGTAGGCACCCGCCCCGTACGCCTCACACGTCGTTGTTCGGTGTGAGCCTGAGCGTCACGATCTGGAAGGGCCGCAGCGCCAGCCGTACCGCATCGCCGTCCACCTCGGCGGTCTCGTCGGCGAGCGGACGCTCCAGCAGATCGGTGACGCTCGCCCCGGCCAGTGCGAAGCCCGTCGTCAGACGCGCCGAGACCCGTCCGCCGTGGGCTTCGTGGAGCCGGACCACCACATCGCCGCTGCCGTCGTCGGCGAGCTTCACGGCTGTCACGACCACCGCGTCGTCGTCGACCGAGACCAGCGGGGCGACCCCGGCACTGCCCGGCACCCGGCGTTCGGGAAGGCTGAACTGCCAGCCCTCACGGACCGCGTCACCGATCGTCGCCCCCGGCAGCAGCGCGTACCGCAGCCGGTGCACACCCTGGTCGGTTGCCGGGTCGGGATAGCGGGGCGCCCGCAGCAGCGACAGCCGCACCGTGGTCGTGGTCGAGCCGTCCTCGCGGACCGTACGGGTCACATCGTGCCCGTACGTCGAATCGTTGATCAGCGCCGCACCCCAGCCCGGCTCGCCGACGTGCAGGAAGCGGTGGGCGCAGATCTCGAACTTGGCCGCCTCCCAACTGGTGTTGGTGTGCGTCGGCCGCTGGACGTGCCCGAACTGGGTCTCCGCCGTGGAGTGATCGGCGCGCACATCGATCGGGAACGCCGCCTTGAGGAACTTCTCCTGCTCGTGCCAGTCGACCTCGGTGTCGATGTCCAGACGCCGGGCACCCGGTCGCAGCGTCAGCAGCTGGGTGACCCGGGACGAGCCGAAGGTACGCACCACCTCGACCCCGTCGCCGCTGCGGCGCACCACGTCCGCCTCGGTCAGATCGGTCACCGTGTTGCGGTAGAAGGCATCGACGTCCCACGCGTCCCAGCGGTTGGGCAGGTCCGGGTGGACCTGGAGCAGATTCGCCGCGCAGCCCGGGGCGACCGTCTCGCGTCCGGCCACCAGGTCGACGACCGAGACCACCAGCCCCCGCTCGTCCACGGTCACCCGCAGCAGTCCGTTGTCCAGCCGGAAGCCGGAGTCGAGCTCCTCGACCTCCACCGTCGGCTCCGGGTCCTGCGGAGCGAGTGCCGCGCCCCCCGCCGTGATGCCGGCCCGGCCGTGCGGAGCGGCGTTGAACACGACCGTGCCGCCTTCCTCCGGAGCGCCGGCCAGCGCCCGCTGCGCCGCCCCGATCACCGCTTCGAGCTCACCGGCGATCCGGGCGTACGTCGCCTCGGCCTCATGGTGCACCCAGGCAATGGACGAACCCGGCAGGATGTCGTGGAACTGGTGCAGCAGCACGCTCATCCAGATCCGGTCCAACTCCTCGTGCGGATACGGGAATCCGGTCCGGACGGCGGCGGTGGCCGCCCACAGCTCCGCCTCCCGCAGCAGATGCTCGCTGCGCCGGTTGCCCTGCTTGGTCCGCGCCTGCGAGGTGTACGTACCGCGGTGCAGCTCCAGATACAGCTCGCCCAGCCACACCGGCGGCCGGTCGTACTCCGCCTCGGCGGCGGCGAAGAAGTCCGCGGGCCGCTCGATCGCCACCCGGGGCGAACCCTCCAGATCCGCGAGCCGCTCGGCGCGCGCCAGCATCTCGCGGGTGGGGCCGCCACCGCCGTCGCCCCAGCCGAACGGCACGAGCGAGCGCGTGGCGTGGCCCTTGTCCCGGAAGTTCTCCTCGGCGTGCGCGAGCTCCTCGCCGGACAGTTCGGCCACATAGGTGTCCACCGGCGGGAAGTGCGTGAAGACCCGGGTGCCGTCCAGCCCCTCCCACAGGAAGGAATGGTGCGGGAACGGGTTCGTCGTGTTCCACGAGATCTTCTGGGTGAGGAACCAGCGCGAACCGGAGAGCTTCACCAGCTGCGGCAGCGCCGCCGAGTAGCCGAACGAGTCGGGCAGCCACACCTCCTCGGTCTCGACCCCGAACTCCTCCAGGAAGAACCGCTTGCCGTACACGAACTGCCGGGCCAGCGCCTCCGACCCGGGCATGTTGGTGTCGGACTCCACCCACATCCCGCCCACCGGCACGAACTGACCGGCGGCGACCTTCTCCTTCACCCGGGCGTACAACGCGGGCTGATGCTCCCGCAGCCAGTCCAGCTGCTGCGCCTGCGACATCGCGAAGACGAACTCCGGACGGTCGTCCATCAGCGCCAGCACATTGGAGGTGGTGCGGGCGACCTTGCGCACCGTCTCCCGCAGCGGCCACAGCCACGCCGAGTCGATGTGCGCGTGACCCACCGCCGACAGCCGGTGGGCGGAGGCATGCGCGGGGGAGGAGAGCACGTCGCGCAGCCGCTCCCGGGCGGCGGGCGCGCTCGCGCCCACGGCGTCCAGGTCCAGGGCGTCCAGGCAGCGCTCCACCGCGCGCAGGATCTCCCAGCGGCGCGCCGAGCCGAGCGGCAGCTGCCGCATCAGCTGATCGAGCACCTCCAGGTCCTGGACCAGCTCCCACACCTGCCGGTCGAAGACCGCGAGGTCCATCCGCTCGACGCGGTACAGCGGCTCGCTGCCCGCGGTCTCCCGGTCGCCCAGCGCACTGACGCCGTCCAGGATCTCCGGATTGGCGGCGGCTTCGAGGATGTAGGTGAACTCCTCGCCGCCCGCCACCGGTTCGCCGAGCCGCAGCCAGGTGTTGCGCGGGTTGAGGGCCTTGACGACGCTGCCGTCCGGCCGGTGGGCCAGCGCCTCCGCGGAGAACCCGGGCCGGTCCTTGGCGAAACCGAGGTCGATCACCGCTTCGACGGTCTCACCGGCCCAGTCCGCCGGGACGCGGCCGGTCACCCTGAACCAGCTGGTGCCCCAGGCCGGCCCCCAGTCGTCGCCGATGGCGCCGGGCTTGAAGGGCGCCGCCATCGCCTCGCTGAAGGGCACCGGTTCGCCGGGAGCGTGCCAGACCTCGAACTCCAGGGGCGCGGTACGGGGGTGGACGGCGGGGCGAATGCGCTCGCGCAGCGCGCGGTCGAGCCGTTCCTCGGTCAGTGTGCGGTCGTCATGCATGAGTGAAGGGCCCCTCTGAATGAAATGTGTGCGACGCGGTAGTGGTTCACGGGAGCTCGTCGAAGCCCACGCAGGGCAGTGACATCCCGTCGGCCACGGCCAGGAGCCTCTCCAGCCGGGCCGGGGTCACATGGTTGGCCTCGTGGGCGTCGGCGACGCAGTGGGCGTAGAGCGTGGTCACGCCGCCTTGGCCGGCGGTCCGGCGCAGCGCCGCCTCGACGCCGCTCAGATCGTCCCCGTACGCGAGGCTCCCGCGCCCGGAGTCCACCGAACAGCCCGGCAGGACCCGCCGGGCGGGGAGATCGCCGGCCGGGACGTGCAGGTCGTCCGCGAGTGACGGATCGGCGCGGCGGCCGACGGGCACTCCGCCGCGCAGCCGCTCGAAGAGCGTGAGGAGCAGCCGGTCGGTGTCCTCGTCGCGGGCACTGCACGGGTAGGCGAAGCTGCGGGACGGAAAGCCGAGGCGGCGCAGCCCGTCCAGGGCGGGCACCACCTCCCGGTCGAGATAGGCGGCCGGACCGTGCGCGGCGACGAATTCGGGTGCGCGCTCGTGCCGCAGGCCGTGGCAGCCGATGGTGTGGCCGTCGTCCGCGAGCCGGCGCAGCAACCGCACCTCGTCCCGGTCGAGCCGGTCCGGCTCACAGACGAAGAAGGTGACACGCGCGCCGTAGGACGTGAACAGCGGTGCGGCGGCGGCCCATTCGCGTACGTGCCGGTCGTCGAAGGTGAGCAGGAGGGCGCGGTCGGCGCGGGCCTGCGGACGGTCGGTCATCGCCCGGACTCCTGCGGTGCCCAGCCGGGTACCGAGCCGTGCAGCGCCGTGTAGAAGGGGTCGCCCGGGACGATCTCGCCGGCCGGCACCGGGCGACCGGTGAGCGCCGCCTTGTACATCGCGGTGATCAGCTCCAGGGAGCGGCGGCCGTCCCCGGCGCTCGCCCTGGGCCGCCGGCCCGCCCGCATGTCGGCCAGCAGGGAACGGAGCTGGGCGCTGTGCGAGCTCGGGACGTCCTCGGCCGGGGTGCTCCAGCCGTCGGCCCGGCCGGGCTCGACACCGGGCGCCGGGGTGTAGGTCCAGTCGCCGTTCCCGTATCCGTAGAGATGGTTCAGCTCGATCGTGGCGTCGCGCAGATCGATCCGCAGATGACTCAGCTGGCGGGGCGAGATGGCGCTGTTGACCACGGTGGCCAGCGCGCCCGAGGCGAAGCGCACGGTGGCGGCGGTGACGTCGTCGGTCTCCACGTCACGGGCCAGCCGGCCCGCCATGGCCCGTATCTCCGCCCAGTCACCGAGCAGTTCGAGCAGCAGATCGATCTGGTGGATGCCGAGCCCCATGGCGGGGCCCGCGCCCTCGGTCGCCCACTTCCCGCGCCAGGGGACCGCGTAATAGGCGTCGTCGCGGTACCAGGTGGTCTGGCAGTGGGCGACCAGCGGCGCCCCCAGCTCCCCGGAGGCGATGAGCGCCTTGGCGTGCTCGGCCCCCGAGCCGAACCGGTGCTGGAAGACGATCGGCGCGTACGGACCGTGCTCGCCCTCGGCGGCGGCCATGGCGTCGTACTCCGCCAGGCTGAGCGCGGGCGGCTTCTCGCACCACACCCAGGCCCCGGCCGCCAGGGCCGCGACGACCTGTTCCCGGTGGGCGACGGGCGGTGAGGCGATGACGACGAGATCGGGACGGAGCTCGCTCAGCGACGCGGCGAGATCGGTGGAGTGGTGGGGGAGCGCGAAGTCGGTGGCGAAGGAGCGGGCGGCCACGGGATCGGCATCGACGGCGCCCACCACCGCGAAGTCCGAGGGGAGTTCGAGGAACGCCGGCATATGGACGGCACGGGCGATGTTGCCCGCGCCGACGAGCAGTACACGATAAGGAGTCACAGTCACAGAGGGCCGTCCAGGCTGAGGGCGTGAGCCGCCGGGATTGGTAAGCGTTTTCCAGCAGGTCGGGAAGGTGCCCTTCCCGAAGGAAGGGCAGGGGTGTCAGAGGGTGGCGTAGAGCGCCCCGGCACTGGTCACGGGTCCGGTGCGGAGCCGGTCCGGCCAGTCGAGGGCGAGACCGAGAGAAGTGCTCAACCGGTCCTGGAAGGAGGTGAGCCTGTACTCGCTCCCGCGGACCGCACGCGGCGGCAGCCGGTGCTCCAGGCAGTACGAGACCAGCGCGCCGACGGCCTCACCGATGCTCCACTGGCCCGCGTGCCCGCCGAGCGCGGGTGCGCTGAGATGGGTGGCGCCGATGTTCCGCCCGGCCGGAAGCAGATTCTCCACCCGTACCGGTAGCAGGGCGCCCAGCGGCAGCTGGAACGGCAGGCACTCCAGATCCAGCCCCGCACCGCCACCGGTCCCGGGGTGCAGTGTGATCCGGGAGCGCAGGGTGCCCACACTGTCCGTGAAGGTCTCGGCGCCCGGCGCCCCGGCCCGTGCCGCGGCGGTCAGATGCTGTTCCAGCAGGGTGAACTCGGCCCGGATGCGCCGGGATTCGCGTACGTGCGGGGCCTTGGCGAAGCCGTCGACCGTGCCCGTGACATCGGGCCTCAGCCGCAGCTCGGGATAGCCGTGACCGCCGTCGTGCCGGGGCGCGCTCGTCTGCATCCAGTACAGGAACGACAGGGCCTGCTCGCGTGCCTCCTGCTCGGCCCCGGCCCGCACCTCGTCCCCGGACCCGGTGAGCGGGAGCCGGGTGTAGGCGGTCTGCTCCCAGTCGACCAGGGTGATGTCGCTGTCGAACGTACCGGGCAGATACCGGCTCCGGGCGAGCGCCCGCAGCTGGTGCCAGCGGTCGTTGGGCGGTGCGGCCCAGTGCGGGACGTCGTCCGGCTCGTGCAGGAAGAGCGGCACGGAGCGGGCCGGGCCGCCGCCCGGTTCCGCGGTGTCCCAGGAGAAGGCCTCGGACCACCGGGCGTAGCCGGCCGGCCGGTCGATGGTGTGGTCCTCGCCGGGGCGGTGGTCCAGGGCGAAGACCCAGGAGACCGGCTGCTGGTCCAGCGGATCGGCGAGGGCGGGCGCGTGCGGCTCGCCGGTCTCCTCGCGGGACTCGGCGCCGGTGACGTGCTCGACACCCGCGAGGCCGAGCAGTTCGCCCAGGTCCGTCGCGTCGACGACGTAGGAGGCGCTGACCGTCAGCGGCTCGCCGTCCGCCGCCTCCAGGGTGACCGCGGCCACCCGGTCCCCGTCGGCCTGGGCAGCGACCGGGCGGTGGCCGAGCAGCAGGGTGAGCCTGCCGGAGGCGAGGTGCGGGGTGAGGAGCTCCTGGACGACCGCGAGTGCGGCGCGCGGTTCGTGGCTGAGATGGCCGGTGGTGCTGAGACCGGGGTCGAGCAGCGGATCGGCGAACGGCTCGGGGCACAGCGGGTAGTTGCGCCGGTAGAAGTCGCGTATCCGCTCACGCAGATCGCGGTAGCCGGGGGAGACGGGGTCCAGTTCGATGCGGTGGCCGTCCGCGAGCGGCACGGCCTGCGCGGTGAACAGGCCACCGGGCCAGTCGGTCGCCTCGGTGAGTACGACGCGGTGTCCGAACCTGACGGCGGTCAGCGCGGCGGCGAGACCACCGAGACCGGCACCGACCACCAGGACATCGGTCCCGAGTTCGCGGGTACGGGGGGTGGGGGCGGCGAACACAGGAGTCTCCTCCCTCAGGGCCGGCGGGCGGCGACGGTACGGAGCCGGACCGGCACGGACTCGCGCGTCCTGATCCGGACGGGAAGCACGATCTGCTCGGCGCTGCGGTACGGGTCCTCGCCCGCCGTGCGCTCCGCGATCCGGGTGACCAGCTGCTCGACCGCCCGGCCGCCGATCTCCCTGGCGGGCAGTCGGGCGGCGAAGCTGGTGAGCGGCAGCAGATCGTAGGGGCCGGCGTCGTCCATGCCGGCCAGCACGATCTCGTCGGGTACGGCGATGCCGAGCGAGGCCAGATCGGCGGCGGCGGTGGCGACCGCGAAACCATGGGCGCACAGCAGGGCGGTCGGCGGCTCGGGCGAGCCGAGCAGGTCGGCCAGCAGCTGCTTGCGGTCGTCCTCGGGCAGCGCCGTGTACGAGCGCAGCGCGGTCAACTGGGGGAGCAGGGGCTGGCCATGGGCGCGCAGCGCCTGTTTGTGCCCGGTCATCCGGTCGTGGACGCTGGTGCAGTGCGTCTCGCCCCAGAGCGTCGCGATCCGCTCGTGGCCGTCGGCCAGCAGATGTTCGGTGAGCCGGTAGCCGACGTGGTAGTTGTCGGCGGTGACCGCGTCTATGGCGTGCCCCGGAAAGTACCGGTCGACCAGGACCATCGGGATGCGCAGGCGTCTGATCTCGTCGAGGACATCGGCGTCGGGCGCGTCCTCGACGGGGTACAGGATGATGCCGTCGACCCGGTCCTCGACGGCCTGGCGCAGCGCCTGGTCCTGGCGGGCCAGCGACGCGCCCTGGTCGGCGTGCCCGGTGTCGGTCATATGGACGGCGGAGTCCGAGAAGAACAGCCGCATCCCGCGTTCCGAACAGCCGGACTCGATCCCGCGCAACACCTCCGACTGGTACGGCCCCTGGCCGCTGATGATGCAGGCGATCACACCGGACCTGTGGGACGGAACCGGCTCCGCGGCCCGGTCCCCGGGGTCGGCGACAAAGGTCCCCCGGCCGCGGCGGCGCACCAACAGGCCTTCTGCGACAAGGTCGTTGAGCGCCCGGACGGCGGTGGTGGAGCTGACGCCGAAGCGCTCGCGCAGCTGGTTCTGCGTGATGAACGGAGCACCGGCCTCGTACTCGTCACGCGCCACCTCGGCCCGCAACTCATCCTTGATGCGCTGGTACTTGGGCCCGGACGTACCCATCCAGCCACCACCCTCCCGGATTTGACGCGTCAAGCGACGCTGAATTCAGTGTGGTGGTGGTTAACGCATTATTTCAAGAGGGTTGCAGCGAAAGGATCGGCAATTTGGCGCGTCAAGCCGAGGTCGTGTCGCTTTAATGCGTCATTTCGGTGCCTCGGGCCGGCCCAGGGGCCGCCCGATCAGAGGTCACCCGACAGGCTCTCAGCCGGTCACGCGGGGCGGCGGTGCCGTGCTGGCCCGCACCACCAGACGCGAAGGCACGGCGAGCGTGCGCGGCGAAACCGTCGCGTCGCCGAGGGCCAGCAGCAGCGCCCGGCGGCCGATCTCCTCCAGCGGCAGCCGTACGGTGGTCAGCGCGGGCGTGACGTCACAGGCCACCGGCAGATCGTCGAAGCCGACGACGGAGACATCGGTGGGTACGCTCCGGCCGAGGTCGTCCCGGAGCGCCGCGAGCGCACCCAGCGCCATGGCGTCGTTGAGCGCGAACAGCGCGGTGATCCCCGGCGACCTGCGGAACAGCCGCACCGCCGCGGCCCGCCCGCCGTCCCGGGTGAAGTCGGCCTCGACGCGGTGGTGTTCCTGTACGACGACGCCCAGTTCGGCGGCCCGCTCCAGGAAGCCGTGCAGCCGGTCCTGCACGGAGACCAGTGCCAGGGGTCCGCAGATGACGCCGATCTCGGTGTGCCCCAGCCCGGCGAGGTGCTCGGCGACGGCCCGGCCGCCCTCGCGGTTCCCCGGCATGATCGTGTCCACCGGGAGATCCTGATGCGCGACCGCGGTCACCCGGCCGCCCTGTGCCGCGAAGGCCTCCAGCTCCTGGGCGAGCGCGGGGCTCCCGTCGGTGAAGCCCGATCCGGCGAGGACCACGGCGCGGGCCCGCTGCGCACGCAGCCGGGCCACGTACTCCGCCTGGAGCGCCGGTTCGTGGAACGTCCCGGCCAGCATCACCAGGAGCTTGTGGTCGCGGGCGACCTCCATGACACCGGCCGCGATGGCGGAGTAGTAGGCGTCGTTCACATCGTGCACGACCAGACCGACGATGGAGGTCGTGGACTGCACGAGCGCGCGGGCTGGCGCGTTGGACACGTAACGGAGCCGGGCCGCCGCCTCCAGCACGCGCTCCTGCAGCTCCTGGGTGACGTTGCGGTCGCTGTCGCTGAGGACGCGTGAAGCCGTGGCGAGAGAGACCCCGGCGTCCTGCGCGACCTGCTGGAGCGTCACGGCGGACGACGGGCGGGGACGGGCGGAACGTCGATTGACCTGGCTCTGCATAGGGCTACGATAGCCGCACTGAAAGCGTTTTCCCATTGCGTACGCCATAGGAAACCCGCCACCGGGACCGTCCTCCCGCCCGAAGGGTCAGCCCGTGCGCCACCGGCCCGGTTCGGCCGGCGGCATCGCGGTCGCACAGCGGTAGACGGCATCGTCCCGGAAGGCGTACCGCCGTTCCATCTCCGGCGTGAGCCGGACTCCGAGCCCCGGGGCCCGCGGAGCGAGCAGACATCCGTCCTCCAGACGGAACGGCTCGACCAGCAGTTCCGACCGCAGCGGATACCGGGGCATCGGCCATTCGGCCAGCCGCCCGCCGCCGGCGAAGGCGGCGTGGTAGTTGGCCGCCTGGCACACGGCGCTGCCCCAGCAATGCACGACCGCTTCCACGCCGTGCTCCGCCGCGCCCGCGAAGACAGCCAGCGTCTGGTGCAGACCGCCGACGACCGTGGCGTCCGGCTGAACCAGGTCGTAGTGCCCCGATGCCATGCGCGCCAGCAGTTCCTGCGCGGTGGTGACGGTCTCGCCGCCCGCCACCGGACAGCCGGCCGCCCGCCGCAGAGCGGGGTACGCGGCGGTCCGGGCAGGCCCGAGCGGCTCCTCCAGAAAACGCACCGGCCACCGGGTGCCGGTCCTGACCGTGTCGAGGAACGCCAGGGTGTCCGTCACCGACTGGCCGGGGTCCTCGAGGTTCTGCGCCATGTCGATGGCGATACCGATGCCGTGCGCGGCCGCGTGCTCCAGCGTCCACACCGCCTTGTCCGCTTCGTGGCCCCGCGCCCTGATCTTGAAGGTGTCGATGCCGAGGGCCGCCACGGCGGCGATCTCGGCGCCCATCGCCGACGGGGAGGTCGAGTCGCCCCCGCTGGCGTAGAGCCGGATCCGGTCCGTACGACGGCCGCCCAGCAGCTCGTACGCCGGTACGCCCGCCCGCTTTCCGAGGGCGTCGACCAGGGCCGCCTCCATGGCGGAGACGACATGGCGGGCCGCCCCCTGAAGACTCCAGTAGCCCGTCACGAGCACCATGTCCCGGTACCGCCCCGCCAGGTCCCCGGCCGGACGGCCGACCAGGTAGGGGGCGACCAGTTCGACCGTCGAGACGAAGACCTGCGGCGCGAAGACGGCGAGATAGGCCTCGCCGAGCCCGGTCGTGCCGTCGTCCAGGGTGACCTCCACCAGACCGGTCGTGCGCCACCCAGTCGGCAGCGCCAGGCGCACCTCCAGGTTCTCCGGATCCGCGTAGGGAGCGCTGAGCAGCACCGGCCGGATCGCGGCGATGCGCACCCCGTCGCCGGCCTGTGCGCCGATGTGTGCGGGAGGGGGTTCGGGCATGATGTCGCGTCCTCAGAATCCTCTGGACCACTGCACGGGGTTGCGCAGCGGTGAACCGGTATGGAATCGGCGCCAGTTGTCGGTGAACAGGTCGATGACCCGGGTGCTCTCGTCCGTCGAACCACCCGCGGTGTGCTGGGTGAGGGCGACCCCGGGGCAGCTCCACAGGGGGTGACCGGCGGGCAGCGGCTCCTCAGCGGTGACATCCAGCACCGCTCCGCCGAGTCGCCCGGAAGTCAGCTCGGACACCAGGGCCTCCTCGTCCACCAGCGATCCCCGGCCGGCGTTCACCAGAACGGCCCCCGGCCGCATCAGGGCCAGCCGCCGCGCATCGAGCAGTCCGCTCGTTTCGGGCGTCCCGGGCAGCAGCCCCACCACCACGTCGAAGCACGGCAGTTGCTCATCGAGCTCGGCCAGGGTGCGGATGTCGCCGGAGCCGCGTGCGAAGTACGAAACGGGGCAGCCGAACGGGCCGAGCAGCTCGGCGAACCGCCGGGCGATGGACCCCCGGCCCAGCACGAGGACCCGGGCCCCGGTCAGTAGACGCAGCCGGGGCCGCACGGCGGACTTCGCCCAACTGGCCTCGGCGCGCAGCCCGGAGAGTTGGTCGATACCGCGATGGAGCGCGAGGATGCCCGCCAGGCACGACTGCGCGACCGGATCGGCGAAGACATCACCCAGGTTGGTGACGGTCAGCCGGCGGCCGAGGGCGGGCCAGTCAAGACCGAGATAGCCGTCGATCCCGACCGAGGCGAGCTGCAGCCACCTCAGCCGGGGTGCGTTCGCCACCCAGGCCGCCCTGGGATTGCCGAGCGCTGTGCCGGCATCGGCGAGGGCACGGGCGTCCGCCTCCGACGCGGTCCCCGGCTCGGCGAACCACACGGGCCCGGGGCCGAGTTCACGCAGGCGGGCGCGATCGGCCTCGGTGAGCGGCAGTTCCACGTACAGGCCGGTGCCGTCCGCGTCCGGGTTCACCACGGGTGATCCGCGAGGTACTCGGTGATCCGCTCCCGGTCCCACTCCCCGTCCGCCACGGTGACCCGGTAGCGGCGGGCCAGGGTGTCGCCCGGGGCGAGCTCCAGCTCCTCATGGAACGCGAAGGAGGGGGCGACCGCGGCGAAGGGCTCGTCGCGGACGAACCAGTGGGCCGGGTGGGTGCCGCACGCTCCCGTGTGATCGTTCTCCGGGGCGTGCTGGAAGATCAGTGTGGCGTGACCGTCGGTGCCGTCGTGTTCGCCGCTGTAGGCCAGCCAGGGTGCCTGCGTCCCCATCAGCTCCGGGCCTTCCCCGTCCGGGCCGAGGATCCGGCCGCCCCGGAAGGCGCGCGGCCCGCGCCAGAAGAGGCCGGTGTAGCCGGCCGCCTTCCGGCCGTGGGTCGTCGGGCTGCCGAACTGCAGCGGCTCGGTACGCCGGTTGATGATCGCGCTGGACCAGGTCAGCGTCCAACTGCCGCCGGTGTCCGGGCCCGTGGCGCCGGAGCCGGATCCGGCGTGCTCGACGTCGTGCAGTTCGACGCGGCGCAGCTCGTCCGCCCAGCGCGTGCCGTCGTTGTGGCGCCAGCTCAGCCGCTCCGCGATGACCGCGCGTCCGGCGTCCGCCGTGATCTCGTCGAATCCGATGTGCGCCATCGACCCGACCCGTTCGGGCAGCGGCTGGTAGTCCTGGCCGTGCACATAGGTGTTGCCTCCCCAGAGGTTCTGCCCGGAGAGGTGGGAGGCTGTCATCTGGAGGCCCTTGTGCCAGCGGTGATCGTTGGGCCGATAGTCGGTGACAACGTTGTCGGTCAGTGTGCGCATGGGGTGGATGTACGGCTTGGGGGCCTCCCACGCCGCTTCCGGACGGTAGACGTAGCTGATCAGGTCGATGCCGCCGCGCTCCTCCGTGACCGTGATCCGGTCCCCGTGGGCGTGCGTGATGCGCAGTGGACTGCTCATGTCCCGAGTCTCCTGGGTGCGGCTGGAAAGCGCTTACCGCAACCTAGGTCCTTCGCCTGAGGCACGTCAACAAGAACCCTCCGGCGTCAGGTAGGAATGGAAGACGTCCTGAGGGTCGTGACGTGCCCTCAGCCGCTGCAGACGTTGCCAGTCACGCTCCGTGAACGAGCGCTCCGCGCGGGAGGGGTCGGCGGTCAGATCAGCCTCGGCGATGTAGTGGCCCGTCCCGAGAGGCTCCACGGCACCCATCGCCTCGCGCAGCCAGCGGGTGTTGACCTCGTCCTGCGCCGGGTCGTCCCAGATGGCGTACGGGACCACATAGCTCGGTCCGAGTACCGAGAACGCCATGTCGCGCAACAGTTCCTCGTCGTGCGAAGCGGGCGAGACGGGCGCCAGGACCAGGGACTTGTCGGAGGGCGCGCTCTCGACCGCGTCGCCGAGACGGGAGAGCAGCGTGCCCAGGTCCGCCTGCGACCACAGGGTGTCGGCCGCGTAGCGGTGATGTGCGGGCCAGACGTCGTCGGAGGCTGCGTAGAGAGCGGCGAGGGAGACCGGCTCGTCCACGGCGTCGAAGAGTGCGCGCTCCGCGACGGGGCAGTTCCGGAGCGGCCGGAGCGACCGGACGGCCTGCTCGGCCGAATCCGCGAATGCGGTGGCGATGACGACGACCACCTTCGGGCGCGGTCGCGCCCCGGTCATGTGCGGGGCGGCTGTGGCGAGTTCGAGCGTCACCTCCACGGTCGGCCGGAGCCTCGACGCGGTTTCGGTGACCCAGTTCGCCACCTCTTCGACGTGCGCGAGAGGAAAGGCATGAGTGGTCGACACGATCGCGCCGGGAACCCGGTGCAGATGGAGCAGGAAGCGGGTGACCACGACGAAGAAGCCTGGCCCCGCCCCGCGTGCCGCCCAGAGCAGTTCAGGGTTCTCTTCCCTGTCGCACCGGACCACCTCGCCGTCGGCGGTCACGGCTTCGAGCCCGTACACGCTCCGGCAGGCCGGCCCGAGGGCGCCGGAATTCCATCCAAGACCGCCGCTGAGGAGATATCCGCCGACGGCGACCGACCCGCAGTGCCCGGTCGGAAAGGCGAGACCGTGCGCGGCGAGTTCCGGGGCGAGCCGGCTGCCGGTGACGGCGGGCTGCACGGTCGCCGTCTCCGAGGCCGCGTCGATGTCGCCCCGCCGGAGCCCGGAGAGGTCGATGAGCATGCTGTCGGAGCGGACGGAGGAACCGCACCAGCTGTGCCCGCCGGACCGGACCGCCACCCGGAGCCCGCGGGAACGGGCCAGTGCGACGGCTTCGGAGACATCGCGTGCCGAAGCGGCCCGCACGATGACCTCCGGGAACCGTGACGGCTTGAGCCCGTTCCACACCATGCTCGCCAGCACCGCTCCGTAGGCATCGTCGCCCCGCCGGACGTGGGTTCCCCCGGTGTCTGTGACCTGCATCCGTTGGCGCATCACACTCTCCCGGAATCGCACGGGCCGAGGCGGCTGCGGAGGAAGCGGAAGGACCGGTGCGTGCCGGAATCAACCGGTGGTCAGACCGAAGATCGTGATGATCACCAGGCAGCACACCGCCACGACCGCGGCCCCGGCCACATGGACGCGGACGGACCGCGCGCGGCTGGGCAGCAGCCAGAACGCGAGCGCCCGGTTTACCAGCGGCATCAGCAGCCAGGTCAGGACGCTGACGCTCAGTACGTTGCTGATGAACAGCGCGATGTATCCGGGCACCCCCAGGTCCTTGAACCAGTCGCCTGCCGTCAGCTCCAGGATCATCACCGTCGGATACAGCGCCAGCACCACGGACATGGCCTGTTTCCAGTTGGGCGGTACACCCTCCTGCGGGCCCGAACCGAAGCGGAACCAGCCGCCGAACGCCGAGCCGATCTTGCGTACGTCGTAGGAGCCGAAATGAACGCGCCCTTCGTCGACGAGCCGCCTGCGGGTGTCGGAGTCGAGCCATGCCTCCAGGTGCTGACGGGTGTCGAAGCGGAAGGCCACCACCCAGCGGTCCTGGATGCCCTTCACCGGTCTGAACAGCTCGGAGCCCATGAAGCCCGGTTGGTTCTCCTGCTCCTTGAGGATTTTGTCCTGCCAGCGCAGGAAGTCCCGCTCGTGCCCCGGCCGTACATCGTGCGAGACGACCGCCGTGACGACGTCGTCGGTCGGCGTCCCGCCGGAGAGCACCTCCTGCGTCGCGGGCCCGTCGAACAACGGGCCGCCCTCGTCGAGGAGTTGCCGGCGTGCCGTCGAGTCCAGCCAGTGGGTGAGCTGCTCGACACGGGAGAAACGGAATACGACGACCCACTCGTTCTCGTCACCGGAATCCGGTGTGTACATCTCCGTTCCCTGGAACCCGTCGAAGCCCCGCACAACCTCGTTGGTCTTCTCCTGCCAGCGCTTGTAGTCGTCGTTCCGGCCGGCCCGGACTCTCTGGGAGATGACGACCGTGGCACTGCCGCGGGGGTCGGGGCTTGCACGGGCACTCATACGGAGTAGTCTAGTTCTAAAGGGAGTTATCGGACAAATTGGGAAAATGTTAGTCCTTGGGGAACGGTCGCGCCAGGTGGGCGAAGAGCCGATGAGCGAGAGGTTCTGCGATGGGGCACAAGGAGTTCATGGCCGAAGCCGTGCGACTGGCGACCGAGTCCGTCGAGAAGGGCTGGGGCGGGCCGTTCGGTGCGGTGATCACCAATGACGGCGAGATCGTCGCTCGCGGGCAGAACCGTGTGCTTCTCACCGCCGATCCGACCGCCCATGGCGAGGTCGAAGCCATCCGCAAGGCCGTTCAGCTCCTCAACCCCGAGGCGCCCAGCATCTCCGAGGAGTACCAGGACCGGTACACGCTCAAGCTGGTGCCGCGTCCTGAGGGCTCGCCCGATGTCGTGCCGGAGCGTGCCCGGATGCTGCAGGGGTGCACGATCTACACGAGTGGCGCACCGTGCCCGATGTGCATGAGCGCCATCTACTGGGCCCGCATCGGCGCCGTCTACTACAGCTGTGACTGGAAGGCGACCCAGGAGATCGGTTTCGACGACGTTTACCAGTACGAGGACTTTGCCAAGCCGCCGGAACGGCGCAGCATCACACTGGAGCAGATCCACCCCGAACTGGGGAACACGTCCTACCGGGCCTGGGCGGACAAGGCGAACAGGCACCCGTACTGAAGCAGCGGCCGAGGACCGGGGAATCGGGATTCGGGGGCGGGCTGCGGGCCCGGTCCGGCACAGCGGCCGACGGCTTGCCGCACACTCATGGAAGAGCGGCAAGACGTCGGCCGTTGGCGTGAGGCGGGTGCTACTTGGGCGGACGGATGCCTCCGCCGCCCAAGAGGCGGGTGCTACTTGGGCGGACGGATGCCTCCGCCGCCCATGTTGCCCTGCTGGTCGCACTGCTCCTGGAGTTTCCGGGCCTTCTCCTGGAGCCGCTGGCGCTGCTCAGGGTCGGTGGTGCGCTCGGCGGCCTCGGTCATGTGCCGGGCCTTCTCGCGCAGCTGCTGCGCACGGTCACCGGATTCACGTGCAACGCTCATCATCGCTCCTTGTGCGGTTGGGAAGAGCGGGCTCCATCAGAGAACCAGCGCCGTCGGGCCACCGCACCTCGAATCGTCACGCAGAGTCACGGCCTGCAAGGGGGGTGCCGCGACGCTGGCATGATCAAGG
Organism: Streptomyces sp. NPDC058240; assembly: GCF_042882135.1. Classification (NCBI taxonomy): domain Bacteria; kingdom Bacillati; phylum Actinomycetota; class Actinomycetes; order Kitasatosporales; family Streptomycetaceae; genus Streptomyces; species Streptomyces sp. NPDC058240. Next base: position 121,800 of record NZ_JBHVWT010000013.1, read on the forward strand.
GCATGAACGAAAGCATCATCGCCGCGTGTGACGGGGCATCCAAGGGCAATCCGGGGCCTGCGGCCTGGGCATGGGTCGTGGCCGACGCGCAGGGGCGCCCCGAGCGCTGGGAAGCGGGCCCGCTGGGGACCGCCACCAACAATGTCGCCGAACTCACCGCGCTGCGGGAGCTGTTGGAGTCGACGGATCCCTCCGTGGCGATCGAGGTGCGGATGGACTCGCAGTACGCGATGAACGCCGTGACGAAGTGGCTGCCGGGATGGAAGCGCAACGGCTGGAAGACCTCGGCCGGCAAGCCGGTGGCCAACCGTGACCTCGTGGCCGGGATCGACGCCCAGCTGACCGGCCGGACCGTGCGCTTCACCTATGTTCCCGCCCACCAGGTGGACGGCGACCCGCTCAACGCACTTGCCGACCAGGCGGCCAGCGAGGCCGCCGTGGCGCAGCGCCCGGCCGGAACCGCGCACGGTGCCACGCAGTTGCCGACACCCGCTCCCGCCCGCGCGACCGAGGGCCGGCGCGGCGGCACGGCGACGAAGAAGGCGGGGAGCGCGTCACGCCCCGCCCGTTCCGGCGGAACCATCCGGGCCAAGTTCGCCGGCCGCTGCCACTGCGGAAAGCCCTACGCGGCACAGGACATGATCGCCAAGAACCCCAACGGCTGGGGCCACCCGGAGTGCCGCACCGCACCCGCCTGAGAAGCACCGCCGGCCGGAGCGGGCGATGGGCCGCGCGGGACCGGGTCCGCGTGCCATGATGCGGCTCCGGCGGCGGCGTCCTCGCATCGCTGTGCCGATGCCGACGCCGCTCACGACAGCGGCACGCTGGGGGGCGGATGGGAAACACGGGCACGGTTCTGCGCGAACTGCGCGGTGCGCAGAAGACGGCCAAGGGGGTGTCGCTGTACTCGCGGTACGTGAACCGGCCGGCCGGCCGGGTGTTCGCGGCCGGTGCGTACCGGATCGGATTGACGCCCAACCAGGTCACGTTGACCAGCGCGGCCTTCACCTTCGCCGCCATCGCCTCGGTGGCGCTCGTCCCGCCGTCCGTCGGGCTGGCGGTGGCGGTGTACGCCGGTCTCGCCATCGGCTTCGCCCTCGACTCGGCCGACGGGCAACTGGCCAGACTCACCGGCCGGGGCGGCCCGGACGGCGAATGGCTGGACCATGTCGTGGACTGCGCCAAGATGATCCTCGTCCACACCGCCGTGCTGATCTCGTTCCAGCGGTTCTCCGGAGTGCCCGGCGAGGGCTGGCTGCTCCTGCCGCTCGGCTTCCTGTTCACGGCCGTGCTGACCTTCTGCGCGGGGCTGCTGCGCGAACAGCTGGGAAAGGCGGCGACCACCCGGTCCGGTGCGGGCACCGGCGCCGCCGCCCCGGTCTCACGGCTGCGGGCCGTCGCACTGCTGCCCGCCGACTACGGAGTGTTCTGCCTGGTGTTCCTGCTCCTCGGCGACCGCACCGCGTTCCGCATCGGCTATGCGGTGCTCGCCGTCGTGCACGCGCTGTTCCTGGTGGCGTTCCTCACCAAGTGGTTCAAGGAGCTCAGAGCGCTCCGGACTGCGGACTGACGAGCATGTCCAGCGCCCGGCGCAGCTGGGTGCTGGACGTGTGCACGGTGTACGGGAAGTAGACGACCTCCACGCCGACCTCGGCGAAGTCGCGTTCCAGTCGTTTTCCCCTCTCCGTGTCCCGCCAGTCGTCCCCCTTGAAGATCACGTCGAACCTCACCTGCTGCCAGGTCTCGACCTTGTCGGGCACCGTCTCGACGAACGCCGCGTCCACGTAGCGCACGCTGCGCACGATCTCCAGGCGCTCCGGCAGCGGAATCACCGGCCGGTGGCCCTTGGCGAGCGCGGCCATCTCGTCCGAGACAACCCCGGCGACGAGGTAGTCGCATTGACTGCGGGCATGCCGCAGGATGTTGAGGTGCCCCACATGGAACAGGTCGTAGACCCCCGGCGCGTAGCCGACCCTGTGCGCCATCCGTTCTCTCCCCCCACGGTGAACGCGATGTCCGTGTCCCGCGGCAGTTGTCCGGACATGGCATCCGGTGCGGCGGGAGATCGGTATCGGTGTTGATGGTGCAACGACCTTACTGTGAAGGCCACTTGCGCATCACGTGAACGGATAAGCTCGCTTTTGGGGCTGTTCCTTGGGGGGGGAACACAGATTGTTCCGGGGGGAAGGCGAGCGTCCATGTCCGATGCCGAGCAGCACAAGCCGTTCGAGGGCCGCGCCCTGTTGGTCGTCTCGACGAACTACGCACCGGAGCTGACGGGCATCGGCCCGTACGCCGCACAGCTCGCCGAACACTGGGCCGTGGCCGGGGCCGACACGCACGTACTGACCGGAATGCCGCACTACCCGTCCTGGCGGACCGACCCGGAGTACCGGGGTGTGTGGCGGGTCGCCGAGAAGCGGGCCGGGGTCACCGTGCACCGGCGAAGACACTATGTGCCGACCCGTCAGACCGCCCTGCGCAGAGCCGCGTTCGAGGCGACGGTGCTCGGTCACGGTCTGCTGTCGCCGCCCGCCGCGCGCCCGCCGGACGCGGTGGTCTCCCAGATGCCCAGTCTCGCCGGCGGTGTCATCGGTGCCCGGCTGGCCGCCCGCCACCGCGTCCCGTACATACCGGTCGTGCAGGACCTGATGGGCGCCGCCGCCGCGCAGAGCGGCATCCGGGGCGGGGACAGGGCGGCAGCCGTCGCCTCGGCCGCCGAACGGTATGCGCTGCGCTCCGCGGCCCTCGTCGGCGTGATCCACGAGAGCTTCGTGCCCCGCGTCACCGCGTACGGAGTGGACCCGGGGCGCATCCGTACCGTGCCCAACTGGTCGCATGTGCGGGCGCCCTCCGCCGACCGGGCCGGCACCCGGGCGCGACTGGGCTGGAGCGAGGGCACCCCGGTGGTCCTGCACTCCGGGAACATGGGGCTCAAGCAGGGCCTGGAGGTCCTCGTCGACGCGGCCCGGCTCGCCCCGGAGATCCGCGTGGTGCTCATGGGGGACGGGAATCAGCGCGAGGCGCTGCTGGGGCGTGCCGCGGGCCTGCGCAACCTCGACATCCTGCCCCCGGCCGACGCGGCCGATTTCACGGACATCCTCGCCGCCGCCGACGTGCTCGCGGTGACGCAGCGGGCATCCGTCCTCGACATGAGCGTCCCGTCCAAACTCACCTCCTACTTCGTCTCGGGCCGGCCCGTCGTGGCCTCGGTCGCCGACGGGGGAGGCACCGCACAGGAGGTCCAACGGTCCGGCGCCGGGCTCCTCGTCGCCCCGGAGGACCCCGCGGCCCTGCTGTCGGCCGTACGGAAGCTCGTCGAGGCGCCGGCCGGGGCGGACGCGCTCGGGGCCAACGGACCGCAGTACGCCGCACGTCACCTGAGCCGCGAGGCGGGCCTGGCCCGCTTCGACGCCCTGCTCACCGAGGTCCTCGCGGACGCACAAGGGAGACCACGTCGATGAACCAGCCGATCCGCGCCCTGGAGGACCAGGACGAACCCGCGCTGCTGAGGGACCAGTTCCGCCAGCTCCTGCGCTACCGGGCCCTGCTCGTCTCCGGCGTGGTCGTCGGGCTCCTCGGCGGCGGCTGGCTCGCCCTGAGCGGCGAGGAGAGCTACACGTCGACGGGCGAGGTCGTCGTGCGCTCCGCCGCCTCGGACCCCTTCGCCGCCGGTGCCTCCGCCGACAAGGGCATCAACATCGGCTCGGAGAGGCAGACCGCCGTCAGCGACACCGTGGGCACCCTGGCCGTCGCCACCCTGGCCAGACAGGGGGACCGGGTGGAGGTCCGGCCGCTGCTGTCCGGCCTCCAGGTCACCAACCCGCCGAACACCCTCGTGCTCCGCTTCTCCTACACCGGCCGCACCCCCGCGCTGGCGAAGGACCGGGCCCAGGCACTCGCCGACGCCTATCTGGAGATTCGCAGACAGCGCACCGAGGACAGCATCGCCAACATGGTCGAGGGCTACCGCGCCCAGCTGAATCCGCTCACCACGCAGCGCGACCAGCTGGCGCAGCAGGCCACCGGGAGCGACGACGTGACCAGCGCGCGGGCCAACCTCGTGGTCGCGATCTCCGAACTCAGCCGGAAGATCTCCGAGTTGCACGCGCTGGACACCACGCCCGGATACCTGACGAAGAAACCCGTCGCCCCCAGCGGGCCCACCGGCGCCGGACTGCCCCTGCTGCTGGGGCTCGGCGGTGTCGTCGGCCTCGCGCTGGGACTGCTTCTGTCCTGGGTGCGCCTGGTCTTCGACCCGGCCGTGCGCTCCACCCGGGAACTGGTCCGCTCACTCGGCGCGCCCCTGCTCGGCACCCTGCCCAGGGAGCGCGCGTCCGCCGGGACGCTGCTGGCCATCGGGCGGAGCGGCAGCCGGCTCGCCGAGGAGTACCGCGCGGTGGCCTTCCGGCTCGCCTACGATCCTTCGTTCGCCCAGCGCCGCAGGCTCCTGGTCACGGCCCCGCGCGGGGACGGCGCCGGGGCGGCCGCCGCCGCGGCCAACCTGGCCGCGGCCTTCGCCGAGATGGGACGTGACGTCATCCTGGTCGAGGCCGATCTGCGTACCCCCGCGCTGGCCAGGGACCTGGGCCCGGCGGTGCAGGGTTACCGGCCCCGCTGGGCGACCCGGGGCGAACGGGCCTGGCCGTCGGAGAGCCGGATGAACGTGGACGTACCCGGGGCGGGTGCCTTCACCCTGATAGCGGGCCGGCGCACGGACAATGTGCCGCGTGCCTTGACGTCGGCGCCCGTCGGCGTGATCGTCGCCGAGGGCGACCGGCCCGGCGCCGTCGTCATCGTGCTGGCCCCGCCCGTGCTGTCGTACGCCGACGCCGTCGCACTGATCGACCGGGTGGAGGGCGTCGTGGTGGTCTGCGACCCGCGCGAGGTGCGCCGCAGCGACCTGGAGCGGATCCGGGAGATCATCGGGGCGGCGGGCGGCACCGTACTCGGCGCCCTGCTGCACCCCGGCCGGAGCCGCCACGAGCGCCGGGCCCTCAGGAAGGCCGCCAAGCGCCACATGGGCGGTGGACGTCCGGGCCGGGGGAGCGGAGCGGGCAGCGGGCCGGCGCACACCGGTGACCCCGCCGAGACGCTGGGACTGCGCCCCTACGACTCCACCGCCGGACACAGATGAGGGCACGGACCGCGATCGTCTGCTCGGTCGCGGACCAGGGGGTGGCCGCGCTCACCAACATCCTGGTGCTGGTGACGGCCGCCCGGCTCTCCACCGTGGCCGACTTCGCCCGCTTCTCGGCGGTCTACCTCGTCTTCACGGTGCTTCTGGGCGTGTCCGGCGCCTACACCGGGCAGCCGCTCGTGCTGCGGCGCGGCGGGAGCGATGAGGTGCGCGGCGCCTGCCGGTCGGCGGTCGTCTTCACCCTGCTCGCGGCGGCGGTGCTCGGCGCCCTGGTGGCCGGAGTCTGTCTGCTGCTGCCGGGAGCCACCGCGCACGCCCTGATGGCGCTGGGACTCGTCCTGCCCGTCGTCCTGGGCCAGGACACCATGCGGTACGTCTTCTCCACCCTGCACCTGCCGCACCTGGCGCTGGCGGGCGACGTGCTCAGACTGGTCTGTGTGCTGGGCGCGCTGGCCGTCCAGCCGCACGGCGCCCCGGCCGCCCGGCTCGTCATCGTCTGGGGGCTTTCCACACTGCCGGCCCTGCTGCTGTCGGCCGCCCTGTTGCACCGCAGGGTGGCCGGAACGCCCCTGCGGCTGAGGGTCCTGTTGCGGCGAGGCCATCTGGGGCGACGCTTCGTGGTGGAGTTCGCGGTGGGCAATGCCACTGGACAGTTCTCCGTGCTCGGTCTCGGCGCGGTCGGCAACCCCTTGGTGGTCGGTGCCCTGCGCGGCGCGACCACCCTCTTCGGACCGCTGAACGTGCTGTTCACCTCGGCCACCGGCTTCGGACCGCCCCTGCTGGGAAGGCTCGCCGACGAACGGCGCAGGGTACGGGCCGTGGTGACGCTCGCGGCCGTCCTGGCGGCCACCGCCGCTTCTTGGGCCACCGCACTGGCCCTGCTGCCCGGCGGAGCCGGACGCCACCTGCTCGGCGACACCTGGCCCATGGCGGCCGCCCTCCTCCCGGCGACCGGCAGCCAGTACGCGGCGATGGCCGTCGGCACCTGCGGACTGCTGGCCCTGCGCATGCTCGACCCGCGCACCACCCTCTCCATCCAGGTGGTCTTCTCGCTCGCCGCAGTCGCCTTCCTCATCGGCGGCTATGTGCTCGGCGGGGTGCCGGGTGCGGCCTGGGGTCTGTGCCTGGGCTCCGTGTGCAAGGCGGTGGCCACCTGGACCAGGGTGGCCGGGCTGACGCGCCGCACCGCCGTCGAACGGGCACCGCTCAGCGCGGACGCCGCCCGTCCTGGCTCCGGAAGCTTGTGACCAGCAGCAGACAGAGCGCCGCGACGGCCGGCTTCCCCGCCGCCTGCAACAGCGGCCCGCGCAACAGAATGAAGGTGTACCCGGCGATCAGCGGCGCGATGACGGCGAGCACACTGCCGGGTCCCGGACCGTCGCGGGAGACGGCCCGCGCGTACCGCCGGTCGGTACGGGCGGCGACGTACCCGATCAGCGCGAAGGCACCGGCCATGCCCGGCGCACCGAAGTCGACCCAGAGTTCGGTCCACAGCGGTGCCGACAGGTTGGTCATGCTCATCCCCATCCACTGACCGACGCGCACCCCCGTGTCCTCCGGCTTGCCGCTCCACACCGAACGGGGCACGAAGAAGAGGCCGGAGCCCGCCAGTTGACGCCCGTACGTGTGGCCGCGGGTTTCGACCCAGGTGATGGTGTTGGCGAACATCACCGTCTGGTCGTAGTCCTTGGTGGCCAGCGGCTCGAACACCGACGACGAATCCACCGGCCGGTACCCGGCGCTGTCGTAGCGGAAGCGGTCCGCGTACGGGAACAGCACCAGGGCTCCGACCACCCCCATGGCCAGTACCGAGCGGTACATCGCCGCGCTGCTGGGGAACGCGGTGAACAGCAGCGAGACCAGTACCGTCAGGAACCAGTAACGGGCGTTGGAGACCGGGTTGTTGACGATCGCGTTGAGCCCGATCAGCCCGGCCCAGACCAGCACCGTCGACGGGGAGCGCCGGGCCCTGCGCGAGGTCACGAGGCGACGGGTGAAGAAGAGCAGCGCGAGCAACGCGGGTACCGTACCGAAGCCCTTGAGGAAGGCCGATCCCACATTGGACTGACCCGACACCACCCCGCTCGCCGCGACCGACGCACTGATCTCCTGGCGGCTGGTGAAGAAGACGGCGGGCCCGCCGAGCTTCAGGACGTAGTAGCCGCTCGCCGCGAACGCCAGCAGCACCAGCAGCCTGAGCCGCCCCCGGTGGGCGACGGCTGGACCGCTCCCGGAGCGCGCGGCGACCCGTCGGCGCAGCGGTCGCCGGGACGCCAGCAGAGCCCCCAGGTCGAACGCGGCACAGCCCACCAGGATCAGCGCGACGGCCGTCACCAGATCCGACCGCGGCCCGACCATCGGCGTCGGTGTCTGCCCGATGACGGCCTGGGCGAACGGCGCCACCCCCATCGCGATGTAGACGAACATCCAGAAGATGCCCTGGAGCAGCCGCCGCCGGGTCGAGAGGACCATGGTCGCGAGCCGGGCCCCCGCATAACAGGTCAGCACGAGCTGGAGCCAGTACGCGGTGTCCCGGACGCCCGTGCCCGGCTGCGCGGCGATCACCGCGGGCAGGAAGCAGACCAGGGCGAGGATGAGAGGTACGGCCAGGGCGCGCGAGAGCATCGCCCACGACATGGGGTTCGCCGGCGGATGGACCGGCTCTCGCGGGCCGTGCTCCGGTACGGGCGCGGACGACACCGCCTCGTGCACGGACGTCATGTGCTCCCCGTTTCCGTGGACCTGTGAACACTCTAACGAATCAACCCACTTGGGGTGTTTGGATGACTAGTCTGTGAGGGTCGGCCGAGGTCGAGGGGAACCCTGGTGAAGATCCTGCACGTGGTCACGCTGCACACCCCGGACCATGCGTTCGGTGGCCCGACAAGGGTGGCGCTCAACCTGTCGAAGGTCCAGCGGGCCGCCGGTGACGACGCCAGGATCATGGCGCTGGGCGACGGCTTCGAGGGGCCCCTCCCGCGCGAGGTCGAGGGAGTGCCGGCCCATCTCTTCCGGGCCCGCCATCTGCTCCCCGCATTCGAGGTCAGCGGAATCACCTCCGGTGCGCTCCTGCACACCGCGCGCCGCATGATGCGCGGCGCCGACCTCGTCCACGTCCATCTGATGCGCGACCTGGTGACACTGCCCGCCGCGCTGCTCGCACTGGCCTCCGGCACACCCCTGGTCGTGCAGACGCACGGCATGGTGGACCCCACCGAGAACCGGGTCGCCCGGCTGACCGATCTGCTGGGGGTGCGCAAGGTGCTGCGCAGGGCCGATGCCGTACTGCACCTCACCGAGACGGAACGCCTCGATGTGAACGCCGTCGCCGCGCCGGTCCCGCTGACCCGCACGGTTCGGCTGGTCAACGGCGTACGCCCGCAGGAGATCAAGCCCACCCGGGAGCCGGGGCGGCCGCCGACGGTCCTCTTCCTCGCCCGGATCCAGGAGCGCAAGCGCCCGGAGGACTTCGTCGCCGCGATGCCGGCGGTCCTGGCCGAGCACCCGGACGCCCGCTTCGTGCTGGCCGGTCCCGACACCGGCGCGCTGCCCGCGACCCTTGAACTCGCCCGCAGGCTGGGGGTGATGGGGTCGCTCGACCATGTGGGGCCGCTCGGGCACGAAGAGGTCCTGGCGGCGGGGCGGCGCGCCGACGTGTACGTACTGCCGTCGATCGAGGAGCCCCTGGGCGTGTCCGTCCTCGAAGCGATGTCGGTCGGCACCCCCGTGGTCATCACCCGCACCTGCGGACTCGGCCCCGATGTGGCGCGCGCGGGCGCGGGCCGGGTGATCGACAGCCGGGTCGGCGAGGACGGGAAGAACGCCCTCAAGGTCGCCGCCGCCGTCCTGGAACTCCTCGAACCGGAGGCCAACACCCGGGCGGGCAGGGCGGCTTGGGGCATGGTCAATGAGGACTTCACCATCGGGGCCGTGACCGCGACCCTCCGGTGGACCTACGAGGACGTGGTCCGCCGGAGCGGCCGACAGGTCAAACGGTCCTTCCCTCACGGGACTTGAGCGCGATCTGCCAGCGGTAGAAGCTCATCGCCAGCGCGAAGTCGAACCCCGCCCGCCCGTCGAGGAACCCCAGCCGGTACACATACATGTAGGCGAACGACACCAGGGGCTTGAACGGTGCCTTGTGGAACAGCTGCCCCTGGCGCGATTTCACCCTGCGCACCTGCTCCTTGACCTCGGGGTGGTGCTCCAGCCACGCCTCCCAGTCCGAGTAGCGGTTGTGCCGCTCGAACCAGGCGGTGACCGGGTCGAGATCCTGGTGCTCGATCGGATTGCGGAGCGATCCGGCCGATGCGGCGACCGGCTGGTAGTGGCCCTCGACCTCGCCGATTCCCGGCGCGTCGAGATCCCCCACCTCCGGGTACCGGCAGCGGGTGCGGTCGGTCAGCGACCGCTTGCGGATGGTGTAGCCGTGCCGCAGCCGCTTCCCGGAGAACCAGTAGCCGAGCGGAATGTCGTACGCGGCGGGCCTCGGCGCGCCGGGGTCGGCGAAGATCCGGCGCAGTTCGGCCAGCAGACCGGGACCGATCCGCTCGTCCCCGTCGAGCAGCAGAATCCAGTCCAGGTCCGTGCGGACATGGTCCAGACACCACTGCTTCTTGCGCGGATGACCGCCGTCCCAGGTGTACGTGATCACCTCGGCCCCGCAGTCCTCGGCGATCTCCGCCGTGTCGTCGGTGCTGTGCGAGTCGACGACGACCACCGCCTCGAAATGGCCGAGCACCGACTTCACCGCCTCGGCGATGTTGAGCCCCTCGTTCTTCGTGGGGATCACCACGGCTATCGGCAGCTTGCTCATCCGAGGTCTCCTTCGGGCAGCCAGGCGTAGCAGCCTGTGGAGGTGAAGGCGCGGGCCTCCCGGGGGACGGTGATCGTGGCCCGCTTCCCGGCGGGGGCGGAGCCGGAGACCAGGGGCCTGCCGTCCGCCCCGGTGATCTGCCAGGTACAGCTCCCGGTGGGGGAGACGTCGTGGTAGCGGCCCGGCCGGAGCCGCCCGTCCTTGTGCGTGCCGTCCGCGTAGCCCCGGGCGGCCTCCCGCAGCAGGTCCCTGTGCCGGGTGCAGAGGTGCTCGACGGCGGGCTCCGCATCGGCGATCTCGCCGGTCACGATCGCGCCGACCGCCACGTCCCGGTCGGCCTTCACCAGGAATCCCAGCCTGTCGCAGGTCTCCTGACCGGTCTGGAGCACGGCTGCCGGGTCCATGCCCCTGGGCACCCGGTCGACCAGATAGTCCTTCTGCTTCCTGGTGAACGAGCCGGTGGCCGGGGTGAGTTCATCGGAGGGAAGCTTCGGCGGCTCGCTCGTGCGCGGAGCCGAGGGGCCACCGGACGCGGTGGTGCCGGGCCCGGCCGACGGGGCGGTGAGCGGGGCCCGTTCCGCCGACGGCCCGGCGCCGCTCGCCCCCTTGTCCCCCTCGGAGGACGAGCCGCAGGCGGCCAGCGCCGCCGTCAGTGCGACGACGGCGGCGCCGGCCCGGAACGGATGCCTCATCCAGCTGTCCTCAGCGCGTAGTGAGCACTGACCTGCGCGCTGCTCAGCGCGGTCGGGTAGACGGCGGTCTCGTCGAGCTGCCCGGCGAAGAAATCGCTCGTCGGCCTGCTGGGCCAGCCGTTCAGGTTGTCCCCGCCCACTCGCCAGTAGCCGTCGTACTTCTCGTTGCCGGTGTACAGGGCGGTCGAGGCGCGGAGCTTCCCGTCGACGTACAGCGCCATGCCGCCGGAGCCCTGCGTGGCGACGACGTGGTGCCAGGCGCCGTTGTTGTAGGCGGCGGGTGTGGTGATGGTCCGGGCACTGCCGCTCTTCACGCCGAAGACCAGCCGGCCGTCGTCGCGCATGTACACGTGCTTGTCGTACTGGGTGCTGTTCTGCATGGTCAGACTGCCGAAGCCGATGATCTTCCCTCCCTTGGTGGTCGTCGTCCTGATCCAGGTCTCCACCGAGAATTTGGCCGGCTGCGGATGGCGCTTGTTGCTGTAGACGTACTGGTTCGAACCGTTCAGGCCGACCGCGGTCGAGGGTCCGGTGACAGCGGCCGGGGTCACCCGCCGGGCGGGGGAGTTGCGTGCGAAGCCGTTGTCCCGCCCGGCGCCGGTGTCTCCCGCGAAGGTCGAGGCGTCGTCGTACCGCCAGTAGAGCGAAGCACCGTCCGCGAGGACCTTGGCGGGATACTTCTCGGCCGCGGATGCCACGGTCGCGGAGACGGCGGTCGACTTGGCGCTGGTGTTGGTGCCGTCGCTCGCACTGATCCGGTACGAGTGGGTCTCGCCCGCGGCCACGTCCGTGTCGGTCCACCTCAGCTGCGGCCGGTCCCAGAACACTGAGCGCCCCGTCGTGGTGTGCACCGGGGTGCTCGCGCCGTCCCGGTAGATCCGGTAGGTGAGTTCACCGTCGTCGGTGTCGAAGCTCGCCTGCCAGTTGACCTCCACCTTGCCCGCGGCGACCGTGGACAGGCTGACGTTCGGCACCCACGGAGCCCCGGTGTCGGGACCGTCGGCGAACCGGGTCAGGCCCTGCTGGGCCGAGCCGTTGACGGTGGTGAACTCGCCGCCGACCCACAGATAGTGGTGGCCGCCCTTGTCGGCCTGGGCCATCACCCGCGGCCCGACCGGCTCCCCGATCCCGTCGTTGGTGTCCGGGAACCAGGGGAGCAGTTTCGGATCGTCGACGGACTGGGCCAGCAGATGCTTGCGCGGCTGGTTCGGGAACTCGCCCATGGTGGCGCAGTCATGGGCGTGACTGCCGCTGTACAGCACGCCGTTGTGCACGAGCACGGTCTGGGTGGCGCCGAGGCAGGTGTCCCGCCAGCGCTGCTCGAAGTTGCTCAGGTTCAGTGCGATCCGGCCGTCGAAGACACCCCCTCCGGTGCCCTCGTTGGCGGTGTAGAAGCCGGTGGCGTCCGTGGCCAGGTCCTTCACCGTGGAGGTGTTGGGAATGAACCCGGCCGGATAGCTCTTGGCCACGGCCCCCGTGGTGGCGTCCACGACCGCCAGTGCGTGCGACGTGGTGCCGTTGACCTTGAAGAAGTCACCGCCGATCAGTACGTGCTTGCGGTCGGGCGTCAGCTCGACGGCCCGGCCCACCTCGTCCGTGTTGGCCTTCCACGGTTTCAGCGCGGCGCCCGTGGTGACGGCGGCGAACTTGTTCCTGGTCTGTCCGGCCACCGAGTTGAAGTCACCGCCCAGGTACACGGTGTCGGCGGTGACGGCGAGCGCCCGTACCGTCGCGGAGACGGCGACCTTGAAGTTCTGGCGAGGGGTGCAGGTGGCGGTGTCGATCGCGGCGAAATTGCTCACCCCGACGCCGCTCACCGAACCGAACTTCCCTCCGACGTACAGGGTCTTCTGGTCCGGGGAGAGTGCCAGGGCCCGCACGGTCGCCGTGCCGGACGAGAGTGTGAACGACAGGCTGCAGCCGGTCGGCGCACCGGTCGCGGCGTCGAAGGCGGCGAAGTTCACCGCCGGCCGTTCCGAGGTGCCGGCTGCCGCGTCCCGCGGCCGGACGGTGGAGAAGGTGCCGCCGGTGTAGACGACGCCGGCGTCCGATCCGGCCATCGACCAGACGATGCCGTTGGTCTGCCAGGTGGTGAGGTCGTCCGCGGTCAGGGAGACCGGCGGGGTGAGGGCCGTGGCCGGGGAGCCCCCCGACGCGGCGGCGGTCAGCGCTCCGGCGAGCAGGCAGAGCGCGGCGGCAGCGGCACGTAGCCGGCCGCGGCCGGAGCGCCTGCGCCCCGTGGTTCCGTTCATCATTCAGCTCCGAAGGTGAGAACGAGCTGCGGCCGGCAGGCCGCGGCGCCCGGCTCCACCGGGGTTGCGGTGGAGTCGGTTGTCGTATCGGTCCCGGGCGATCTCATCGGTCCACCCGCACGGCCGCTCCGGCGAGTTGGTCGGACAGCTGGCGGATGTCCGCCTCGACCATGATCCTGGCGAGCTCCCGCGACCGCACGACCGGTTTCCAGCCGAGCAGTTCCTCGGCCTTGGTGGCGTCCCCGATCAAGGCGTCGACCTCGCTGGGGCGTTCGTACTTGGCGTCGTGGCGGACGTGTTCGCGCCAGTCCAGGCCCGCGTGGGCGAAGGCGTACTCCAGGAACTGCCGGACGCTGACGCCCTCGCCGGTGGCCACCACGTAGTCGTCCGGGTCATCGCACTGGAGCATCCGCCACATCGCGTCGACGTACTCGGGGGCGTACCCCCAGTCTCGTACGGCATCGAGGTTGCCCAGGTGGAGATGGGTCTGCAGGCCCGCCTTGATCCTGGCCACCCCGCGAGTGATCTTCCGGGTCACGAAGGTCTCGCCGCGGCGCGGGGACTCGTGGTTGAAGAGGATCCCGTTGACCGCGAACATGCCATAGGCCTCGCGGTAGTTGACGGTGGACCAGTACGAGTAGACCTTGGCGACGCTGTACGGGCTCCGCGGATGGAACGGGGTCCGCTCGTTCTGCGGCGGCGGGGTGGCGCCGAACATCTCGGACGACGACGCCTGGTAGACACGGGTGTCGATGCCGCTCGCGCGGACCGCCTCCAGCAGCCGGATGGTGCCGAGACCGGTGATGTCACCCGTGTACAGCGGAGCGTCGAACGAGACGCGGACGTGCGACTGCGCGCCCAGGTTGTAGACCTCGTCCGGCCGGATGTCGCGCAGCAGATTCACCAGCGCGACACCGTCGGCGAGGTCGGCATGGTGCAGCAGAAACGAACGGTTCTCCTCCTCCGGCCCCTGGTATATGTGGTCTATGCGTTCGGTGTTGAAGCTCGACGAGCGGCGTATCAGTCCATGGACCGTGTACCCCTTGTCGAGCAGCAGCTCGGACAGGTACGAACCGTCCTGTCCGGTCACGCCGGTGATGAGCGCGGTCTTCGCCACGACTCCCCCTTCTCTGGTCACCTCAGTGGCTGTTGTTCCGCACCGAATACTTCCCGCCGAATTATCTGAACTGAGCTGTCTGCGGTAAGACATCACCGCGGGCTGCGGGTGCTGGCAGAATCCGGCCCATGACGACTGATCTCCCCGGCCCTTCCCAGGAATCCGTCCGCCCCTTCCTGCGATCCGGTGCGCGCATCTTCGTCGCGGGCCACCGCGGCCTGGTCGGATCGGCGGTGGTGCGCCGCCTCACCGCCGAGGGGCACGAGGTGATCACCCGTGATCGCGACCACCTCGATCTGCGCGATGCCGCGCGGACCGAGGCGTTTCTCCGTGAGGTCCGTCCGGACGCCGTGGTGCTGGCCGCCGCCAAGGTCGGCGGGATCATGGCCAACCACACGTATCCGGTGCAGTTCCTCGAAGACAATCTGCGCATCCAGCTGAGCGTCGTCGCCGGGGCGCACGCGGCCGGGGTCGAGCGGTTGCTCTTCCTCGGCTCGTCCTGTATCTACCCCAGGATCGCCCCGCAGCCGATCCCCGAAAGCGCCCTGCTCACCGGCCCGTTGGAGCCGACCAATGAGGCGTACGCGCTGGCCAAGATCGCCGGAATCGTGCAGACCCGGTCCTACCGCCGGCAGTACGGCGCCTCGTACATCAGCGCCATGCCCACCAACCTCTACGGTCCGGGCGACAACTTCGACCCGGAGACCTCGCACGTACTGCCCGCGCTGATCCGTCGCTTCCACGAGGCGCGCCGGGACGGCTCGTCCGAGGTCACGCTCTGGGGCTCCGGGAGCCCCCGCCGGGAATTCCTGCACGTCGACGATCTCGCCGCCGCGTGCCTCCTGCTGCTGGAGCGCTACGACGGTGACGAGCCGGTCAACATCGGCTGCGGGAGCGATCTGACGATCCGTGAACTGGCCACCATTGTCCGGGATGTGACGGAGTTTCAGGGAAACGTCGGATGGGACACGGCGAAACCCGACGGCACTCCGCGCAAGCTGCTCGACGTCTCCCGGCTCACCGCTCTCGGCTTCGTGCCGCGGATCGCGCTGCGTGACGGGATCGCCCGGACCTACGCATGGTGGCTGGAGCGGCAGACCGCGCAGGTCTGAGCGGGCCCGGCGGGCCGACCGGTACGGGCCGGCCGCGCACGGCCGGAGCGTTCGCGCTCCTCCCATCGACGGCCGCCGCTCTCAGTACGCCCCGCGGCCGTCGGTGACGGCGCGCAGCGTACGGGCCATGAGTCCCACGTCCGTGGCCACCGACCAGTTGTCGACGTACCACAGGTCGAGCGAGACCGTCTCCTGCCAGGACAGGTCCGAGCGGCCGCTGACCTGCCACAGACCGGTCAGTCCCGGTTTCACCGTGAGCCGCCGGAGCTCGCGCTCGTCGTAGCGGGACACCTCCTCCGGTAACGGAGGGCGTGGACCGACCAGTGACATGTCGCCGCGGAGCACATTGAGCAGCTGCGGGAGCTCGTCGAGCGAGGACCGGCGCAGCAGACGGCCGATTCCGGTCACCCGGGGATCGCGGCGCATCTTGAACATCGGGCCGTCGATCTCGTTCGCGGCGACGAGCCGCTGCTTGTGGCTCTCCGCGTCGACCACCATGGTGCGGAACTTCCACATCGTGAATGGCCGGTTGTGCTGCCCGTGGCGGATCTGGCGGTGGAACACCGGCCCGGCGGAGCCGAGCCGTACCGCCGCGCCGATCAGGATCAGCAGGGGTGCCAGGACCAGCAGGCCGAGGGCGGCACCGAAGCGGTCCACGACGGCCTTCAGAGCGGGCTGCGGCCCCCGGCGCAGGGGTGGTGCGATGTGCAGCAGGGTGAGCCCCGCCGCCGCTGTGGGCCGCACCCGGTCGGCCGCTATGCCCGAGAGCCCCGGCAGCACGGACAGCGAGAGCCCGCCGTCGTGCAGCCCCCGGGTGAGCCGGCACAGCCGCTCCTCGGAGAGCCGGGGCCCGGGAACCACCAGCGCCAGGTCCGCCTCCTGGGCGAAGGCCCCGCCCAGCACGGTCGACACGTCGTCGTCGGCCGGAGCCGGTGCGAGCCGGCCCGGCACCGGAACCCCGCACTCCAGCGGTGCGGTCCCGACCGGGACCGCGGCCACGACCGCGTACGGATGGTCCGCACGGGACGCGAGCATCCGGACGGCGCGGTCCACCCCCGGCGCCTCGCCGACCACCAGCACCCGCCGGACGGCCCGTTGCCGGCGTCCTGGCCACGGCAGCCGCCGCAGAGCCTGCGCCGCGATGCCGGCCGGCAGGCCGGGCAGCAGTGCCACGACCGCCTCCGCGGGATCGGCCGATCCGCCGGTGATGGTGCTCAGCACGGCGAGCACACCTATGAGGAGCAGCCAGTCCCCGGTTGTGCTCAGCACCCCCGGCGGTCCGCCCGGGGGCCGGTCCGCGTACCGGCCGCGCACGGCCCGCAGGCCGGACCACGCCAGTGCGGCCACGGCCACGGCCGCGGCCACCGCGGTCCGGGACTGCTCGCCGACGCGCAGGACGAGCCATGCCGGAACCCCGAGGCCGAGGAGCTCGGCGCCGACGACGACCGGTATGCACCGGGCCGTCCTTCTCTTCGCGGCGGCCGACCCGGAACGTTCGCGCTGTGCGCTCGGCGCCCTCCACAATGCGTCGAGTTCGTTGCTACGAGGCCGATCCGCAACAGACCGCGGACGTGGCGCTCCCGCCAGTCCCACGGGTGCTGATCTGTCCGAATCGGGTAGCTCGACATGCCCCATGAACCCCCCAGTCACAGTTGCATCGTCACAAACGGGGCGCATCCGCCGATCTCATGGACTGACGGATGCGCCCTCGCTCGGTGCACGATATCCACACACGTGCCATTTCGCTGGAGTTCTCGTGAAGTTCAGACATGCGCACTGACTCGGATCTCGTCCCGTTCCGCGCCGGATCTCTTGGTCTGCGGCCAATTGTTGGCATTTGAAATGCACCTGAATCGGGTTGTGTGCGGACATGTGCGCCGGCAACTGCTCGGCCTGCCCACCAGGTTCGTCCGCGACGACGTGCTGTCGGGAGACCTTCCCCGGCCAACAAACGAGCAAGTGGGCAGTCGGTGACGGCCGTTGGCCGAATTGTTTCGGTGTGTTGTGCCGACGCGGGAGTGCGCCGGGGGCGGTGACGGAGGGGCGCGTGGTGCTCAGCCGCCGTCGAGTTCATCCTCGGGCCGGGGCGGCCATGCGGCCGCCGCCCTTCCCGGCGCCAGGTGATCCACCACTTCGGCCAGTTCCTCGCAGGCGCGTTCGATCCTGTGCCGGATATTGCTCTGCTCGGTCACCAGCGCCGCGAGCAGCAGCGCGATCAGGGCCACGCAGCCGTTGAGCACGGTGAGGTTGACCATCACGTGAAGGATGGTATGGCCCTCGAACGGACCCACCCTCTGCGTTCCCGCGATCACTGCCAGGACGGACACCAGGAGGGCGCAGGGCGCGCTCCCCGCCAGCCGGAATCGCAGGGCGGCCCAGACGACCAGGGGGAACACCAGGTAGAGCATCGCCAATGAGCTGCGGGTCGCCACCAGTGAGACCGTGACGGAGACGATCAGCAGCGCGCTCGCCTCGATCCACCGGTCGGTGGTCCGCGGCATCCGCAGCCTGCGCAGCACGAGCAGCAGTGGGGTGACCACGAGCACCCCCATCGCGTCCCCCGACCACCATGCCGCCCAGACCGGCCAGAACCCGCTCAGGGGCAGTTTGCCGTCCAGCAGCAGCATGCCTGTGCCCACGGTCGCGCTGATGACCATCCCGGCCAGCGCGCCGAGGAAGACCAGCATGACTCCGTCGCGCAGCCGGTCCAGCTCCGTGTGGAAACCGGCCCTGCGGAGTATGAGATACGCGCAGACGGGCGCCACGGTGTTGCCCGCCACGACGGCGAAGGCGGAGGGCGTGACCGAGCCGCTGAGCGTGGCGACGACGAGCAGGGCGCCCAGCGCGATACCGGGCCAGGCGCTCAGGCCCAGGTAGAGCAGGGCGCCCAGCGCGATGCCTGTCGGCGGCCAGAGCGGTGTGACGACCGCGCCGTGGACGGACACCTCCCGGATGAGGCCGAGCCCTCCGGCCGCGTAGTAGGCAGCGGCGACGGCCAGGGCACGCAGTACGGCCACGGCCGTACGTCTGGTTCTCTCGCTGCGGATCACGCATCTCATCAGACACCGCCCGGACGGGTGGCGGCTGTTTGACACGCCTACGGCCTGTCCGGCAGATCAGGGCCGGTCGGGGGCGGCCCCGTGACGTACCACGAGGACGGCGGCGTCGTCCTGGTGCCCGGTCTGCTCCGCCGCCCGCAGCACCGCGTCGGCCAGCTCGCCGGCGTCGGCGCCGACCTGTGCGAGCACCAGCCGCGTCACCGCGTCCAGACCTCGGTCGATCGGGAACGAAGGACCCTCGACCACCCCGTCCGTGACCAGGACGAACGCGCCCGGAGCCGTCAGCTGCCGCCGGGTGACCGGATAGCGCTCGCCCGCCTGGATCCCCAGGGGCAGCCCGCCCTCGTCACTGGTCACGCCGGAACGGCCGTCGGCCGTGGCCCACACCGCGGCGACATGCCCGGCGCGGGCACTGTGCAGTTCCCGGGTGTCCGGGTCGAGGCGGACGAACGTACAGGTCGCGAAGAGGCCGGAGCCCGCCGAGACCAGCAGGTCGTTGGTCCGGCCCACGACCTCGCCGGGGTCCGTGGCGGTGGCGGCGATCGCCCGCATGGCGATGCGGATCTGGCCCATGAACGCGGCGGCCTCGACGTCGTGGCCCTGTACGTCCCCGATGGCGAAGGCCAGCGCACCGTCCGGCAGTACGAATCCGTCGTACCAGTCGCCACCGATGTCCAGCCCGCTGCGGGCCGGTGTGTACCGGGCGGCGGTCTGGAGGCCGGGACGGGCGGGCAGCGCCGCGGGGAGCATCTCGCGCTGGAGCGCCTCGGCCAGTTCCACCCGCGCCTGATGGAGCTCCACCTCGCGGCGGGCCCGGGAGGTGAGCTGTTGCAGCGTGGTGAGCAACTCCTCGGCGCTCGCCGAACGGGGAGGACGACGCCGGTTCATGGGCCGCTCCGCACTGCGTTCGTCCGCGCGGCGCAACACAGGGACTGCCGCGGCGGCGCCGACGGACCGGATCCCGGTGCGACGGCCGGCCGTCGCCCGCCTTCGGTGGAATTCGACATCCCGCATCCTATTTCGGCGGTGTGATCTCCGCAGGACGAGCCGGAACGGGCGAACCCGCCGGAGCGGGTGGATGCTGGTGGCAGGACCGCGTCGAGGCGGCGCATCGCGACCGGACGCGGTCGCAGGAGGTGCGCGATGACCCGCACGCTGGAGTGGAGGCTCCGTCTCGGTCTGACCGAGGACGACGGGACGACCAGGGCGGAGGCGGTGCTGGACACCGGTTCCGCACAGCTCACGGGACACGGGGTCGCCCGGTGCAACCCGCAGGACGTGGACGTACCCGTCATCGGCGACGAACTCGCGGCGAGCAGAGCCATGAAGGACGTCGCCGCACAGTTGATGAAGGCCGCCGACGAGGAACTGGAGACCGTGGGCGCCGGACCCGCGAGCGGCCCCGTGGCCCCGCCCTACGCATGGTCCGACACCACGGCCTGATCCCCGGGGAGCGCAGATGACCCGCATATCGATGACGGTGGACGGCACACGGTACGAGGACGAGGTCGAGCCCCGACTGCTGCTGGTCCACTACCTCAGGGACCACCTGGGCCTCACCGGCACCCCGGTCGGCTGCGACACCAGCAACTGCGGGGCATGCACCGTCGAACTCGACGGCGACAGCGTCAAGAGCTGCTCCGTGCTGGCCGTACAGGCCGATGGCGGGGAGGTGACGACCGTCCAGGGACTCGCTTCCGGCGGCGAGTGGACACCGCTGCAGACAGCGTTCCACGAGCAGCACGCGCTGCAGTGCGGCTACTGCACGCCCGGCATGATCATGGCGGCCCGCGACCTGCTCAAGGAGAACCCCGATCCTGCGCCCGAGGAGATCCGCCACGGGCTGGAGGGCAACCTCTGCCGCTGCACCGGCTACCAGAACATCGTGCGCGCCGTCCTGGCCGCCGCCGCCGAGGAGCGTCGTTGCCGGGCCCCCACGCCCCGGCCCACGGAAGCCGGCCGGTCGGACGGGCAACGACCCGCGGCCCCGGTCACCGCCCGGCAGGAGGCACGGACATGACCGGTCCGGTCACCACCGGGAAGCCACGCCCCGAGGTCGGCCGCTCCCGGACCCGCAAGGAGGACGCCCGGCTCGTCACCGGCCGCACCACCTGGACCGACAACATCACGGTGCCGGGCCTGCTGCACCTGGCGATCCTGCGCAGCCCCATGGCCCACGCCGGCCTCGCGCCCAGCCGCGTCCTGCGCGATCTGCGGTACGCCGCCGGGGGCTGGGAGGCCGCCACCATCCGCATGCTGCCCACCGGGAAGGTCGAGGTCACCTATGCTGCGCACCTTCCTCGACCGCTGGGGGCAGCGCTCCTGCGCACGGGGAGCGGTGATGGTCGTCCTCTCCGACGGCTGGGAGCGCGCGGACCCCGCACTGCTCGCCGCCCAGATGCGCCGACTGCACCGGCTGGCGCATCGCGTGGTCTGGGCCAACCCCCGCAAGGCGCAGCCCGGTTACGCACCGCTCGCGGCGGGCATGGCGGCGGCGCTGCCGCACGTGGACGCGTTCGTCGAAGGGCACAGTCTGGCGGCCCTGGAACATCTGGCCGCAGTGGTGCGGGGGGTGGCTTCCGATGCGTGAGATCCTGCCGGTGCTCGGCCGCTGGTACGCCGCCGGGGAGCCGTTCGGGCTCGCCACCGTCGTCGCGGTCAGCCGCAGCGCGCCGCGCGGCCCCGGCGCGGCGATGGCCGTGGGCCCGGACGACGAGGTCGTGGGCAGCGTCTCCGGCGGCTGCGTCGAGGGCGCGGTCTTCGAACTGGCCAAGGAAGTCGTGGAGACCGGCCGGGCCCGGCTGGAGACCTTCGGATACAGCGACGAGGACGCCTTCGCCGTCGGACTCACCTGCGGCGGCGAGATCACCCTCCTGGTACGCCCGGTGACGTCGGCGAGCGACCCCGCCTTCGGCGAGGTCGCCGCATCGGTCGCCGGGCACCGCCCGGTGGTGGTCGCCACCGTGACCGACGGACCCGCCCCGCGCGGCGCCGCCCTCGCGGTTCGGCCGGACACCGTCTCGGGGTCCCTGGGCGCGAGCGGCCTCGACGCCGCGGTGACCGCCGACGCACGCGGGGAACTCGCCCGTGGGGCAACGGGACTGCGGCACTACGGCCCGAACGGCGAACGGCGCGAGGACGATGTCGCCGTGTTCCTCCAGTCGTTCGCCCCGCCGCCCCGGATGCTGGTCTTCGGCGCGATCGACTTCGCGGCGGCGGTGGCCGGGATCGGCGCGTTCCTCGGATACCGGGTCACCGTCTGCGACGCCCGCCCCGCCTTCGCCGACCCGCGCCGCTTCCCCGACGGCGCGGAGGTCGTCGTCGACTGGCCGCACCGGTATCTGCGCGACACGGAGACCGACGGGCGGACCGTGATGTGCGTACTCACCCACGACCCCAAGTTCGACGTCCCGCTGCTGGAGGTGGCGTTGCGCACCCCGGCCGCGTACATCGGTGTGATGGGCAGCCGCCGGACCCACGAGGACCGCATGGCCCGGCTGCGCGAGACGGGGCTCGGCGAAGCGGAACTGGCGCGGCTGCGATCCCCCATCGGCCTCGACCTCGGGGCGCGCACCCCCGAGGAGGTGGCCGTCTCCATCGCCGCGGAGATCGTGGCCCTGCGCTGGGGCGGCACGGGCAGCCCGCTCACCGAGAAGGCCGGGGCGATCCACCGCCCGCGGCTCGGATCCGGGTGACCGCGCCGGCCCCATGACCCTGCGGTCTTCGTGACCGCTGTGATTCGTGAGAGGAGCGGACCATGCAGCTGCAGAACTCATTCACCGTGCCGGTCCCGGTCGACGAGGCCTGGCGGGAACTGCTCGACATCGAACACGTCTCGCAGTGCATGCCGGGCGCGACCGTGGAGGAGTTCGACGGTGACACCGTCAAGGGCTCCGTGAAGGTGCGGGTGGGACCGATCACCGTGACGTACCGGGGCACGGCGACCTTCCTGGAGAAGGACGACGCGGCCCATCGCATGGTCCTGTCCGCCCGGGGCAGCGAAGTACGCGGCCAGGGCACGGCGAGCGCGACGGTGACCGCCGCACTGACCGGCCACGACGGCGGGACGACCGTCTCGGTGACCACCGACCTCACCGTCACCGGACGGTCGGCCCAGTTCGGCCGCGGGGTCATGAGCGATGTGAGCGACGGACTCGTCGGCCGGTTCGCCGACTGCCTCGCGCAACGGCTCTCGGCCGCACAACCGTCCGCATCGGCACAGTCCGCCGACGACGCGGCGGACACCTCGCCGACGGGCGGGGCCGAGCCGATCGATCTGCTGCGCACGGCGGGCGGACAGGTGGCCAGGCGTGCCGCGGGGGCGGTGGCCGTGGCCGCACTCGCCGTGCTGGCCGTGCTGCTCGCCCGGCGCTGCTGCCGCTGCGGCGGCGCGTGCCGCACGTGTCACACCGGATGACGGCCGCCGGAGCCGTAGCGTTGCGCTCGGTGATCCTGCTGTGCCGGTCCCGCCCGGACCCTGCGACCGGCTTCCAGACCGGCCGTGGCAGGCCGATCGGGTTGGGGAACGGCAGCAGCTTCGCCCCCAGCACCTGCCGGGTCGGCAGCTCCAGGGCGGCGAGCAGTTCGTCCGCCGCGCTCTCGGCGAGGGGGCACAGCAGCCGCGCGGCCAGCCGGTCGGTGGTGTCCTCGACGAGCTCCCGTTCCCGGTGACCGCGCGGCGTGGCATCCGACTCCGCGTCGATCAGGCCGCGGGAGCGAAGCCGTTCCTCGGCGTCCGCCCACTCCGCCTCGCTCCAGCCGCGGTCGAGCCGGATGCCCTCGCGCGGGACACGGTCCGTGGCGGCGGCGAGAACGAGCGCCTCGGGCGCGTCGAGACCGTGGTCGGCGAGCGCGGAGACGTGCGCATCGCCCCGGAACTCCCGCAGTGTGGTGGTGAGTTGCCACAGGCTCTGACGCTCCGCGTCGCCTCCCTCCTCCGCCTTGGAGTCGCACGCACCAGACCGCGTCCGCTTTTCCGATCCGAGGTCACCCGACAGCCTCTCAGCCGCCGGTGCCGAAGTGCCGCTCCACGATCGACGCGGCATCGGTGCCGCGCGGCAGGATGCCGTACTGATGGCCACGGGCCTCGCCGAGCCGGGCGGCCAGGAACGCCTCGGCCGACGCCGCGGGAGCGTGACGGAGCATCAGCGAGGCCTGCAGGGCCAGCGCCATGCCCTCGACCGACGCTCGGGCGCGGGTCTGCGCCGCCAGCGGGTCGCGCAGGTCCTCGGCGAGCTCCTGGCGGACCCGGCGGACGTGTGCGTCCAGCACGGAACTGGCACCGGCCGTGGTCTCCAGCTCGGCCCAGAAGGCGTCCAGCGACTGCGGTGTTCTTCCGATGCCCCGCAGCACATCGAGGGCGATGACGTTGCCGGACCCCTCCCACACCGCCATCACCGGCTGCTCGCGGTAGCGCCGGGCCAGCGGCCAGTCCTCGGTGTAGCCGTTGCCGCCCAGGCACTCCAGCGCCTCGTAGGCGTGGTGCGGGCCGCGCTTGCAGATCCAGTACTTGGACACCGCGGTGGCCAGCCGGCGGAACATCTCCTCGGACTCGCCGCTGCCGCTCTCGTACGCGTGGGCCAGGCGCAGCGAGGTCCAGGTCGCGGCCTCCGTCTCCAGCGCCAGGTCGGCGAGGACCGCAGTCATGGCCGGCTGGTCGGCCAGCCGGGCACCGAAGGCGCTGCGGTGCCGGGCGTGCCAGATCGCCTCCGACACCGACTGGCGCATGCCCGCGGTGGTACCGAGCACACAGTCGAGCCGGGTGTGGTTGACCATCTCGATGATGGTCGGGACACCGCGGCCGGGCTCGCCGACCCGTACCGCCCAGGTGCCGTCGAACTCCACCTCGGAGGAGGCGTTCGACTTGTTGCCGAGCTTGTTCTTCAGCCGCTGGATACGGACGGTGTTGCGGGTGCCGTCGGCCAGTACCCGCGGCACGAGGAAGCAGGTGAGTCCGGCCTCGGCCTGGGCCAGCACCAGGAAGGCGTCCGACTGCGGGGCGGAGAAGAACCACTTGTGGCCGGTCAGCAGATGGGCCCGGCCGTCGGGGTCGGAGCCCAGCGGGACGGCCCGCGTGGTGTTGGCGCGCACGTCGGAGCCGCCCTGCTTCTCCGTCATCCCCATGCCGAAGGTCAGCCCGGACTTGAGGTCCGGGGCGATCAGGCGGGGGTCGTACGAGCGGCTGAGCAGGCCCGGCAGCCAGTCCCGGCCCACCTCCGGATCGCGCTGCAGGACCGGGACCACGGCATGCGACATGGACATCGGGCAGGCGTGGCCGGGCTCGATCTGGGCGAACAGCATGAACGACGCCGCCCGCGCCACCGCCGCTCCGGGCTTCGGGTCGGCCCAGCCCGCGGTGTGCGTGCCGTGGCTCACGGCCGCGCCGATGATCTCGTGGTACGCGGGGTGGAAGTCGATCTCGTCGACGCGGTTGCCGTACCGGTCGTGGGTGCGCAGGGCGGGCGGCGAGGCGTGGGCGAGCTCCGTGGCGGTCTGGAAGCGCTCGGAACCGACCAGGGTGCCGATCTCGTGCAGCTCCGGTTCGTGCCAGGCCGCGCCGAAGGTGCGGACGGCCTCGGCGAGCGGCAGGTTGGTGCCGTACTCGTCGAGGTCCTTCCGGGGCGGTGCCTGGTTGGTGACCTCGTGGGTGGGGTGCGGCGCGGGGGCTGCGGGTGGCAGGCCGGTCCGGTGCTGGGTGACGGTCATGGCGGGTGGTCCTGTCCTGGGTCGGCGGTCGGCGGTCGGCGGTCGGGGCGGCGGGGGAAGCGGTGGGGCGGGACGGGCGGCTCGTGTTCAGGCGCCTTCGGCGCCGACCGCTCTGAGGCACAGCGCGGTGATGCTCTCCACGACCGGTTCGGGGTCGGTCCGCGCACCGACCGGGGAGAGCGGCCCGAGCAGTGCCTCGCCGACCGCCCCGATCACGGCGGCGGCCGACAACTGGGCGTTCTGCGGGGGAAGTTCACCTGAGGAGATACCGGCGACGATGACCGTCTCGGCGAGGATGTGGTAGCCGCGCCGGTAGGTGAGCCGCTCCTCCTCGACGAGCGGATCGACCGGTTCGGCCAGCAGCGCCCAGGCCGTACGGGGGCTGCGCAGCGCGCGGTACGAGAAGACCTCGACGAGCGCGCGCAGCTGCTCGGTGACGCCGCTGTGTGCCTGCACCGCCTCCTGTACCGCGCTGAGCTCATGGCCCGCGACATGCCGGAAGACCGCGGCGAGCAGCTCCTGCTTGGAGGCGAAGTGGTTGTACACGCTGCCGGTGGCGACGCCGGCCCGCCGGGCGAGCGCGGAGATGCTGGCCGCCGGGTACCCGCCCTCGGCGAGCAGCTGCCGTGCCGCGTCGAGCAGCCGATCACGGTGGGCGATCCGGGTCGCTTCCGTACGGGCGGTGGGTCGGTAGGCCATGATCTGAACCCCGATTCATATCTTCTGTTGTCCAGCCAACCACTGTTGTTCTCCGGGTGCAATGGCCCGTCACGGAAGCGTCCGGCCCCGGTCAGGAATCGTCCGCGGCGGGCCCGAGCTCCTGCTCGGTCCACAGGGTCTTGCCGTCGGCGCTGTAGCGGGTGCCCCAGTGGGCGGCGAGCTGGGAGACGATGAACAGTCCGCGTCCGCCCTCGTCGACCGTGCGGGCATGGCGCAGATGGGGTGAGACCGGGCTGCTGTCGTGCACTTCGCAGGTGAGCGTGCGGTCCAGGATCAGCCGCAGCCGCAGGGGAGGGGTGCCGTAGCGGACTGCGTTGGTGACGAGCTCGCTCACGATGAGTTCGGTCGCCTCGATCGTCTCCTCGTCGAGGTGCCAGCCGTCGAGCCGGTCGCGCACGAGCGTGCGGGCCATGCCCGGCGTGGTCCGGTCCTGGAGCAGCTCCCAGGCCGCGACCCGGTCCGGCGGGACCACACCGGTCCGGGCGAGGAGCAGGGCGGCGCCCCCGGGGTGTGCGTCGGCCGGAAGGTTGTAGACCACGTCGTCGCACAGGTCCTGCAGGCTGCGGCCGGGGTCCGCGAAGGCCTCGCGCAGCCCCGCCGACTGCCGGCCCTCGGGCATGGGGGTGCCGGAGAAGAACGCCAGAACACTGCCTTCGTCGAGTGCGAAGGTGGCCGTGGCGACGGGGGCGCTGTCGCCGGAGAAGAGCCGGGGACCCTCGGGCACGTCCAGGGGCTTCGTGGTGCCGTCGGGGGCGACGAGGCCCGGTGTCGCGTCCCCCGCCCGCGCGATGGTGCAGGTGCCGGCGAACGGGTCGTGGACGGCGTACATGCAGGTTGCCGACAGGGACTGCCCGAGCAGCCGGTCCCCCGGCGGCAGCGCCGCCCGTTCCCCGGCGAGGCGGTCGGCGGTTTCGGCCAGCCGGGCGAGCACCTCGTCGGGTTCCAGGTCGAGTCCGGCCAGCGCGTGGATGGCGGTCCGCAACTGGCCCATGGTGATGGCCGTCTGGAGCCCCGGCCCCTCGACGGCACCGACGATCAGGGCGGTGCGGGCGCCGGAGAGGCCGATGGTGTCGAACCAGGAGCCGCTGTTGCGTCCGGGCAGCAGGACATGGGCGGTCTCCACGGCGACGTGGTCACTGTCGTGCTGCGGAAGGAGCCTGCGCTGGACCGTCGAAGCGATCACGTGGTCGCGCTCGTACTGCCGCGCGTTGTCGATGCTGAGGGCGACATGGGCGGCGGCCGTCAGCGTCAGCGGGAGATCGTTCTCCTCGAAGGGCTCCGACTCCCGGCACCGGTAGAGACTCACCAGGCCGAGGATCGCGCCGTGCAGTTTCAGCGGGACCACGATCATGGAGTGGGCCCCGATCGCCTCGATCAGCCGCGTGCTGGCGGGGGCCGTGTCCAGCCAGGGCGTCCGCGCGGTGATCCGGACCAGCCGGGGCCGCAGGTCCGAAACGGCCAGGGCGTAGGGCGTACGGGCGGGCAGCCGGCGCATCTCGCCGACCAGGCCGTCCCGGTGACCGTCGGCACCGAGACCCCGGAGGGCCGCGCGGCGCAGCGGGACATCGTGTCCCAGCGGCCCCATCGGCGGATCCGATCCCCGCAGGACCTCGTCCACCACCTCGACGACGGCGAAGTCGGCGAACACCGGCACCACGGATTCGACGAGCCCCTCGCAGGTGGCCGCCACATCGAGCGACCTGCCCACCCGGGTGCGCACCGCGGTCAGACACGCCGCCCGGGTGCGCGCCTTCTCCTCCTCGTCCACATCGACGACCGTGGCCAGCAGCCCGAGCGTCCGCCCCCGGGCGTCGTCCAGCCGGTGGACGGACACCTTGAGGCTGCGATCGGGGCCGGGCACGTCCATGAGCCGGCCGCGGACCACGAGGTCGCGCACGGTCACACCGCTCTCCAGCACTCCTCGCAGCACCCCCTCCGCCTCGTGCGGCCTCTCCAGCCAGTACGCGTCGGTGAAGTACTGCCCCGCGAGGCGCTCGGCGGGGACGGCGTCGGACAGGACGTTCGCCCGTATCACCCGCAACCGCGTGTCCAGCACATGCAGCCCCACGGCGGACTGGGCGAACAGGGTGTGCAGGATCGCCGCCGCCATACCGTCGGCCCCTGCCGGCTCGGGGACCGGTGCACCGGCGTCCGACACGGATTCACCCCCATCAGGCTGCGCCCGCCCGTCCGGGTCGGCAGGTCAGGGACAAGCGTCGGCGCACCGCGCGGACTCCGCCACCCGGGGAGCGGCGGACGGGGGAGCGCCGTCCGGCCGGTGCGCGCGACCGCACCGGCGTGCCACGGGCGCGACTCCCGCATTTCGCCCCGGGTTCACCGGCCGGTTCCGGAATGAAGA
Organism: Streptomyces sp. NPDC058240; assembly: GCF_042882135.1. NCBI lineage: Bacteria > Bacillati > Actinomycetota > Actinomycetes > Kitasatosporales > Streptomycetaceae > Streptomyces > Streptomyces sp. NPDC058240. The sequence continues at coordinate 149,772 of NZ_JBHVWT010000013.1, forward strand.
AATCCTCCTGGTGGCGGCCCGGGGGGCCGGCCCCAGACCACCACCACCCCACACAAAAGAGGACGACGCGTCCTTTCCCCCCCCCCTCCCCAACGGGCCGACCCCCAAAGTCCCACGGAGC
>NZ_JBHVWT010000013.1:149902-151863 GCF_042882135.1 Streptomyces sp. NPDC058240
ACTGGTTGGCCGGGGGTGTACCTCCCGCCTTTCCCCTGGTTTCCCCCTTCCGTTTCAGGAAGAAAAAACCCCTCTTGTTGACGCCCCGCCGTCCCGCCCCCGCCCCCCCGCCGCCCCGCACGAAGGAGAACGACGCGTCATGTCCCACCCCGTGCCCGAATGGGCCGACCCCCAGGTTCCCGCGGAGTCGCTCGACCCCCAGGGCCTCAGCCGCCGAGGGCTGATGCGCCGCGCCGGTCTGTTCGGCGCGGCCTTCGCTGCCGCCTCGCTGCCGCTGCCCGCCCTGGCCGACAGCCGGGGAGGCCGGTCCCACGGGCACGGTCACGGACACGCCCCGGACCTGGTCTATCTGGTCGGCGACCATCACAACCACTCCGTGTACAGCCACGACGCCAAGTACACCTTCTCCCAACTCGCCTCGGCAGGACAGAAGTTCGGCCTCGACTGGATGGTCTTCACCGAGCACAGCAACATCGGCCACGCCGAGTTCGGCGCCGCGCAGGAGCACCGGGAGATCCTGAAGGCCCGCGCCGACAACAAGCGCATGCTGATCTTCCAGGGGCTGGAGTGGTACATCCCCGGAGCCGAGCACTGCACCGTCTTCTCGCCGCCCGGACGACACGAGGTCGACCTCCTCACCCGCTTCGAGGAGGCCTTCGACGGCAAGCTGCTCGGTTACACGGCCGGTGCCCCGACGCACCCCGACACCCCGCGCAACGAGGCGCACGCGCTCAAGGCCCTCAAGTGGCTGGCCGAACAGCGCCGCACCCGGTACGTCGACGACGTGCTCGTCCTCGCCAACCACCCCATGCGCCTCGGCATCGACTCCCCGCACGAGATGCGCGGCTGGCGCGACGCCGCCCCCGAGATCATGATCGGCATGGAGGGCGCCCCCGGCGCCCAGGCCGGTGCGATCCCGGGCTGGCACCCGGACACCAACATCCGCGGCGAGTACACCAACTCACCGTCCGCCGACTCCTGGCCCGGCTACCCGCGCGAGGCCTACGTCACCTACGGCGGATTCGACTGGGCCACCGCGACCGTCGGCGGCCTGTGGGACGCCATGCTGGCGGAGGGCAAGCTCTTCACGATCACTTCCAACTCCGACGTCCACCGCGTGGCCCAGGACACCTGGGTCAACGGCGACTGGCCGCCCGGCCGGGACTTCGACAACACCGGCCACCTCCCCGACCCGTACAACACCACCGAACCGCAGCCCGGCGGCGACTTCTGGCCAGGCCAGTTCAGCCGTACACACGTCGGCGTCACCCGGTACGGCTATCGGAACGTGATGGAGGGGCTGCGGGCCGGCCGGGTCTGGGTCGACCACGGCCATCTCGTCGACGGCATCGACGTCAAGGTGCGCGGCGAGCACGGCAACAGCGCCACGCTCGGCGGCCGGCTGCGCGCCCGGCGCGGCGAGCGGCTCACCCTCACCGTCACGGTGACCGCCGCGTCCCGCCGGAACCCCTACGGTGTGCTGCCGCGTCTGGAGCACGTCGACGTCATCCGCGGCGCGGTCCGCGGACCGGCCGCCGACCGCGACGACTGGCGTGCCCCCGACACCCGGCTCGCCCACACCGCCGATGTCTCGGGCCGCCGCGGCACGTACACCCTGCGCATCCCGGTCGGCCGCGCGGACGAGCCGTTCTACCTGCGGCTGCGCGGCAGCGACGGCAAGCGCCACGGCAAGGGGTTCCTCGGCGCGGCGATCGACCCGCACGGCCCGCTGCCGCACGAGCCGGGCCGGGGCAACCCGTGGCTGGACACCTGGTTCTACACCAACCCGGTCTTCGTGGACGTCGTCCGCTGAGCCCGCCGCACGGCCGGGGGGGGCCCAAAGGGGGACACGACGGAAGCCAAACTCCAACCACCGAGAAAAAACAGCAACGGGCTCCCCCCCCCCCCTAACCAAACAATCGCGGCACACGGAAGAACCCCCCTCAACGCCTCGCCCATCT
>NZ_JBHVWT010000013.1:151873-195096 GCF_042882135.1 Streptomyces sp. NPDC058240
AGAAGGGGGGGGGGGGGAAAAGCTTGGGGGGGCAACGCTGGCGCCAAACACCCCGGTTTGTGGGGGCCTCCCCCCGGTACCCCCCCCGCGCGACTGGTCCCCCCCGAGTCCCCCCCCGGCCGGACTCAGGCCTCCAGCGCCGCGGAGACCACGGCCCTGGCCTCCTCCTGCACCCGGCCGAGATGGTCGGTGCCCAGGAAGGACTCCGCGTAGATCTTGTACACGTCCTCGGTGCCCGAGGGGCGGGCGGCGAACCAGGCGTTCTCGGTGGTCACCTTGATGCCGCCGATCGGCGCGCCGTTGCCGGGCGCCCGGGTCAGCACGGCCGTGACCGGTTCACCGGCCAGGGTGTCGGCCGTGACCTGCTCGGGGGAGAGTCGCGCGAGCACCGCCTTCTGCTCGCGGTCGGCGGGGGCGTCGATCCGGGCGTACGCCGGCTCGCCGAACCGGGCGGTGAGCGCGGCGTAGTGCTCGGACGGGGTCTTGCCCGTCACCGCGAGGATCTCCGAGGCGAGCAGCGCCAGGATGATGCCGTCCTTGTCGGTCGTCCACACCGATCCGTCGCGGCGCAGGAACGAGGCCCCGGCGGACTCCTCGCCGCCGAACCCGAGCGAGCCGTCGACCAGGCCGTCCACGAACCACTTGAAGCCGACCGGCACTTCGACCAGCTCACGGCCCAGACCGGCGGCGACCCGGTCGATCATCCCCGACGAGACCAGCGTCTTGCCGACCCCCGCGGAGGCCGGCCACTGCTCGCGGTGCGCGTAAAGGTAGTCGATGGCGACGGCGAGGTAGTGGTTCGGGTTCATCAGCCCGGCGTCCGGTGTCACGATGCCGTGCCGGTCGGCGTCGGCGTCGTTCCCGGTCGCGATCTGAAAGCGGTCGCGCTGCCCGATCAGCGAGGCCATCGCGTACGGCGACGAGCAGTCCATCCGGATCTTTCCGTCCCAGTCCAGCGTCATGAACCGCCAGGTGGGGTCGGTCAGCGGATTGACCACCGTCAGATCGAGCCGGTGCTGTTCGGCGATCCGGCCCCAGTACGCGACCGACGCGCCGCCCAACGGGTCGGCGCCGATGCGCACTCCGGCCGTGCGGACCGCGTCCAGGTCGAGCACGGACGGCAGGTCGGCCACATAGGTGCCGAGGAAGTCGTACGTCCCGGTGGTCGACGCCGCCCGTGCGCGGGCGTACGGCAGCCGGCGTACGTCCTTCATCCCGGCGGCGATGATCTCGTTGGCCCGCTCCTGGATCCAGCCGGTGGCATCGGACCCGGCTGGGCCGCCGTTCGGCGGGTTGTACTTGAACCCGCCGTCGCCGGGCGGGTTGTGGGACGGAGTGACCACCACACCGTCGGCGAGCCGCGCCGTCCGGCCCCGGTTGTGGCCGAGGACGGCGTGCGAGACCGCCGGGGTCGGGGTGTAGCCGTCGGCCGGATCGATGAGCACGGTCACGTCGTTGGCGGCGAACACCTCGACGGCGGTGATCCGGGCCGGCTCCGACAGCGCATGGGTGTCGGCACCGAGGAAGAGCGGCCCGTCCGTGCCCTGGCGCGCCCGGTACTCGCTGATCGCCTGGCTGGTGGCGGCGATGTGGTCCTCGTTGAACGCGGTGGCCGTGGACGACCCGCGGTGACCGGAGGTACCGAACGCCACCCGCTGGTCCGGCTCGGCCGGGTCCGGGTGCAGCGCGTAATACGCCGTCACCAGCCGGGCCACATCGATGAGATCCTCCGGCCGGGCCGGCTGTCCAGCTCGTTCGTGCGGCATCTGCCCACTCCTCCGTATCGGTCGGTCGCTTCGGTCTTCCCCCGCCACATTTTCGCGGGTGGCCCGCGCCGCCCCGCGACTGCCCCGCCCGGACGGACCGGCCGAAACCCGCTGGCGGCCGCGACGGGGCCCGGCATAGGTTCGTCCACGATCATGAGCAGTCCACCGCGGACTGCGCGAAGCGGCGGGTTTCCGGCCGGACCAGGAGAGACGAGATGGCACCGAACGATCTTGCACCGGACAGCCGGGTGGAGCTGCGCGGGGCCACCGCCGAGGACGCCGGGCCGCTGACCCGGCTCTTCCTCGCCTCGCGCGCCGCGTCCATGCCGTACCTGCCCAAGGTGCACAGCGACGAGGACACCCTTGCCTGGATGACCCATGTCGTCCTGCCCGGAACGACGGTGCGGATCGCCGAGACCGGTGCCGGGGAACCGCTGGGCTTCGCCTCCCTCGACGGAACCGAGCTGGAACACCTCTACCTGCGCCCCGACGCACGGCGCCGGGGCATCGGCTCACTGCTCCTGGCCGAGGTGCGTGAGCTCTCGCCCGAGGAGCTCACGCTGTACGTCTTCCAGCGCAACACGGACGCCCGTGCCTTCTACGAGCGGCACGGGTTCACCGCGGTCGGGTTCGACGACGGCAGTCGCAACGAGGAGCAGGAACCGGACGTCAGGTACCGGTGGACGGCGCACGGCTGACACGGTCCGCCGTCCGGGACGAGGATCCGGCCGAAGGACGAGGTGTTGATCTCCTCAGTGCGTGGTGGTTGAGTGTGCCGCGTCCCGGCGGAGCCCCTGCCGAGGGCGCTGTGTCAGCTCCCCGCGAGAGGAACACGTACGTGGCAGTCGGCCCCGCGCCCCGGGACACCGTGGACTGGTGGCGGGACGCCGCCATCTATCAGATCTACGTACGCAGCTTCGCCGACGGCGACGGGGACGGAACCGGCGATCTCGCGGGCGTACGCGCCAAGTTGCCCCACCTCGTCGAACTGGGCGTGGATGCGATCTGGTTCACGCCCTGGTATCTGTCGCCGCTCGCCGACGGCGGATACGACGTGGCCGACTACCGCACCATCGACCCCGCGTTCGGCAGTCTCACCGAGGCCGAGGGACTGATCGCGGACGCCCGTGAGCTGGGCATCCGTACGATCGTCGACATCGTCCCCAACCACGTCTCCGACCAGCACGCGTGGTTCCGCGCCGCCCTGGCCGCCGGGCCGGGCAGCCCCGAGCGGGAACTCTTCCACTTCCGGCCCGGTCGCGGCCCGGACGGCGAACTCCCGCCCAACGACTGGGTCTCCGAATTCGGCGGCGTCCCCTGGACCCGGCTCGCGGACGGCGAGTGGTACCTCCACCTGTTCGCCGCCCAGCAGCCCGACCTCAACTGGGCACATCCGGCGGTCCGCCAGGAGCACGAGGACGTGCTCCGCTTCTGGTTCGAACGGGGCGTGTCGGGCATCCGGATCGACTCGGCGGCCCTGCTCGCCAAGGACCCCGCACTGCCCGACTTCGTCGCGGGCCGCGACCCCCATCCGTTCAGCGACCGTGACGAACTCCATGACGTCTACCGCTCATGGCGGGCCATCGCCGACGAGTACGGGGCCGTCTTCGTCGGTGAGGTCTGGCTCCCGGACAGCGAGCGCTTCGCCCGCTATCTGCGCGCCGACGAACTGCACACCGCCTTCAACCTCAACTTCCTGGCCTGCCCCTGGGACGCCGGGCGGCTGCGCGCCACGATCGACGACACGCTCGCCGAGCACGCCGCGGTCGGCGCCCCCGCCACCTGGGTCCTGTGCAACCACGACGTGACCCGGACCGCCACCAGGTACGGCCGCGAGGACACCGGATTCGCCTTCGGCGCCAAGACCTTCGGCACGCCGACGGACCTGGCACTGGGCAGCCGACGGGCCCGCGCCGCGGCCCTGCTGTCGCTCGCCCTGCCCGGCGCGGTCTACCTCTACCAGGGCGAGGAACTGGGACTTCCGGAAGCCGACGTCCCGCGCGACCGGATCCAGGACCCGATGCACCTGCGCTCGGGCGGCACCGACCCGGGACGCGACGGCTGCCGGGTACCGCTTCCGTGGTCGGCGCAGGCACCGTACGCCGGATTCGGCTCCACCACGGAGCCATGGCTTCCGCAGCCGGCCGGCTGGTCCTCGTACGCCGCCGACCGGCAGAGCACCGACCCGGAGTCGATGCTCAGCCTCTACCGCGAGGCGCTGCGGCTGCGCCGGACCGAGCCCGGCTTCCGTGCGGCGGGGGCCAGGGGCCGGCAGCTGACCTGGCTGCCCTCCGCACCCGGCGTGCTCGCCTTCACCCGCACCGGCGGACCGGCCTGTGTGGTCAATCTGGGGGAGGAACCCGTGGAGCTGCCCGAGGACACGGACACCCTCCTCCTCAGCGGCCCGCTGGACGAGCAGGGTCGGCTCCCGCGGGACACCGCGGCCTGGCTGCGGCCGTACGACCGCCCCTCCGGGCAGGCGGACGGATGATCCGCGCGGCAGGGCGGGCGGCAGGATCGCGGGGGGACGGGCACTGCGGCAGAGTGGGCACATGGACGATCTCAATGCCCTCGCCGACGAGCATCTGGCCGCGGCCCGCGCCTCCGCGCACGGCCGCAGCGCCCACCGCCTGCTGCACGAGGAACCCCTGAGGCAGACCGTCATCGCCCTCACCTCGGGTTCCGCCCTCGACGAGCACAACGCCCCCGCCGCGGCCTCCCTCCAGGTGCTCCGCGGCAGGGTCCGTCTCACGGCGGCCTCCGGCGATGTGGAGCTGAGCGCCGGAGAACTCCAGCCGATCCCGCAGGAACGGCACGGGCTGCTGGCACTGGAGGACGCCGTGGTGCTGCTGACCGCTGTCAACGACTGACGGTGACGGCGCCGGGACGTGCGGCGGAGGCCGCCCGTACGCGCTCCAGGATCCACAGCACCAGGCTGCCCGCGGCGAGCGCACCGCCCAGGAGGCAGATGCCGCTCCAGCCCGCCCGGGACCAGACCACCGAGGCGAGTGCCGCTCCGGCCGCCCCGCCCATGAAGAAGAGCGTCATGAACGCGGAGTTGATCCGGTTGCGGGCCTCCGGGCGGAGCGCGTAGATCACGTTCTGACTGCTGTTGAGTCCTGCCTGCTGGGCGATGTTCAGCAGGATCACGCCGACCGTCAGCCACAGCAGGGACGACTCACCGGCCAGCAGCGGCAGCCAGGCGAGCGTGAGGAGCGCGGCCGCCGTTCCCGATACGGCCTGCACCCGGCCGCGGTCGCTCAACCGGGCCGCGATGTTCATGCCCACCACACCGATGACGCCCACCAGACCGAAGAGCCCGATGGCGGCCGCGTTCCAGTGGAAGGGCGGCCGGGTCAGCAGGAACGTCAGCGCGGTCAGCTGCACGCTGTACGAGGCCATGGAGAACGCGCCGACGGCCGCCCGGCGGCGCAGCAGGGGTTCCTCCCGCAGCAGGGCCAGGGTGGAGCGCAGAAGCCCGGTGTACGACATCGTGGACGTGGAGCGCGGCCGGGGCAGGCGGGGGAGCCGGTTGTGCAGAAGTATCGCCATGGCTGCCATCAGCAGCGCGTTCACCCAGTACACGGTCCGCCAGCCGCCGAGCTCGGACAGCGCGCCGGCGGCCAGCCGTCCGAACAGCCCGCCGAGCAGCACGCCGGACATGACGACGCCGACGATCCTGCCGCGCTCGGCCGGAGCCGCGAGGGCCGCCGCGAAGGGCACCACGACCTGGGCACCGACGGAGGTCAGCGCGGTCAGCAGCGTGCCCGCGATCAGCCACGGGCCGGTGGGAGCGGCGGCCGTGACCAGGAGGAAGAACGCGGTGAGCGCGAACAGGCCCACGGCGAGCCGTCGTCGGTCCATGACGTCCCCGAGCGGGACGAGCAGGATCAGCCCCAGCGCGTATCCGGCCTGGGCAGCGGTGACGATCAGCCCCGCCGCGGTGACACCGATGTGCAGATTCACCTCGATGATGTCGAGGAGCGGCTGCGCGAAGTAGTTCCCGGCGCAGGAGAGGGCGGCGGCGAGAGCCATCAGCAGAACCAGACCGCGCCCGAGCGACGGCGGCTCGGAGAGTGCGGCGCGGGGCACGGCCCGGCTGCGGGTTTCGTGAGTGGAGTGAGCCATGTGCCCCAGCGTCCGGGATCGACCATCCATGAGTCCAACACATGTTTTTCATTTCATCGATCGTGGTTCACGATGGATGGATGGAACTTCAGCAGATGCGGTACGTCGTCGCGGTGGCGGAACTGGGCAGCTTCACGCGCGCCGCGAAGCGGTGCCTGGTCGTCCAGTCGGCCCTGAGCCATCAGATCGCCCGGCTGGAGAAGGACCTGGGGGCCAGGCTCTTCGACCGCACCAGCCGTCAGGTACGGCTCACCGCGGCGGGCGAGGCCTTCCTGCCGGAGGCCCGGCAGGCGCTGGACGCGGCGGAGCGGGCCCGCGCCGAGGTCGCCGCGACGGCGGGGGAGGTCCGCGGGCGCCTCGCGGTGGGAGCCATTCCTACCGTGGCCTCGGTCGACATCCCGGCGGCGCTGCGGGTGTTCCACCTCCGCTATCCGAAGGTGCACATCGTCCTGCGGGACGGGGCGAGCAAGGACCTCGTCCAGGAGGTGCGGGACGGGACGCTCGACGTGGCGTTCCTGGGCGTGCTGCCCAGCTACCGGCCGAAGGGCGTGAGCGATCACGAGCTCGCCACGGGCGAACTGGTCGCCGTCGTGGCGCCCACCCACTCCCTGGCCGGGCAGGCGGAGGCGGGTCTCGACCGGCTGGCGCAGGAGATGTTCGTCGACTACCCCGACGGCACCGCGGCACGGGCGCAGTCGGAGGAGGCGTTCGCGGCGGTGGGCCTCACCCGCGAGGTGGCGTTCGAGGTCAGCGGCACCGACTTCATCGTCCGGCTGGTACGCAGTGGGCTCGGCATCGCCATGCTGCCGGCCGCCTTCGCGGCGGAACTGACCGGCGTGCACGTGCTGCCCGTCCGCGACGCCCCCGCACGCACGGAGCGCCTGGTCTGGAGCCGCTTCCGCCCCACCCCGGCCGCCGCGGCGTTCCTGACCGGACTCGGTGTCGACCCCGGTGCCGGGACCGGCTGACGGGCCCTGTCCCGGTGACCGGAGCACGGCTCAGTGGCGGGGAGCCGCCGGATGCGGGAGCAGGCGCAGGGGAGCCGAGACGGCGACGGCCGCTGCGAGGTCGAGGACCAGGGCAGCGGTCAGGGCGTGCCCGTAGGCCGCGACACCCGTGTGGACGCCCTCGCCCAGCGTGCCGTAGAAGATCACGCCGAGGAGGGCCACCCCGACCGAACCGCCGATCTGCTGTCCGGTCGACAGCACGCCCGAGGCGATGCCGATCTCGGCCGGGCGTACGCGCGAGAGCACGGTGTTCAGCAGTGGCGTGACCAGTACGCCGGTGCCCATGCCGGTCAGTACCAGCGGCACGGCGAGGTGCCAGGCCGTCAGCGAGCCACCGGACGCCGCCCGCACTGGCATGGCTCTCCGAGCAGATGGCGCTCCCGCGGTGAAGAGAGCCGACCCGGCACCCGGAGCCCGGGACGCCGCGCCGCCGCAGGGTGTCGCGGCGCGGGCGGGGCGGCGCACGGCTGAGCCACCGGTGCTCAACCGCGGAGTCGTACGGGACCGGACCGGCCTATCCCTGGAGCGCCGCGCGCAAGCGCTCGCCCATTGCCGCGGCTTCCTCGTCCGTGGGGGACAGCACGCCGTTCTCGGCCATCAAAGCGTGAAACTGCTGTTGCTGGTACGGAGTTCCCGCAGGGAGGCCGGCGATGTGCCAATGGAGATGCGAGTTTCCCTGCTGGCTTCCGAGGGACATCAGGTACGTGCGCTCGGGCTTCACCACCGCTTCCACCGCCAGGGCCACCTTCCGGACCACGGACATCAGCCGCAGGTATGCGGACTCGTCCAGATCGCGGACGGCGTGCTCGATGTGGGCCTTCGGGGCCACGAGCACCTTGCCCGGCACCGTCGGATACCGGTCGAGGAACGCGATGTGCTGGTCGTCCTCGTACACCGTGACGTGCGCGGAACCAGGGGCACCCGCCACGAACTCGCAGACGAAGCAAGGGCCGTTGCGCACCCGGGCCTCGTAGGCTTCGAGGTCATGGGATCGCTGTTCCGGTGACACGCTCTTCCTCTCTGCCGGTCCGCTGGCACCGCAAGGTGCAGGTGGCCAAGCATAGGTTCCACGGGCAACGCCACCGCGCCCGACGCGATCAGGCCCGGCATGCGCCGGGGTGCCGGCCGGGCCGACAGGTGGGGTGTGGCCGGAGTCTGGTGGGCAGGTACTGGTGTACGACCCCGGAAAGCGGGGCGCAGTGACCGGTGGCGAGAGGCGTGTGACGTGAGCGAGCGGACCGTGTGGCAGTTCTCCGACGATCGTGGACAGTTGTCGACCGCCGGGCGGCGCCCGGAGCGGGTGCTCGCCTATGTCCAGGCCGGAGCGACCCTGTGGGACCACGGGATTCGCCCGAGCGCGATATTCGGCTCCGATCACGACGACCGGGCCGTACCGGACGCGGCGAAGACCGGTTCGCTTCCGTTGGCCGAGGTCGGCTACCTCGGTGCGGGCAGCACCCTGGACGTGGCAACCCTGCTGAGCGGTGAGCCGGATCTCGTCGTGGCGGTCAGCTACGGCGGCGGCCATGTCTACGGGATCGCCGCGGAGACCGCCAAGCATCTGGAGGAGCACGTCCCGGTCGTCGTCATCGACGTGGGGCAGGCGCGCACCCTCGCCGAGATCGGTGACCGGTTTGCCTTGCTCGCCCGCTCGCTCGGTGCCGAGGAGCCCGAGACGGCGACACAGGACCTGGACGCCGCGCGGCACCGGCTGCGCACGCTCGTGGCCGGTGGGGGCGGGCCCCGGGTCGTCGCCCTCTCCCCGGCCGGGCAGGAACAGACGCATCTCGCCCGCCCCCGGATGTGGCCCGAGCTGCGTGTGCTGGCCGAGCTGGGCGTCGGCATCGTCGAGCCGGCCGAGGGGCCCGGCCTGAACTGGTCCACGGTCGGCTGGGCGGAAGCGGTGGCCCTGCGCCCCGCGGTGGTTCTCGCCGATGTCCGGGCCAACGCCACGCCGCTCGGCGAGCTGCGGACGAACGCGGACTGGTCGGCGATCGAGGAGGCCGCCCGGGTTGTGCCGTGGAACCCGGAGCCGGTGTGCAGTTCGCGGGCCCACGCACGGTTCCTGACGCTCGTGGCCGAGGCGCTGGAGGCGGCCGGGCGCTGAGAGGCTGTCGGTCGGCGTACGCCCGTACGCGTGCACGGCGACGCCCCCGTACGGACGTGTCCGATCGCGCGGGCCGCACGGGTTCGCGAGGCTGGACACGACCGCCCCGCGCCGACCCCGTACGTCCCCAGGAGCAGGCATGCAGCAGGACAAGCACCCTTCCTACCGTCCCGTCGTCTTCCGTGACCGTTCGGCGGGCTACGCCTTTCTGACCCGGTCCACCGCGTCGAGCGAGCAGACGATCGACTGGGACGACGGCAACAGCTACCCCGTCATCGACGTGGAGATCTCCGCCGAGAGCCACCCCTTCTTCACCGGGAAGGCGCGCGTCGTCGACTCGGAGGGGCAGGTCGCCAAGTTCGAGCGCCGGTACGGGGGCGAGGACGCCTCCTGACCTGCTTGCGGACCCGAGTCCCCCGGCCCCGTCGAAGGGGCGGGGGACTCGGTCCGTCACAGCTCCTGACACCGCCGGCCAAACCCTCGTAACTTGCCTGCAACATCGAACTAACGCGCGTTACTAAAGCGCGGCGCCAACCCGCTCTCGGCACTGAGCGGCCGGTCCTACGAGATCCGGGCCGAGATCGCCCTGCCGGGCACGGGCGCCGCCACCGAATTCGGCTTCCGGCTCCGCACCGGCGGAGACCGGCGGACGCTCGTCGGCTACGACGTCGGCACCGGCAAGCTCTTCGTGGACCGCGGCGCCTCGGGTGCCGGCGACTTCACCGAACACTTCGCCGGACGGACCTCGGCAGCCCTGCCCCTCGCCACCGCCGACGGTGAACGGCGGCTGCGGGTAAGGCTGTTCATGGACACCTCCTCCGTCGAGGTGTTCGGCGGCGACGGCCTGGTCACCATCAGCAGCCTCCTCTTCCCCGAACCGGACGACCGGGGCATGGCCTTCTACGCCACCGGAGGCGCGGCCCGCATCGTGACGCTGACCGTCCACCGGCTCCGCGACGTCTTCCGGGTGACGGACATCGGCCCCGAGCCGCCTCCGGGCCCGCGGGGCGGCGTGTTCCGCAGCGGTGGACTCGGCGACCTCACCGCCGTGCCGGTCGGGCACTGGACGACTACCGGCGCCGGCCGTACCGGAGTCTTCGACCGGGACTCGACCGCCGTCTCCAGCACCGAGTACGGCGATCTGGAACTGACCTCGGTCGTCCGCTTCGGCGGCCCGGACGGGACCGGCGGCGCCGGATCGGTGCTGCTGCGCGCCACGCCCGACACGGCCGACGGATACGCCCTCAACCTCGACCCGAACCTGCGGACGGTCAGGCTCTTCGGCAAGGACGGCGGACGGACGACCGTGCTCGCCGAGGCACCCCTGCTGGTCCGCGCGGGGGTGAGCCTCCCGCTGCGGATCAGGGCCCGCGGCGGGCGGATCGAGGCGTTCGTCGACGGCCGGCAGGTCATCGATGTGACCGACACCCACCACACACGCGGCAGGATCGGGCTCAATGTGTTCGGGGGCCGCGCCGCCTACCAGGACACGTTCGTCACCGCACTGTAGGAGACTCCATTCCCATGCTCGAAAGACTCGACCTGCTGGTCATCGGTGAATGCGTCGCCGACGTCGTCCGGCTGCCGGATGCGGCCGATCAGGTCCACCCGGGCGGCAGCCCGGCCAACGTGGCGTACGGTCTGGCCCGGCTCGGGCACGGCGCCACCCTGCTCACCCAACTCGGCCCCGACGACAACGGCCGGCTGATCAGGGACCATCTCGCCGGCGCCGGCGTCGAGGTCCGCACGGACGAGGCCACGGCCCCCACCCCGTCCGCCGCCGTCACCCTGGACGGCGCCGGCCGGGCCGCGTACACCTTCGAGATCGGCTGGACGCTCGGCCCGGTCGCCCTGGACCGGCCACCGCACCACGTCCACACCGGCTCCATCGCGGCGGTGATGGAACCGGGGGCGGCCACTGTCCTCGGCGCCGTCGAATCGCTGCGGACGGCCGCGACCGTCAGCTACGACCCCAATGTGCGGCCGGAGCTGATGGGGGACCGTGCGTCCGCCGTCCGCCGGGTCGAACGATGCGTCGCGCTCAGCGATGTGGTGAAGGCCAGCGACGAGGACCTGGAATGGCTGTACCCGGGCCAGGAGCCGGAACAGGTCGCCGAGCGCTGGCTGGCCACCGGTCCGGCGGTCGTCCTCGTCACCCGGGGCGGCGACGGCGCGCTGGCCGTGCTGCCCGGCGGGCGGGTGACGGTCGACGCGCTGCCCACCGAGGTCGTCGACACGGTGGGGGCGGGCGACGCCTTCATGTCGGGCACCCTGCACGCCCTCGCCGCGCACGGGCTGCTCGGCGCGGACGGCCGGGAGCGGCTGCGCTCGCTGGACCGGGCCGGGACGGCCGACGTCCTGCGGCACGCGGCGGCCTCCGCCGCGGTCACCGTCGCACGGGCAGGCGCCAACCCGCCGTCCGAGGCGGAGCTGGAGGCGGCACTCGCCCGGAGCTGAACACGCCCCGGTCGGGGGAGGGGGCGCCCGGGAGCCCTTGCTCACCCGGGCGCCACCAGGTGCGGGCGGCTGTCGTCGTCGAGGAAATCGACGACGGCGAGAACGAACAGCGCGCACAGCGCGATCCACACGGTGACCAGACCGGTCGGCCGGTCCCACACCACCAGGACCGCGGCGGCCACCACGACCACCGTCCAGTTCAGCGGGCGCCTGGCGCGGTGCACCCACCGGCCGACCGGGCCGCCGGTGAAACCGGCCGCGTCCCGTACCGCACCGATGCCGCCGCTCCACATCGCCATCACGCGGGTGGCGGCGCGGCCGTCACCGGTGAGCCACGCGGCGAGGGCCACCACGATGCCGAGCGTGACGACCATACGGACCAGGGCACGCATCCGGCCGACCAGGACGTCGAAGACCGAACCGGCCGCCGGCTGCGACACCCCGGACGGCAGGCTGTCCAGATAGAACCCGCGGCCCACCCACAGGGCCAGGCCGAGCACCGCGGCACCGGCCGCGACCGCGAGCGCCGTCGTGACCAGGGCGCGGCGGCGGCGCACCGCGAGGAGCACCCCGCCCGCGGCCAGCACCAGAGTGACCAACGGCAGCCAGAACCCGATGATCTGGAGGGCCCGGAACCACTTCTTGGCCTTGCCCACCGAGTCGGAGGTCAGCACCGTGAAATCGGTGTGGATCTCGGGGAGTTTCGCCGCGACGCCCAGTCCTCGGTCGACGAGGCGTTGCTTCACCCGGTCGATGACCGGTGCGAGGTCGATGGTGACGGTGTCGTCCGTGAGCTTCACCGCCCCGCCGCCGCTTCCGGACAGCGCCTTCACCGCGGCGGACTGGGCGGTCCGGTTGAGGTCGGTCCAGATCCTCGCGAAGGCGTCGCCGGCGACGAACTTCTCCACGGTCCCGTGCACGAAGTTCGAAATGCCCGTGGTGAGGGGGCCGTTCAGCTTCGACAGCGCCTTGTCGAGAACCGGCCGGTCGGCGGGGGAGACGTCGGCCAGCAGGGTCTTCACATCCAGGTGCTGCATGACGGCACCGGTGACGCGATCGGTCACCGCGGTCTGCACATCTGGGTCGGAGGCGAGCGGCGCCATCATCGCCACGTAGTTGTCGGTGTCGCCGATCTGGTTCTTCGCCCAGGTGGAGACGATGCTCAGTGGCGTGAGGACGGCCGCGACGAGGACGAGCAGCACGGCGAGGAAGGAACGGGCCCGCGGCCGGTGCCGCGCCGGGGCACGGGCCTCCAGCACGGCCACCCTGGCGCGCAGCGCCTCCAGCTCGGCACTTTCCTCCGGGGGCTTCGGCTGATCACGGTCCGCTTCCATCCCCCCAGGGGACGGCCTGCCGCCGCGCACGGCACGGCGGACTGCTGTGGACGGGTGAACACGGTCACCGTGACGTGCGGCACCGTTCGGCCCGCCGGAGGTATCGATGACCCTTTCGGCTCATTGGCCGCATCCTCGCCGGGGCCACTGCCGTTCGACAACCGGTAGGCGTGATCGATTACGGAGGAGGGGGCGGACATGACGCGGGTCGACAGGGACGTCGCGGTGACGGGACTGGGCATGGTGACTGCCGCGGGCGCGGACGAGCACACCTTCTGGGAGGGGCTGTGCGCCGGCGTGTCCATGGCCCGCAGCTGCGAGGAACTGGCCGGACTGCCGGTCGACTTCGGCTGTCCGGTGGACGGGATCGACCTGGACGAGGCGGTCGGCGGGCGTGCGGTGTGGCGGATGGCGCGGTTCGTGAAGATGGCACTGGTCGCCGCCCGCCGGGCAGTGGCGGACGCCGGGCTGTCGCCGGAGCGGTGGGACGGTGACCGGGTCGCGGTGGTGCTCGGCGTCGGGGTGGGCGGGGTGTCCGTGCTCGTCGACAACGTACGCAGGCTCGACGACGGCGGAGCGGAGGCGGTGTCGCCGCTTCTGGTCCCGATGATGATGCCCAACGCGGCGGCCGGGGAGGTGGCCATCGCCCTGCGGGCCCACGGCCCCAGTCTGGCCCCGGCGACCGCCTGCGCGTCCGGGGCGACGGCCCTCGCCGTCGCCCGCGACCTGCTGCTGAGCGGCCGGTGCGATGTGGTGGTGGCGGGCGGTGCGGAGGCCGTACTGACCCCGCTGGTGGTGAGCGCCTTCGCCGGAATGGGCGCGCTCTCGCTGCGCAACGGCGATCCGACGGGGGCGTCGCGGCCGTTCGCCGCGGACCGGGACGGGTTCGTGATCGGCGAGGGCGCCGCCGTGCTCGTACTGGAACGGACGACCGATGCGCTCGCCCGGGGCGGACGGCCGCGCGCCCTGCTGACCGGTGCGGGTTCCGCCACCGATGCCCATCACCCCACGGCCCCGGACCCGGACGGCGGCGGCGCGCGCAAGGCCGTCGAGGCCGCGCTGCGCGAGGCGGGCTGGGCGGCCCACGAGGTCGACCACATCAACGCGCACGGCACGTCGACCCCGCTGAACGACGCGATGGAGACCGCACTGATCTCCGGGCTCTTCCCCCACCGGCCGTCGGTGACCGCCCCGAAAGGCGTGCTCGGGCACACCCTCGCGGCGTCCGGGGCGATCGAGGCGGTCGCCACCGTACTGACCCTGGAGCACGGCCTCGTCCCGCCGATTGCCAACCTGGACTCGCTGCCGGACGGGTTCGACCTCGACTGCGTGGTCAAGGAGCCCCGGATCCAGCAGGTCGAGCGGGTGCTGAGCCACTCCTTCGGCTTCGGCGGACACAACGTCGTACTCGCTTTCCAACGCGTCGACGCGGACGGCCCGCCACCCGCGGACCCGGGTGTCCTCGTCGTTGCTTGATCGTTATATTTTCATGACCGCAACGATCGACAGCCCTTCCACGGAACGGTCCACGGACCTCCTCACCGGTGTGCTCCTCGGCGACAACTTCCGCCGCGAGCACGGTTTCTGGCGGCGGCTGATCAGCAGCGAACCCTTCCGCCGCCCGGACCGCAGCACGACCGAGGAACGCCTGACTCTCACGTACGAGCGGCTGCGCGTCCTCAACGACTGCCTGGACAGCGGAGCCCGGCTGGCCGCCGACCACCGAGCCCTCGCGGCCCTGCACGAATGGCTGGGCCCGGTGGACCCGGCGCTGACCACGGTGGCGGGCGTCCACTACAACCTCTTTCTCGGCAGCCTCCTCGACCACGGCGGCGACCGCGATCTGTCGGACTTCCTGAGGCTGCGGCGCATCGGCACCTTTCTCTGTACGGAGGTGGCACACGGCAACGACGCCGCGGCCGTCGAGACCACGGCCGAGTACGACCGCGAGCGCGACGGATTCGTGCTCCGCACACCGCACGCCGGGGCCCAGAAATTCATGCCCAACACCAGTCCGGCGGGCGGCCCCAAGACCGGGCTCGTGGCCGCGCGGCTGCTCGTCGACGGCGCCGATCAGGGGGTCTTCCTCTTTCTCGTACCGCTCACCGACGGCGTACAGGCTCTGCCCGGCGTACGGATCCGCAGGCTCCCCACCCGCACCGGCAGCCCGGTGGACCACTGCCTGACCTCCTTCGACCAGGTCTTCGTGGGACGCGCCGCGCTGCTCGGCGGCGACCACGGACGGATCGGTGCGGACGGCGAGTTCAGCAGCACCGTCGACAACCGAAGGCGTCGCTTCCTCGCCTCGATCGGGCGGGTCACCTCCGGCAAGATCTCGATGACGGCCTGCGCGGTCGGCTGCGCGCGGGCCACACTCGCCGTCGCCGTCCGCTACGGCGGCCACCGGTACGTCTCGGGCCCCCGGGGCTCGCGGCAGGTGCCGGTGATCGCCCACCGCAGCCACCACGGACCGCTCGCGTCCGCCACGGCCACCGTCTTCGCGATGAGCCTGCTGCACCGCAGGGCCTTGGACCGCTGGGAAGAGGGCGGGCAGCGGGAGGAGGCGGAGCGGCTGGTCGCCGTCGCCAAGGGGTGGGTCACCTGGCAGGCCAGGTCCGTGATCGTCGAATGCCGTGAACGCTGCGGCGCCCAGGCGCTCCTGGAGAACAACGGCATGAGCGAACTCCTCACCGGAGTGGAGGGCGCCATCACCGCCGAGGGCGACAATATGGCCATCCACGCCAAGGCGGCCGCGGAGATGCTCTTCGCCACCGCACCGGGCGGGCCCGAGGCTTCCTCCGGCGGCGGACCCGGCGAACTCGACGACCCCAGGTTCCTCGGGAGGCTGCTCGCGGAACTGGAGCGGATCTGGTTCGGCAGGGCCCGGGAGCGGATGCGCCTCGCACCGCACGGTGACCCGCTCGCGCGGTGGAACGTGGCGTCCGGGCCCGCCCTGCGCGGCGTCGAGGCCCACGCCCAGTGGCAGGCGGCCGAGGCGTACGAGGAAGCGGTGGCCGCGCTGCCCGAGGGGCCCGCCCGCGAACGGCTCGGCGAGCTGCAACGGCTCTTCGCGCTCGACCGGATCGCCCGCAACAGCGGTGATCTGCTGGCAGCGGGCCTGTTGACCGCCGACCAGGTCAACGGACTGCCGGACCGGGTGGAAGAGCTCATCACCATGGTCGCCGCCCAACTGCCCGACCTCGTCGAGTCCTTCGCGCTGCCGCCGGAGCTGCTCGCCGACTGGCCCATCGCCGGAGCCGACTACGTGGCCGCCTACGACGATCCGGGAGCCGCTTGGAGGACGGGCGGGGACCGGGCGACGGTTCAGGACGAGCGGTGAGGGCCATGACGAGGAGGGGAACAGCTGTACGGGGTCACCGGATCAGGGAGGCGGCCGGGGCCCTCGGAGTCCGTGTTGTCCTGCTGGCCTACTGGGGTACGGCGTCCGTCCTGGCCCGGTGGTGCGGGGAGGACGGTGCCGAATCGGTTCGGCACAAGGCGTAACTGGAGGCACTCCACCCAGTTGATTCGGCGTCGGGACGGTGTCACCGCCGGCCCGACAGCCGGACCGAATGATGGAGAGAAAGCTCATGAGTGCGATTCATCCCAAGATCACCGAGGTTCTGACACACACCTTCAAAGTGCCCGTTGCCGAGATCCACCCGGGCTCCACGATGGACAGCCTGGAGATGGACTCCCTCGCCGTCGCCGAGTTCGCCGTCCTCATCAGGGAGACGGCCGGCGGCAACCGGGACTTCGACCAGCTCCCCAAGGACGCGACGCTGGCCGACATCACACGGTTCATCGACCCGGCAGCCGGCCGCGGTGCGCGGGTGGGCGGCGGGACCGCGATGAGCAACGCCCGATGAACAGGCCGGCCGTCGCCGTCACCGGCCTGGGCATGATCACCCCGGTCGGCAACGACACCGAATCCACCTGGCGGGGCGTGTGCGCGGGAGTGTCACCGGCCCGCACCGTCGCCGAGCTCGAAGGGTGCGCGATCGACTTCGCGTGCATGGTCGACGGCATCGACCTGGACGCCGCGATCGGCGGCCGTGCGTCCTTCCGCATGGGGAAGTACGTGAAACTCGCCGTGCTCGCCGCCCGGGAGGCGGTCGCCGACGCCGGGCTGGACCCGGCCCGGTGGGAGGGCACCCGGGTCGCGGTGGTCGTCGGCACCAGCAGTGGGGGTTCCGCCTCGCTGACCGAGCAGGCCGTCGTGCTCGACCGGTTCGGAGCAGGGGCCACCTCGCCCTCGGGCATCCTGCTCACCATTCCCAACATGCCCGCCGCCGAGATCGCGATCCAGCTGCGGGCCACCGGCCCCAGCATGGCCCCGTGCACCGCCTGTTCGTCCGGCGCCACCGCGCTGTCCGTCGCCCGCGACCTCCTGGTCACCGGGCAGTGCGACATCGCTGTCGCCGGAGCCACCGAGTCGATCGTCTACCCGGCCGCCATGGCCGGGTTCGCCAGGTCCGGAGCCGGGGCCCGGACGGACGGCGACCCGGCCAGGCTGTGCCGTCCCTTCGCAGCCGACCGGGCCGGTCTGGTGATGGGCGAGGGCGCGGCCGTCATGGTGCTGGAACGGGTGGACGACGCCGATGCCCGGGGCGCGGCCCCACGGGCGCTGCTCGCCGGTACCGGCGCCACCACCGACGCCTACCACCCCATTAGTCCGCATCCGTCCGGCACGGTCGCCCAGGCGGCGGTGGAGGCCGCGCTGCGCGACGCGGGCTGGACTGCCGAGGACGTCGAGCACGTCAACGCACACGGCACGGCGACCCCGGTCAACGATGCCACCGAGGCCGCCCTCATCGCCCGGGTCTACCCGCACCGGCCGCCCGTCACCGCCCCCAAGGGCGTACTGGGGCACTGCATGGGGGCGGCCGGCGCGATCGAGGCCGGACTCACCGTCCTCACGCTCCAACGCGGAGTCGTACCACCGATCGCCAACCTGGACGCCCCGGCGCCCGAGTTCGACATCGACTGCGTCACCGAACAACCGCGGCGGCAGCCCATCCGGCGCGCCGTCAGCCATTCCTTCGGCTTCGGCGGACACAACGCCGTCATCGCTCTTCAGCGTCCGTAGGCATCCGGCAGGTGGTGCGACGGGACACACACCGACGTACCACCGGCCACACCCCCCATGAGCTGCGCAGAGCCTCGTGATAGCTTGCCGGAGCCAGTCGAACTCCACGTCATGGGGTCAGGGAATCCGGTGAGAATCCGGAACTGACGCGCAGCGGTGAGGGGGACGGGCGGGGCCACGGCCACTGGGACCACCCTCGGGTGTCCTGGGAAGGCGTCCCGTCCGAAGGAACCCGAGTCCGAAGACCTGCTGGCGCCCGCGACCCGGCACCGGGCCGCGGAACTCCGTACAGCGGGCTCCGCGCATGAGCCCAGAGACGCAGAGGGACTCCGTGCCGTCCATAGCCAGCCCCGTCCGCACCATGGCCCTGCTCTCGGCGGGACTGGTCCTGCTGACCGCCTGCGGAGGCGGAGCCGACGACTCCGCCGCGAAGCCGGGCTCCGCGGACGGATACCCGGTGACGCTGAAGAACTGCGGACGCACCGTCACCGTCGAGGCCGCGCCACGGCACGCCGTCCCGGTGGACCAGGGATCGACGGAGATCCTGCTCTCCCTCGGCCTCGCCGACCGGATGGCCGCCACCGCGACCTGGACCGACCCGGTGATGAAGGGCCTGGAGAAGGCCAACGCCGAAGTGCCCAGGATCGCGGACAACCGGCCGTCGTCGGAGAAGGTCCTCGACCGCGAGCCCGACTTCGTCAGCGCGTCGTTCGAATCGACGCTCGCCAAGGGCGGCGTTGCACCGCGCGAACAGTTCGAATCGCTCGGCGTCCCCACCTATGTCTCGCCCGCCGACTGCACCGGCAAGGACAACAGCGGCGGCGGCGACGGCGCCCGTACCGCCCCGTTGACCATGGACAGCGTCTACGGCGAGGTGCACGACCTGGCCGAGGTGTTCGGCGTACCGGAGCGCGGTGACGCGCTCGTGGCGCAGTTGCGGGCCCGGGTGAAGAAGGCGACCGAGGGCATCGACGCCTCCGACGCGACCCTCCTGTACTGGTTCTCCGACTCCAAGGCCCCGTACCTGGCCGGCTGCTGCGGAGCACCCGGGATCATCACCGAAGAGCTCGGCGCGAAGAACGTCTTCGACGACACCCATGAGGAATGGCCCCAGATCAGCTGGGAGACCGTCGCCGACCGCAACCCCGACGTCCTGGTCGTCGGCGACCTGACCCGCAAGGCCCAGACCGCCGAGAGCGCCGCGAAGAAGATCGAATTCCTGGAGTCCAACCCCGTCACGAAGAACATGGATGCCGTCAGGCACAAGCGGTACGTGCTGCTGAGCGGCCAGTCCATGAACCCGTCCATCCGGACGGTCGAGGGCATCGAACGCGTGGCAGCCGGACTGCGCAGGTTCGGGCTCGCCGGGTGACGGGGACCGAACGGGGCACGGCGGTGGCCGCGCCGCCTGCCCCCGCCACCTCCCTCCGCGCCACGACTGGCGTACGGAGACTGCGCGGCGGGGCCCTGTGGGTCTGCGGCGCCGCGTTGCTCGTCATCTCCGTCGCGGTCGCCGTCACCATCGGCCCCGCCCGGATCTCCGTGGCCGACGTCTGGTCCGCGGTGGCTTCCCACCTGGGCTGGGGCCGTTCACGGCTCTCCCCGATCCGGGACGGCATCATCTGGAACCTGCGCATGCCGCGCACCCTGCTCGCCGCGGTGTGCGGTGCCGGGCTCGCGGTGTGCGGCACCGTCATGCAGTCGCTGCTCCGCAATCCGCTCGCCGACCCGTTCGTCCTCGGTGTCTCCTCCGGAGCGTCCACCGGCGCGGTCGTGGTCGTCGTCCTCGGCGTCGGCGGGGGAGCGGTGTCGATCTCGACCGGCGCGTTCGTCGGAGCGCTGTGCTCGTTCGCCCTCGTGCTGCTGCTCAGCCACACCCTGGGTGGCACGACCGACCGGGTCGTGCTCTCCGGTGTCGCGGCCATGCAGCTGTTCTCCGCGCTCACCTCCTTCGTCGTGATGACCGCCGCCGACGCCGAGCAGACCCGCGGGGTGCTGTTCTGGCTGCTCGGCTCGCTCAGCGGGGTCGGCTGGACCGATGTGTGGATCTGCTCCGCCGTTCTCGTCGTGACACTGCTGATCTGCCTGGGGCACGCCCGTACGCTCGACGCCTTCGCGTTCGGGCAGGACGCCGCAGCCACGCTCGGCGTCCATGTCGCGCGCACCCGGATCGTGCTGCTGTGCACGACCGCACTGCTGACCGCCGCACTCGTCAGCTCGGCCGGTGCCATCGGCTTCGTCGGTCTGGTGCTGCCGCACGCCGCCCGTGCCCTCGCGGGTTCCGGGCACCGGCGGCTGCTGCCGGTCACGGCCCTGGCCGGGGCCGTGTTCCTGGTCTGGGTCGACACCCTCGCCAGGACGGTCCTCGACCCGCAGGAGGTGCCCGTGGGCGTGGTCACCGCGCTGATCGGCGTACCCGCGTTCGTCCTGGTCCTGTACCGCACCCGGAGGACCACGTGACGGGGGCGGCCACCTCGGGACTGCGTGCCGAACGGGTCGGCCGGGCGGCGGGCGGCCGCCTCATCCTCGACGGGGTCGACCTCGCCCCGCCGCCCGGCGCCACCGTGGGGCTGATCGGACCGAACGGATCCGGCAAATCGACCCTGCTGCGGGTGCTTGCGGGAGTCCTCGCTCCGGAGACCGGTGTGGTCACCCTCGACGGACAGCGGCTCGCCGGGATCGGCCGCCGCACCGTGGCCCAGCGGATCGCCGTGGTCGACCAGCACGCCGTCACCCAGGTCGAGCTGAGCGTGCTGGACGTCGTACGGCTCGGGCGCATCCCGCACCGCAGGGCCTGGTCGGCACCGACTGCGGAGGACGACGAAGCGGTGCGCGAAGCACTCTCGCGGACCGGCCTCGCCGACCGCGGCGACCAGTCCTGGCACACCCTTTCCGGCGGCGAACGCCAACGCGTACAGATCGCGCGGGCACTGGCCCAGCAGCCGCGCGAGCTGCTGCTCGACGAACCGACTAACCACCTCGACATCCAGCACCAGCTGGAACTCCTCGCGCTGATCGCCTCCCTGCCGCTGACCGGTGTGATCGCCCTGCACGACCTCAATCTGGCCGCGATGTTCTGTGACCGGATCGTCGTGCTGAAGGAGGGGCGGGTGGTGGCCGCCGGCACCCCCTCGGAAGTGATCACCGAGGAGCTGATCGCCGACGTCTACCGGGTCACGGCACGCGTCACGCCGGACGGGCCGGACGGGCGGCCCTCGGTGCGTTTCCTGCCGGAGCGTCCTGCGGGGACGTAGGGCCTTTCGTTCTGGACCATGGATCATGCCGGGCGCGTGGGTCGTGCCGGGCTGGTGGAGCATGCCGGGACCGCCGCCGTGGCGGGGACCCCGACGGCGAGAGGGCGGACCCCGGCACGACACGGGTCCGCCCTCATTCTCCGGGCGCGGCTGTCCGCCGCGGTGCGCGGGACGGGGTCAGCGGCGGCGTCCCTGGCCGAATTCGCCGCCGGTGTCCTTGCCGCCGATGTCCGCGCCGTCCGCGTAGTCGATCTGCTCCTTGCGGAGTTCGGCGGAGACCTCCTTCTGCTCGGTCACCTTCTTGGTCTCCATCCGCACCCGCTCGACGGGCACGGTCTCCTTGCGCGTGGTCGCACGTTCCGCGTGCAGGGTGACCTCGACGTCCTGCTCGCGGATGGCGGCACGCTCCGCCGCCTTCGCGCCGGGCTCCAGCGGCTCACGGATCAGGCGCACCTCTTCGTGTGTCACGGGCACGGTCCTGGTGACGTTCTCGGTGACGACGTACTTGTGCAGCCGTGCCGTTCCGCTCTCGTACTCCTCGGTGCCGACGAGCAGCTGCTCCTCGGAACGGATCATCTCCTCCTTGCCGCCCAGGTCGGCGGAGGACCGCTCGGAGCCCGCCCCGGCGCCGACGAGGGGACGCGAGGTGCCGGCCGCCCCGGTGTCTCGGTGCCTGCCCTGGCCCATGCCGGTCCCGCCTGCTGCCGTGCCGGACGAGGTGGTGCGGGCCGTGCCCGTACCGGAGGCGGTGGTGCCGGTCATGGCCGTCTTGTCGGACCCGGTGGTGGGTCCGGCGCCGGACGCCCCCATGGCCCCGGTTCCGGCGGCTCCCGCCGCCCCCATGGCCGTGGTGCCCTTCCCGGACGCCGTCGTGGTTCCCGTGTCCGTACGGCCGCCGAGCTTGGAGGTGGTGTTCCTGGCGAGGCCGTAGTGCTTGTAGAGCTCTTCCTCCTCCGCCACGGACAGATGCGCGTCCGCGTCCACCCGAGGGGCTTCCTTGACACGGTCCTTCGGATGCGAGATGTGCAGATCGGATCCCACGCGGCGGGCTCCGGCAAGCGGAACGAAACTCTCCTTCATGCCGAACAGGCCGGTCTTCACCGTGATCCAGTCCGGTCGGCCGGTGTTGTCGTCGACATACACCCGGCCCACACTGCCGACCTTCTCGCCGTCGGTGTCGTACACCGTCAGACCGTCGAGCTCTCCGGAATCCGTGAAACCGTCAGCGGCTCCCATGACCGATTCCTCCTCGTCCGGGCGCGTCCTGTGGCTGGGGCCATCAGAGGAGGCGCGTCCGCATTCCATCGCGCCTCACCCGGATGGACGCTGCAACCTCCCGGGCCGCGGCGGCCGGCTGCGGCATGCTCGACGGTTGGGCGGTGACCGCCTGCCACGGCGGTGTGCGCCCTGTTCCCGCGTTAGGCCATTCGGGTGAGGTGCGGAGGCTGCGCGCCGGGCATTCGGGCCTGGGGCGAGGCCGGGGCCGGGCGGGCGGGGTGGCGCGGGGCCGGTCCTTTCCGGAGATGCCGGAACGGCAGGGTGCCGCCGGGCATGCCACCGCGCCACGAAACCGGGGGATCCGCCCGGCGTTGTACCCGGCATGAACACGCTGCGTGGCACATTCGACAAAGACGCGGAGCTCTACGACCGGATGCGCCCGCGCTGTCCGTCGGAGCTGGTCGCCGGGATCGTGAAGCCGGCCGGACGCACCCAACAGCGCGGTGAACTGCTGGCCCGTCACGAGGACGGTGCGGACCTGCACCATCTGGTGTGGCGGCTCGGGCCGGGGTGGCGGGTCTGCGGCAGCGCCGTGCTCGGCGGCGGCATCGGTCCGCGTGACTGGATCCTCAACGCCCAGGTGCCCGGCGGCTATCCGCGCCTGGACCCCGACCGCCACCTCGCCGAGATCGCCGCCGCCGAACACCTCACCGGACCCGGTGCCGGGCTGATGACGGCCGCGGACGTGACCGCGTACACGGTCGCGGCCGACGAGGGCGTGACGGCGACCGCCACCTGCGGACTCGGCGTACGCGGCTGGGCCGCCGACCCGGCGGAGGGCACCGGGGGGCCGCCGCGTCCGGGCACGATCAACATCGTCGTCACCCTCCCCGTGCCGCTCTCCGACGCCGCACTCGTCAACGCCGTCGCCACGGCCACCGAGGCCAAGGTCCAGGCGCTCCTGGACGCGGGTCTCGACTGCTCGGGCACCCCCACGGACGCCGTCTGCATCGCCGCGCCGTCCCCGGGACCCACCCCCGCCGAGGCCTTCGCGGGACCGCGCTCCCGCTGGGGCGCGCGACTCGCCAGGGCTGTGCACGCTGCCGTCCTCGAAGGCGCGCTCCGGCAATCCTGAGAACTCACAGCGCCGCGGGCCGGCCCGGGGCGCGGCCGACGCAAGGGAGTCCCCTCATGACATCGAGCGCTGCCGACACCACCCCAAAGCGGCCGGTCGTCGCCGTTCTCGGCACCGGAATCATGGGATCGGGAATGGCCCGCAGCCTGCTCCGGGCCGGACTCGTGGTCCGTGCCTGGAACCGTACGCGGTCCAAGGCGGACCCGCTCGCCGCCGACGGCGCCACCGTCACGGAGACGGCGGAGGAGGCGGTACGCGGTGCGGATGTCGTCCTCACCATGCTCAACGACGGCCCCTCCGTCGCCGCCGCGCTCGCCGCCGCGTCCGGGGGACTGCACGCCGGCCAGGTCCTGCTCCAGAGCACGACGGTCGGGCCCGACGCCACCGCCGATCTCGCCCAGCGCGCCGCGGACCTGGGCCCGGTCTATCTCGACGCACCGGTCTCCGGTACCAGACAGCCCGCGGAACAAGGCGCGTTGACGGTCCTCGTCGCCGGTCCCTCCGCCGTCCGCGCGACGGTCGAACCCGTGCTGGACGCGATCGGGCAGCGCACGGTCTGGGTCGGTGAGGCCCCGGGAGCGGCCTCGCGACTGAAGCTCGTGGTCAACACCTGGGTGATCACCATGGTCAACAACATCGCGGAATGCCTCAACCTCGCGGAAGGGCTGGGCATCGATCCGCAGATCTTCCTCGACGTCATGAAGGGCGGCCCGCTGGACTCGGCGTATCTGCAGGGCAAGTCCGCCGCGGTCCTGTCCGGCGATCTCACCCCGAGCTTCGCCCTGTCCACCGCGCTCAAGGACACCCGCCTCATCCTGGACGCCGCGCGGTCCTCGGGGGTGCGGCTGGACCTGGTCGCGGCGTCGGCCGACCGTTTCCTGCGCGCCGAGGCGGCGGGACACGGCGGCGAGGACATGATCGCCACCTACTACGCGGGCCGCGCCCCGGAGAAGGACGGCGGCTGAGCCTCCCCACCGGCCGGCCCGAGGACGCCGGGGCGAACCGCTCCGGGCCTGCGTGACGGGCCGGCCCGGTGGCCGCGGACCGGGACGGCCGGGGTCACTCCTCGACGAGCATTCCGCTGCGGAGCTTCCGCAGAATCCTGCTGATCAGCCGTGACACATGCATCTGCGAGATGCCGAGTTCCGCGCCGATCCGGGACTGTGTCATCTCCTGGCCGAAACGCATGTCGATGATGCGACGTTCGCGAGCGTCGAGACAGCCCAGCAGCGGCGCGAGCGCATGCAGATTCTCGACCGTCTCCAGGGCGGGATCCGGACCGCCCAGGACATCGGCGAAGGTGCGCCCCGGCGCGTGGCGCCGCCCCGCCTCCGAGGGATCGGCCGGCATGTCCAGCGAGCCCGCCGCGTACCCGTTGGCCGCCACGATGCCCTCGGTGACCTCGTCCTCGCTCAGCCCCAGCTGCTCGGCCAGCTCCGGGACCGTGGGGTCACGGTCGAGCTCCGTGACGAGCGACTCCTTGGTCCTGGCGATGTCGACCCGCAACTCCTGCAGCCGGCGCGGGACATGCACGGCCCAGGTGGTGTCGCGGAAGAATCGTTTGATCTCCCCGGTGATGTACGGGACCGCGAAGGAGGTGAACTCGACCTCGCGGGACAGTTCGAACCGGTCGATGGCCTTGATCAGCCCGATGGTGCCGACCTGGACGATGTCCTCCATGTCGCCGCCGCCCCGGTTGCGGAACCGTCCCGCGGCGAACCGTACGAGAGAGAGGTTCATCTCGATGAGGGTGTTCCGCGCGTACTGATGGGCGGGGGTCCCCTCCTCCAGGACCTGGAGGCGGCCGAAGAACAGCCTGGACAGCTCGCGCGCGTCACAAGGAGCGATCTTCCCCGCGTCCTCGATCCACGGCAGGCCGCCGATGTCCCCGGCCGGCACGTCCGCCGGTGTCGGGCGGGCACTCTCCGTTCGCTCCGTACCGGCGGTCCGCGCAGTGTGCGCCGTCATCCCGTCACGCTCCCCTGGTCGTAGCCCATGAGGTGTATGCACCTGCCCCCGGACGGAAAACCCATGCGGAAAAGCGGAAGTTGATCAGGTCACACGGCACCTATGGCCGGGAATCGTCGTGACTGCCCGTCATATCCTCACGGCTCGGGGGCGGGACAGCAGAACCGCCCCACCGGTACGGGGGAGCCCGGTGGGACGGTCGCTCAACAGACTGCCACAGCCGACGGGGCAATGGGGACCGACCGGCGCATATCCAGCGGTAGTTGAGTCGAAATCGACGGTGTTCCGACTTCGGTGGTGCAGGTTCGGGAGAAAGACGGCAACTTCGGCCGGCGGACCGTCGCCGTCGCTCCGCCGCCTCACACCGGGTCGGCGGTACCGAGGCGCGCGGCCGCGATGGAACGGC
Source organism: Streptomyces sp. NPDC058240 (assembly GCF_042882135.1). NCBI lineage: Bacteria > Bacillati > Actinomycetota > Actinomycetes > Kitasatosporales > Streptomycetaceae > Streptomyces > Streptomyces sp. NPDC058240. The sequence continues at coordinate 177,743 of NZ_JBHVWT010000013.1, forward strand.
TGCGCGCCGCTGTGACGGCACCCACCACCGGCATGGCCAGTACGGGCCAGGACGACGGGTCCGAAGCCGCCCTCGGACGACACATCCATCACCACCACCTCGCCCGCGGACAGCGTGGTCCCCACCAGGAAACAGGCCAGGCCGCGCAGGGGAGCGGAGGCGAGCACGCGTGACGGCACGACAGCCAGCACCACGCCCGTCACCAGGCCCAGCCCCGCCCCCACGGCGAGGGAACCCAGCACGGCGACGGAGCCCGCCGCGGGCTTCTCGAACGTGCTTCCCACCGGCCCTCCGAACAGCCCCGCCAGCGCGATCACCGCCCACAGCGCGGCGCACATCCCGGCCGGGACCGCCCCTGCCCGGATGCCGAACAACAGCCCACGCCGCACCACGGCACCCGACGCTCCCATGTGTGTCCCCCCGCCCGTGCACCGCGCGTCCGCTGTCTCCCGAAGCCCGGCCCCAGGCGATGCGTTTCAGTGGGGCCGCGACATCTTCGCAGGTCCACCGGTCCCGTGGTCATCGCGTGGGCCATCATGTGGTGGACGGATGGCGTGGCCGAGGGGGGCACAGGTGATCTCCGAGCCGGAGATGGTGGGCGAGTTCGGTGCGGTCGGGGCGGGCGAGGTGGTGGGCGACTTCGACCGGAAGCCCACGGGAGGTCCCCGGACGCGCCGCCCGTGGTTGTGGGCGCTGGGCGGAGCCGTCGTGGCTTCGGCCGTGTGGGCAGGTGCGGTGTACCTGCATCCCTTCGGCGACCGGAAGCCGGACATGCACGGATACCGGCTGAAGGAGGACCCGTGCCCGACCGTGCGGCTGAGGGCGATAGGCGCGGCGATAGCGCCGAAGGACGAGACGCCCAGGCTCAAGCCGGAGCTCCTGAACGACCCGGCCCTGGACCGGGCGGAGTGCTTCATCTCCCTTCGGTCACCGGCCGCGAAGAAGTCGCTCGGGAACCGCTGGTACACCGACTACTCCGTCGGGATCACGGTGGCACTGCACAAGAGATCCGACCCCGCAGCCGAATTCGAGGCGATGCGCGGGGTGACCGATGCCGGTGTCGATGCCGATGTGAAGGTGGAGAAGGTCCCGAACCTCGGCGACAGCGCGTACGTGCTGACGCAGGACGACGGCATTGCGGAACTGCGGGTGCTGGAGGGCGGCGCGGTCCTCTCGCTGAGTCTCGCCGCCTACGCGCAGTACAACAGTGACGGGGGCGAAGTCCCGTCCGACGAGGGGCCGGACACCTCGGACCTGTCCCCGTACCAGTCCGCGATGATCAGCGACATGCGTGACCTGATGAGGAGCCTCAAGCGCTGACCCCGGCTTCCGGTGCCGGTGCCGGCACCGGTCCGGCGAGTCTCGTGGACCCGGTCGCGGGCGGCCTCCGCCGAATCATTGCGGGCCGGTGAACACTCCGCCGAGAGGGAATACGTGCCCGGACGAGGGCCTTCCTGCTGCTGTGGCGATCGGTGACCGGCCCGGCCGCCGGTGCCGTGAACAGGAGAGAGGAAGCTCATGCCCAAGGCGTACGTGTTCACCCGCAACGGCGGACCGGAGGTGGAGGCCCTCATCGAGCAGGACGTGCCGGTGCCGGGCCCGGGTGAGCTGCTCGTCGCGGTCCGGGCGGCCGGGGCCAACCCGGTCGACTGGAAGCTGCGCACGGGGTACATCAGGCCCGGCAGCGCGTCGCAGCCCTTTCCCGTCGTCTTCGGCAGCGAGGCCGCCGGGGTCGTCGCGGGGATCGGCCCGGACGTCGAAGGGTTCGCGATCGGGGACGAGGTCTTCGGCAACCCGGTGACCGGCGGGTACGCCGAATACACGCTGCTGCCCGTCGCCGTGACCGCGCACAGGCCGGCCGGGCTGTCGTTCACCGACGCGGCGGTACTGCCGGTCGCGGCCGCCACCGCGTACGACGGCGTCCGTCAGCTGGGCCTCGCCCCCGGCTCGACCCTGCTGATCACCGGGGCCGGGGGCGGTGTGGGAACCGCGGCCGTACAGCTCGCCCGGCACGGCGGCGTCCACGTCATCGGCGCCGCGAGCGCGGCCAAGAAGGACTTCGTCGAGTCGCTCGGCGCGGTGCACGTCGAATCCGGCCCCGGACTCGCCGACCGGGTGCGGGCAGCGGCCCCCGACGGCGTGGACGCGGTCTTCGACCTGGTCGGCGGCGACACCTTGAGGGCCGCGGCCGCACTGCTCGCGGACCCGGCCGCACTGATCAGCGCCGGGGGCAAGCCGCTGGCCGTGGAGCTCGGCGGGGCGGCCGTCGAGCGGGCCCGCACCGCGGCGGTCCTCGACAAGGTGGCGAACCTCGTCGTCACCGGCGCCCTGCACACCCATGTGAACCGGGCCTTCCCGCTCGCCGGGGCGGGGGACGCGCTGCGCGCCGTGGAGAACGGACACACGCTCGGCAAGATCGTGATCGAGGTGGTCGCGTGAGCACGCCCCATACCGCTGTCGGCACCGTGCACCCGCTGGACAACCCGGTCCGCTCCGCACTGACCGGCCCGCACGCCCACTTCGCCGAGCGCCGCGGCCGAATCCTGCGCTACCAGGCGGACGTGGCCCCATGGGTCGCGATCCCGGACGCCCCGGAGGCCGAGGACTGGGACGACGCGGCGGCGCTGGCCGGACCCGGCGGCGCCGTCACCATCACCGCCTTCCGCGAGCCGCCGCCGGACGACTGGGAGATCGTCTTCCGGGCCGAGGGCGTCCAGCTCGTCGACGCCGGGGTCGCGACGGCACCCTTCGCCGAGGCCGTACGGCTCGGCCCCGCCGATGTGCCCGACATGCTCGCCCTGGTCGAGCGCACCCGGCCGGGCCCGTTCCTGCCCCGCACCGTCGAGCTCGGCACCTACCTCGGGGTACGGCGCGAGGGGGTGCTCGTCGCCATGGCCGGCGAACGGCTGCATCTGCCGGGCTGGTCCGAGATCAGCGCCGTCTGCACCGACGAGTCCGTACGCGGTCAGGGGCTCGGCACCGGACTCGTGCGCGCCGTCGCCCACGAGATCGGGCAGCGCGGCGAAGCCTCGTTCCTGCACGCCGCCGCCTCCAACACCAACGCCGTCCGGCTCTACGAATCCCTGGGATTCGTGCTCCGCCGCCGGACGGCCTTCCTCTCGGCGCTCGTCCCGCAACCGCTGCCGACGCGTCTGCCCGCTCCCGTCGGCGGTGAGCGCGAGGCCCGCACGGCAGCCGTGCGCTGACCCGTGATTCGGGACCTTCGGCCCACCGGCGGAGGGCCGAAGGTCACTGCCGCCTCCCGTCTCGGGACCTTCGGCGCGGCCCGAGAGGCCGTAAGCCCCGTGTGCCACGCCTTCGGAGCCGGGTGAACTGGGACGGAACGCTGGCGCCGGGCCGGCAGATCCCGGGAGGAGTCGGCCGTGACGATCGGGCTTCAGCGCCTGCTTGCCACACGTGGAGAGGCGCTCCCGGGGACGGACGCGGGGGAGGCGGCCGTTCACGCGCCACGGGTCGGGAACCCCGCGCTGTTCGGCGGTCTGGTCCTGCTGACGGCCCTGGTCGTCCTGCTGGACATCCGGACCGGTGAGGACCTGCGCCTCGTACCGCTGCTGGTGGTCGTGCCCGCACTCGTGTCGGTCTTCGGAACGATCCGGCAGACCGTTGGCGTCTCCACCCTGATCATGATCGTCGTCGTCGGCTCGCACCTGGTGCCCGGCGGCACGTTCTGGGACATCACCACCGGCGTGATCGTCACCGTGCTGGCCTGCTGCCTGGGCATCGGCGCCTGCGCGCTGCGGATCCGCCACGCCACGCAGATTGCCCGGCTGCGCTCCGCCGCCGTCGCGCTCCAGCGCCAGATCCTGCGCCCGTTGCCCATCCTGACCGACCAGGTCCTCGCCCACGGCATCTATACGCCGATCGAGGAGGACCGCCTGGTCGGCGGCGACATCTACGAGGTCGTCCAGTCGCCCTACGGAACCCGGGTGATCATCGGGGATGTCCAGGGCAAGGGCCTCGCCGCGATCGGGGCGGGCTTCGCCGTGCTCGGAGCGTTCCGGGAAGCGGCCATTCGCGAGCCCGCCCTGACGGGTGTGGTCGATGCCCTGGAGGACGCGGTCGCCCGGCACAACGTGTTCTCCGCCCAGACCGGGGAGACCGAACGCTTCGTCACCGCTCTGGTGCTCGGCTTCGACGGGAGCGACCGGGTCCAGGCCGTCAACTGCGGCCATCTGCCGCCCCGGCTGCTGCACGACGGCGTGGCCGGTGCCGTTCCGCTGCGCCGCACCTCCGTCCCGCTGGGCATGGCGGAACTCAGCCGCGAGGCGAGGGCCGCCGAGTGGCTGGACTTCCCACCAGGTGCCACGCTGCTGCTCTGCACGGACGGGGTCACCGAGGCGCGCGACGCGTCCGGCGCCTTCTATCCGCTGGATGCCCGGCTGGGCCGCTGGGCCGACCGGGCGCCGTACGAGGTGCTGGAGGCGCTCGACGCGGACCTCGCGGCCTTCTCCGGAGGCGTGCGGCGCGACGACATCGCCGCGCTCGCCCTGCACCGGACAGCGGCCGGCAGCGTCGACCGGCCCATGGCCGCCGACCACGGCGCCCGCCGGGCGGCCGCGGTGTTCAGTGGCCGGTAGCGAGGCACGGAAGGCACCTCTCGCGTCGATCAAATGTCCCGACGAGACTCATGTCGCGACGGGACATTTTTGGGTGTACGGTGCACGTATGGATCCGGAACGGAAGGCCCCGGAGCGGCGGAGCCGCAAGGCCCGCAGGACCCGGGACGCGCTGGCGCAGGCCGCGTTCGAGCTCGTACTCGACCGGGGTCTGAAGAATGTGACGGTCGAGGAGATCGCGGAACGCGCGGACGTCGACCGGCGCACCTTCAGCCGGTACTTCACGAGCAAGGAAGCCGCGGTCCTGGACTCGCTCCGGGGCGACGGCGACCGGATCAACGACGCCCTGCGGGCCCGCCCTGCAGACGAGCCCCCGCTCACCGCCTACCGCAGGGCCGTCCACGACTGGCTCGAAGGCCCCGGCACGCAGGCCTGGCACCGGCGCGAGCGGATCTTCGACCTGCTGGTCCTCGCCGAACAGGAGCCGACTCTCTACGCGGCCTTCCACCACATCCGGGTGGACGCCCAGGAGGACTCGGTCGCCATCGTCGCGGACCGGCTCGGGGTCGACCCGCGACGGGACATCCGCCCCGCCGTCACGGTCGCCGCGGGCGCCGGAGCACTCCTCGCGGCCCAGGCCGCCTGGGCACGCGCCGGGCAACCGGACGACCTGCCCCGACTCATCGGGCAGGCCTTCGACGCCCTCGCCGGGGAACTGCTCGCGCAGCCTCCCGCCGGGCAGGCGCCGCACAGCACCACGGAAGGAAGCACAGACTCATGAGCACCACCCCCACCTCCGCCGACCAGGAGTTCGCCGGCAGGACCGCCCTCATCACCGGCGGAGCCTCCGGCATCGGACTGGCCCTCGCCCACCGACTGGCCGCGGGCGGCGCGTCCGTCGTCGTCGCCGACTACGACGAGGCCAGTGCCCGCAAGGCGGTCGCCGAACTGGAGAGCGCCGGCGCCAAGGCCGCCGCCGTGGCCATGGACGTGACCGACCCCGCCTCCGTCGAAGCGGGTGTGCGCTTCGCCGTCGACACCTTCGGCGCCCTGCACCTCGCCGTCAACAACGCGGGAATCGGCGGCCCCAGCAGCCCCACCGGCGAGTACGGGATCGAGGACTGGAACCGGGTCGTCGCCACCAACCTCAGCGGTGTCTTCTACTCGATGCGCTACGAGCTTCCGGCCATCGTCGCGGCGGGCGGCGGCGCTGTCGTCAACATGTCGTCGATCCTCGGCACCAACGGCTTCGCCGGATCGCCCGCCTACGTGGCCGCCAAGCACGGCGTCGTCGGCCTCACCAAGACGGCGGCCCTCGAGTACGCGGCCCAGAACGTCCGGGTCAACGCCGTCGGCCCCGGCTTCATCGACACGCCGCTGCTGCGCAACACCGACAGCGTGGCCCGCGACCACCTGATCTCGCTGCACCCGGCCGGCCGCCTCGGCAAGGCGGAGGAAGTCGCCGAACTCACCGCCTTCCTGCTCTCCGACCGCGCCTCCTTCATCCACGGCAGCTACCACCTGGTGGACGGCGGCTACTCCGCCTCCTGAGTGGCGAACGGGGGAACGGGGGCGAGCAACGGAACAAAGAACGTGAGGAGAATTCCATGAAGGCCGTTCAGTACCGCACCGTGGGCGCAGCACCCGAGGTCGTCACCGTGCCCGACCCGGAGCCCGGCCCCGGCCAGGTGATGCTGAAGGTCACCGCCGCGGGTGTCTGCCACTCCGACATCGCCGTGATGAGCCGGCCCGCGGAGCAGATCCCGTTCCCGCTGCCGCTCACCCTCGGCCATGAGGGCGTGGGCACCGTCGCCGCCCTCGGCGACGGAGTGAGCGGGCTCTCGGTCGGCGATGCCGTCGCGGTCTACGGCCCCTGGGGCTGCGGCACGTGCGTCAAGTGCGCCGAGGGCAAGGAGAACTACTGCCTGCGCGCCAAGGAGCTCGGCATCACGCCCCCGGGACTCGGCTCGCCCGGCGCCATGGCCGAGTACATGATCGTCGACGACCCGCGCCACCTGGTGCCGCTCGGCGGCCTCGACCCGGTCCAGGCCGTGCCGCTCACCGACGCGGGCCTGACCCCGTACCACGCGATCAAGCGGTCGCTGCCCAAGCTGGTCCCGGGCGCCACCGCCGTGGTCATCGGCACCGGCGGTCTGGGCCATGTCGCGATCCAGCTGCTGCGCGCCATGACGGCCGTCCGGGTCATCGCCCTCGACGTCGCCGAGGACAAGCTCGCCCTCGCCCGAGCCGTCGGCGCCCACGAGACCGTCCTGTCCGACAAGGACGCCGCGGCGAAGGTCCGGGAACTCACCGGCGGGATCGGCGCGCAGGTCGTCCTCGACTTCGTCGGAGCGCCGCCCACCGTCGCCACCGCCGGGGCCGCGGCCGCCATCGACTCCGACGTCACGATCGTCGGCCTCGGCGGGGGTGCCCTGCCGGTGGGCTTCGGCTTCCTGCCGTACAACACGACGGTGACCTCCCCGTACTGGGGATCGCGCTCCGAGCTCGCCGAGGTGCTCGACCTGGCACGTGCCGGAGCGGTCGAGGTCCATGTGGAGACGTACACCCTGGACGAGGCGCCGCTGGCGTACGAGCGGCTGCACCACGGCAAGATCAACGGTCGCGCGGTCATCCTTCCCAACGGCTGACCGGATCCTCGACGGCCGATCGGATCCCGACGGCCGACCGGCCGGGAGCTCCTTCTCACGGCCCCGCGGGCCGTCGCACGGTGCGGCGGCCCGCATCGTCATACCCGCGACCGATGCGCACCGTGCCGCCCGAGGAGAGACTGGGCGGATGGAATTCGTCGCGCTGATGACATTGCCCGGACTGGTGATCGGGCTGACCGTGGTCGCCTTTCTCGATCAGCTGATGCTGCGCGCGGGGCGGGCCGGTCTGCTGCCCTGGCGCAACAGCGCGCGGCAGGGGCAGGTGTCGGCGACGGGGTTCGAGCAGCTGCACGCGAGCTTCTCGCCCGGCAAGCAGAGCGAGCTCAAGAAGCGCCAGAGCGCCCTGCTGATGCGCGACGACGAGGAGGACGGCGCGCCGCCCCACCGCTCCACCGTCGACCTCGACGGCGGCCGGGCCGTCATCCGCCTGCCAGGCAGCGCCACCCAGTAGGGCTCCGTCCCTTGTGCGCCGCTCGCGGCCTCGCCGCGAGGCCGCGAGCGGCGGGCCCGGTCAGGAGCCCGGCCGCCCGAGCCCTCGGGTCACCGTGTCGCGACCAGGGGGCGCAGCGGGGTGTCGCGCAGCCGGATCACCGCCGGGGCGCAGCGCCGTGCCGCGAGCGTCAGGAGCCAGGCGACGAGCGTGCCGGTCACCAGCCCGATCAGCACATCGTGCGGGTAGTGCACACCGATCCACACCCGGGACGCGGCCATCAGCACGGCGGCGGGCACCGCGACGGCGCCGAGCCGGCGGTCGGCCAGCCAGATCGCCGTCGCCGCGGCCGCCGCGATGGCGGCGTGGTTGCTGGGGAAGGACCAGTCGCCGAGTGCCGGACACGCCTCCACCGTCACGACATGGAGGGTCTGGCACGGCCGCTGCTCGTGGAAGACCGATTTCACCAGATCGTTGGCGAGATACGCGGCCACCACGACGAGCGGGGTGCAGAGCGCCATCGCGGTGCGAGCGGGATCGGTGGAGCGGGAGCGCCACCAGGAAGCGAGCATCAGCAGGGCGAACAGGGCGAGCCCGTAGTCCGACCAGATACGGATGACGGAATCCAGGGCAGTGGGGGAGCGCTGGGCCAGCTCGGTGATCCAGGTGTACAGGCCACCGTCGATCGAGGTGGCGGTGGAGGCGAGCGGCATCAGCTGTTTTCCCCTTCGGCGGTGCGCCGGCCCCGGGAACGGAGCAGTTCGGCGGCGAGCGGGACGAGGGAGACCACGACCACGAGGGCGACGATCGGCAGCAGATAGCGGTCGACGTTCGGCACCGAGGACCCCAGTGCGTAGCCCGCCAGGACCAGCCCGACGGTCCAGACCACCCCGCCGACGGCCTGCCACAGGGTGAACAGCCGGGACGGGACGTTGAGCGCCCCGGCCAGCGGGTTGAGCACCGTGCGTACGACGGGTACGAAGCGGGCCAGCACGATCGCCCGCGCGTGGCCGTATCTGCCGAGGAGCTCCTCGGCGCGGGCGGCGCCCTCGTGCAGCCGTTTGGCGCGGCTGCGGGCGAGCAGGGCCCGGCCGCCCCGTCGGCCGATCCAGTAGCCTGCCTGGGCGCCCAGCAGTGCACCGGCCACGGCGGCGATCAGGACCTGCGGCAACGACAGCCGCACCGGACCGTGGGCGCCGGACACGCAGAGAAGGCCCGCCGTGAACAGCAGGGAATCGCCGGGCAGGAAGAAGCCGACGAGCAGTCCCGTCTCGGCGAAGAGCACGACGGCGATGCCGAGCGCACCGAATGCTCCGAGCAGTGACCCCGCGTCCAGGAGGTTCACCGCCTGTGGCGCGGACGCCAGTGAGAATACGGACACGGTGGAGGGTCTCCCATAATGGTGAGTGGGCGGACCGACGGAACGCCCGGACTGACTACAGTGATGTAGACGGTCTACATCACTGTAGACGCCCGAAGGGGGAGGAGAGTTCCCATGTCCCAGGTGAAGGGGATATCGAGCGGAGAATCCCGCCCCCGCACGCACGGCGAACCGGCTTCCGGGCCGGCGCCGGAAGTCGCCCCGCAGCATCCGTCACCGCCTCCCGCCACATCGGAACGCCGGCCCGCCGGCGAGCTGGAGTCCACGATTCTGGCGGCGCTATGGGCAGCCGGAGCCCCGCTCACCCCCGGTCAGGTCCAGGGCGCGATCGGTGCGGAACTCGCCCGCACCACCGTCGCGACGATCCTGTCGCGCCTGTACGAGAAGGGCACGGTCGCCCGCACCAGGGCCGGTCGCGGATTCGCCTACACCCCCACTGAGGACGCGCCCGGCCTGACCGCCCGCCGGATGCACAGCGAGCTGCGGAAGCAGGAGGACCGCAGCACCGTCCTGGCCCGCTTCGTCTCGCAGCTCACCGACGAGGACGAGCAATTGCTCCGGGACCTGCTCGACGGAGAAGCCCCATGATCTACGCCGTGTGGGTTCCGCTGCTGATGCCGTTCCTGGCGGTGCCCGCGGCCCGCCGTCTGGCGGACGCGCTGTCGCCGGTGCGTGCCGTACGGCTGCTCGCCGCGACGGGCGTCGGCCTCGCCCTGTGCAGCGTCCTCGCCCTGGTCCTGCTCGTGGTGCCCGGCGCGACCCGGTTCTCCGCGGTCTCCGCCGTGGGTGAACTCGTCAGACCGCTCTCCGACTCCGCCCCGGCCGTCACCGTGTCCCTGGCGGCCGCCGCACTGGCTCTCCTCGTGGGCTGCGCCGCCGCCGTCGCCCGTGCGGCCCGCTGCCACTGGGCCGAGCTGTGCCGGGCCGGACGGTTCGACGGGCGCGCCGCCGGTGAGCTGGCCGTCCTGCGCGACAGCCGCCCCGACGCCTACGCGCTGCCGGGCCGCCCCGGGACTCCCGGCCGGATCGTCGTCACCACGGGAATGCTGCGCGCACTCGACCCCGCCGAACGCGATGCCCTGCTGGCACACGAACGCGCCCATCTCGTGGGCCGCCACCACCTCTTCATCGCCGCAGCCGAAGCCGCCGCACTCTGCCACCCCGCGCTGCGCTCCCTGCGTGCCCCCATGGGCTACGCCCTGGAGCGCTGCGCCGACGAAGCGGCCGCCTCCGCCGTCGGCGACCGACGGATCGCCGCCCGCGCCATCGGCCGGGCCGCCCTCGCCGCCCGCGCCGCCGAAGGCGCTCCGCAGCCCCGTCCACGGGTGGCGCTGGCCGCCGCGGCCGGGCCCGTACCGCGCCGCGTCGCCGCGCTGCTCGGCCGGAATACGGCACGGCCCCGCGTCGGCCGTGCCGCGGCGGCGGCGCTGCTGGCCTGCCTGGTCGTCTCCGGAGCCGCCGCGCTCGACGCGACGAGCGACCTGCACAGCAGCATCGAGGCGGCACAGGGTGAGAGCGCGCACCACTGACCCGTCCGCCCCCTTCCGCCCGGTCGTCGAACGGCCCGGTCAGGAACCACCCTGATCGGGCGTCACCCGTCCGTCCGCCAGGTGCTCCCGCAGTCGGTCGAGGAAGACCCGCTGTCCCGTGACGAGCCGCTCCGCCGCGTCCCCGGGCGTGCACCAGGCGAACCGGTCGACCTCCGGGAACTCCCGCAGCACGCCCGACCCCCTCGGCCACTCCATGGTGAACGTCCCGGGGACCGCCGTCGCGGCATCGAGATCCGCCTCCAGCGCCCACACCGTCACCGTCTTGCCGCCGGACTGACGTGCCGCACCCAGCGCCACCCACTCACCGTCCGGCGCCGGACGTCCGAACTCCTCCTCGAACTCCCGGCGGGCGGCGGCCTCGGGTTCCTCCTCGGGGCCGTACTCCCCCTTGGGGATCGACCAGGCCGCGCTCTCGCGGCCCGCCCAGAACGGGCCGCCCATGTGCCCGATGAGCACCTCGAACCCGGCGCCGTCGTCCACGGCCGTGACGTCCACGGTCGCTTCGTCCACGGCCGTATCGTCCATGGTCGCTTCGTCCACGGCCCCGTCCGGCCGGCGGAACAGGAGAAGGCCCGCACTGCGCCTGACGCGCTTCTGGGTTGGCATGCCGTCAAGTCTGCGTCCCGGCCGGGGCACACCGCCGCGGACGACACCCCTTTCCCGGTGATCACTGCCGTCATCGAGCCGACGCGTCCTGTTCGCCGCGAGGTTCCCGATGCCCCCTGGTGCGCGGTTGCGCGCGCGGCCATGCTGTCCGCCGACAGCGCCTTTGCCCGGACCGGGCCGCGCAACCATCGGGATTCCAGGAGGACTTGTGGGCCTTGGCATAGTCGGCAGGACAACCGGACCGCGCGGGAGGGCGGCGCGAGGACACGGGACGGTCGCGCGCCCGCTCGTGCTGCTCGTGACGGTGTCCGCCATGACCATCGGCGCGATCTCTCCCGCACTCGCCGATTCGAACCCCGACCCGCGTCCCCGCACCCCCGCCGAGATCCTCAGACCGGTCGCTCCGCCGCCCGCGAGCAACGCGGCGGGGGCGCTCCGATCGGTCGCGGACGGCGACGGCATCGAGACCGCGCGTACGTCCCGCCCGATCGCCCCGGGGGTCCGCCTCAGTTCGTACGACCGGCTCGAGTCCGACAAGTGGCTGCGGGTCGACAACCTCTCCGTCGACCTCACCGGCAGCGGCGTACGCGCCGACTACCTCTCCTCCGGCAAGGTCTCCGAGCGGCACACCGTCTCCGAACTGGCCGCCGGACACGACGCGGGCCGCGGCCGTCGCACCGTCGCCGCGATCAACGCCGATTTCTTCGACATCAACCAGACCGGCGCGCCCGAGGGGATCGGCATCGAGGACGGGGCCACCGTCCAGTCGCCCGCCCCCGGGATCAACCGGGCCGTCGGCATCGGTCCCGACAGCGCGGGCCGCATCCTGAACCTGTACTTCGAGGGGACACTCACCCTGCCCGCCGGGCAGCGGCCGCTCGCCGCGTACAACGCCGCCAATGTGCCGGCCGGCGGAGTCGGCGCGTACACCTCGGCCTGGGGAACCGCCGACCGTGCCCTGACCGTTGACAACGCGACCCCGGTCGCCGAAGCGGTCGTACGGGACGGCAAGATCGTCTCCGTCTCGCACGCACCCGGATCGGGGGCCGTCCCCGACGGCACCACCGTCCTGGTCGGCCGTGAAGCCGGAGCCGGCGCACTCGACGCCCTGAAGCCCGGCGACCCGGTGTCCCTGACCTACCGGGCACGCACCGACGGCGGGGCCGTGCCGCGCACCGCCGTCGGCGGCAGGGAACTCCTCGTCGTCGACGGAGTCGCGCAGAACCACGACGGCGAGGGCAACAACACCGCCGCACCCCGCACCGCCGTCGGCTTCTCCAAGGACGGCCGGACCATGCAGATCCTCACCGTCGACGGGCGGCAGGCGGACAGCGGCGGCGTCACCCTCACCGAACTCGCCCTGATGATGCGGCGCGCCGGCTCGTACAGCGCACTCAACCTGGACGGCGGCGGATCGTCGACCCTCGTCGCCCGCGCACCCGGCAGCGACGCGCTCCAGGTGGAGAACAGCCCCTCCGACGGCAGCGAACGCACCGTCCCCAACGGCCTAGCCCTGACCGCCCCCGACGGCAGCGGACGACTGAAGGGCTACTGGGTCCAGCCCCGTACCCCCGCCGGCTCCGCCCCGGGCGTCGACCCCGTCAAGGGCGGCCACCCCGACCGGGTCTTCCCCGGCCTCACCCGGCGCCTCACCGCGACCGGGTACGACGAGACATACGGCCCTGCGCAGGGGACCCCGCGCTGGCACACCGCACGCGGCACCGTCGGCACGGTCGACGGCAACGGGCTCTTCACCGCACGCCGCAGCGGCACCACCGACGTACGGGCCGAACGCGGGCCGGCGCACGGCAGCACCTCCCTGACCGTCCTCGACCAGCTGGCCCGGATCCAGCCCACCACCCAGCGGGTGGGCCTCGCCGACGCCGGGGCCACCGGCACCTTCGGCATCGTCGGGCTCGACGCCCACGGCACCAACGCCCCCGTCGAGCCGCGCGACATCGCGCTCGAGTACGACCGCGCCCTCTTCGACATCCGTGACGACGGACAGGGCTCCTTCACCGTCGCCTCGCGCACCGGCTCCGGCGCCGGACAGATCAGGGCGACCGTCGCGGGCACCACCACCGTCCTCGCCGTCAGCGTCGGCCTCACCGAACAGGCCGTCTCCTCCTTCGACGACGCCGGGTCCTGGAAGTTCAGCCAGGCCCGTGCGGACGGATCGCTGGCGGCCACACCCGACGGCCACACCGGCACCGGACTGAAGCTCGGCTACGACTTCACCCTGTCCACCGCGACCCGTGCCGCCTACGCCGCCCCGCCCCAGTCGGTCACCGTGCCCGGCCAGCCCCAGTCGTTCAAGCTGTGGATCAAGGGAGACGGCCAGGGCGCCTGGCCGACCCTGCACCTCAAGGACGCGGCGGGCTCCGACCAACTGCTGCGCGGACCGTACGTCACCTGGAACGGCTGGCGGCAGGTCACCTTCGCCGTGCCCCCGGGAGCCGCCATGCCGCTCTCCGTCTCCCGCTTCTACCTCGCGGAGACCGGGGCGGCCAAGCAGTACACGGGTGAGATCGTGATCGACGACCTCACCACCCAGGTGCCACCCACCGTCGACCTGCCCGAACAGGCCGCTCCCGCCGACCCGCTGATCGACCCGGCGGCCGTGACCGGGCGCAGGGACTGGCAGTTCGCGGTGATGTCCGACGCCCAGTTCGTCGCCCGCGACCCGGACAGCGCGATCGTCGCCCAGGCACGGCGCACCCTGCGCGAGATCAAGGCGGCGGCCCCGGACTTCCTGGTCGTCAACGGGGACCTCGTCGACGAAGGATCACCCGCGGACCTGGCCTTCGCCCGCCGCATCCTCACCGAGGAACTCGGCGACTCGCTGCCCTGGTACTACGTACCGGGCAACCACGAGGTGATGGGCGGCAGGATCGACAACTTCGTCACCGAATTCGGTCCCGCCCAGCGGACGTTCGACCACAAGGGCACCCGCTTCGTCACGCTCGACACATCCAGCCTCAGCCTGCGCGGCGGGGGCTTCGCCCAGATCGAGCAGCTCCGTGCCCAGCTGGACGCGGCGGCGAAGGACCGTGACGTCGATTCGCTCATGCTGATCGAGCACGTGCCGCCGCGCGATCCGACCGTGCAGAAGGGCAGCCAGCTCGGGGACCGCAAGGAGGCGGCCCTGGTCGAACAGTGGCTCGCCGACTTCCGCCGTACGACGGGCAAGGGCGCGGCCTTCATCGGCAGCCACGTGGGGGTCTTCCACGCCTCGCACGTCGACGGCGTGCCGTACCTCATCAATGGGAACTCCGGCAAGGCACCGGCCGGGCCCGCGGACGACGGCGGTTTCACCGGCTGGTCGCTGGTCGGCGCCGACCGCGTCAGCCACGGAGCACAGGCCGCCGCGCGGCAAGGGCCGTGGCGGGGCGGGCCGGACTGGGTATCCGTGCAGACCCGCGCGCACGTGGACGCGCTGAGGATCGACGCGCCCGCGGTGCTCGGCACCGGAAGCCGCACGAAGGTCACCGCGACCGTCACCCAGGGGACCCGGAGCGTCCCGGTCGGCTTCCCGCTGGCCGCGGACTGGACCGGCTCCCCGAACGTCCACATCGGCGACCGGAGCGGCGCCCGGCACCGCCACACGGCGGTACTCGACCCGTCGACCGGCACCCTCACCGCGCTGCGGCCGGGGACGATCACGCTCGCCGTGACGGTCAACGGCACGACACAGAAGGCGCAGATCAGGATCGCGGCAGCCGGGTCCGCGCCGGCGGCCTGACGAACCGAAGGCCGGTCCGCCCCGCACCCGCCTGACAGGAGGCCGCCCCGCACCACGACACGGTGCGGGGCGGCCCCGCGCGCCTACAGCTTGCGGTACCCGTACGCCTCCGACGCCGCAGCCGCCACCGCCGCGATGTCGCCGCCCGCCGACGCCGTGACCACGGCCGCCACGGCGCCCTCCACGAACGGCGCGTCCACCAGTCGGGAGCCGTCCGGCAGCTCGTCGCCCTCGGCCAGCATCGACTTGACCGTGAGCACCGCGCTCCCCAGATCGACCAGCAGCGCGACGCCCGCGCCGCAGTCCACCGACCTGGCGGCCTCGGCGATCAGCTCCGCACTCGTCCCGAGACCTCCCGCCGGGGTGCCGCCGGCGGCGGCCACCGGAGCCGTGGCGCCACCCGCGGCAAGGCCCTTGGCCAGCTCGGCGACCGACTCGGCCACCGGGCCGCTGTGCGAGACCAGCACGATCCCGACCTGCTTCCCGTCACTCATGCGTCGCTCCCGTCCGCCGCCCCGGTATCGGCCAGCGCGGCGATCAGCAGGGCCGAGGACGTCGCCCCGGGATCCTGATGACCGATGCTGCGCTCACCCAGGTAGCTCGCCCTGCCCTTGCGGGCCTGCATCGGCACCGTCGCCAGCGCCCCCGCCTCGGCCGCGTCCCGGGCCGCCGCGAACGACGTGCCGAGCGCCTCGGCGGCCGGCAGCAGCGCATCGAGCATCGTCTTGTCCCCGGCCTGCGCCCCACCGAGCTGCGCCACGGCCGCGACGCCCACCCCGAGCGCCTCCGCCAACTGCTGCGGTGTCACGGCGGGGGCGTCGCCCAGGGCCTTTCCCGTACGCCGCAGCAGCGTCCCGTACAACGGGCCCGAAGCACCGCCGACCGTCGAGATCAACTGCCTGCCGGCCAGCATCAGTACGGCCCCCGGAGTCTGCGGCGGCTCCTTGTCCAGGACCGAGGTCACCGCGGCGAACCCGCGCTGCATATTGCTGCCGTGATCGGCGTCCCCGATCGCGGAGTCGAGGTCGGTGAGGCGGTCCGCCTCACGGCTCACCAGAGCCGCGGCCGCGGCCATCCAACGGTGGAAGAAGTCGGCGTCGAGCACATGATCTCCTTGTCGCTCCAGCAGGACGGGGTGCGGTACCGGCGGATCAACGGCCCCAGCGCAGCGCAGGCGTCTCCACCGGCGCGTCCCAGAGCCGCAGCAGCTCCTCGTCCACCTGGCAGAGCGTCACCGAACAGCCCGCCATGTCGAGCGAGGTCACATAGTTCCCCACGAGCGTACGAGCTGTCACGACGCCCCGCTCGGACAGCACCCGCTGGACCTCGGCATTGAACCCGTACAGCTCCAGCAACGGCGTCGCGCCCATCCCGTTGACCAGCACGATCACCGGTCCGGTCGGCCGCAGGTCGTCCAGCACCGCGTCCACCGCGAAGTCCGCGATCTCCCGCGAGGTCATCATCGGCCGCCGCTCCCGCCCCGGCTCGCCGTGAATGCCGATGCCGAGCTCCAGCTCACCCGGCGGCAGATCGAAGGTGGGGGAGCCCTTGGCCGGCGTGGTGACGGCGCTGAGCGCCACCCCGAAACTCCGCGACGCCTCGTTCACCCGCCGGGCGACGGCCGCCACCCGCTCCAGCGGCGCACCCTCGTCGGCCGCCGCCCCGGCGATCTTCTCGACGAACAGGGTGGCGCCCGTACCCCGGCGCCCCGCCGTGAAGAGACTGTCGGTCACCGCCACGTCGTCATTGACCAGTACCTGGGTGACCTGTACGCCCTCGTCCTCGGCGAGCTCCGCGGCCATCTCGAAGTTCAGCACGTCACCCGTGTAGTTCTTGACGACGAAGAGCACCCCCGCCCCGCTGTCGACCGCGGCGGCGGCCCGCACCATCTGATCCGGCACGGGCGAGGTGAACACCTCTCCGGGGCAGGCCGCGGACAGCATCCCGGGCCCGACGAACCCCGCATGCAACGGCTCGTGCCCGGAACCGCCGCCGGAGACCAGCGCCACCTTCCCGGCCACGGGGGCGTCGCGTCGTACGACGACACGGTTCTCGACATCCACGGTCAGCTCGGGGTGGGCGGCAGCCATACCGCGCAGTGCGTCCGCGACAACGGTTTCGGGGACGTTGATCAGCATCCTCAACGGTATCTCCTAGCGAGGTGGGAAGGTCCGGCACCGAGCAGGGTGCACTCGGGCCGGGCTGGATTCGCCTGGTCGCTGCCGACTCTACTGATGGGGCATCACGTTGTGCCGGAGGAGGCTGAACGGATGTGCGGCCGGGCAGCGCCGGGACCGGGGGAGGCTCTACCGCTCTTCGATCTCGACGAGCGGCGCGTGCTGGTACCAGGTGTGGAAGACCGAGATCTCGCGGTCGTCCCGGGTGACCTTCACCCGGGA